>DKEG01000070.1 GCA_002452095.1 Bacteroidales bacterium UBA6828 | reverse complement strand
TCCACCGTACCCATGATACGGTCGCGCAGGAAACCGAAGTCCAAACCGATGTTGTAACTGGTCGTGGTCTCCCATTTCAGGTCGGGGTTCTGCAACTGTCCCGACGGCAGATAGCCCACCAGGGCATTCCCGTCGCCGAACTGCATATAATAACTGTCCACCAGACCCTGTGTCTGATAGGGACTGATAGCCTGGTTGCCCACCGAACCCGCAGAGAGACGCAGTTTGAGGTTGGTCAGCCAGTTCACATCCATCAGCCAATCCTCCTGGTTGATACGCCATGCAAACGACCCCGCGGGGAAAACACCCCATTTGCTGTTCTTGCCGAACACGCTCGAGCCGTCCACACGGGTGCTGACCGAGAACAGGTACTTGTCCATCAGGCTGTAGTTCACACGCCCCATGAAACTGACCAGATGCCGCGGGGTGATGGTGCGCACCGTCGGGTTGGTAATCGCTGCCGCAGAGATGTTGTTATATCCCAGGTCGTCGGTGGCAAAGCCCGAACCGCTCGTGGTGGTCTTGGTGGTGCGGATAGCCTCTATCGACTGCACCAATGTTACATTCAAGTGGTGTTTGTCCTGCCATGTATGGTCGTAGCCAAGGATATTCTCCAGCAGGTAGTCCACATACTTGGTGTTGCTTATAGCCGCCGAACCGCCTACCAAACTGCCCTTTTCGTGCTGCGAATCCCGATAAGTGCCTTGCTCCTGGTTGCGGTAATTGACCGAGGTGTTAAGCCGGTAGGTCAGTCCGCCCCAAATGTTCCAGTCAAGGTTCAGCCCGAGCATAAAACGGTCGGTCTTCTTGTCCGAGGTGTAATGCGCATTGTTCCATAGCGGACTCCACTTGCTGTCCGCCAGGAGCGACAGCATATTGCCGTCCGCATCATAAGCACTGAGCAGCGGCGACTCGGTCAGCACTTTCGAAAAATCCGAGTCTTCCGATTTCTGGTCGCTGTGTATATAGTTCGCTTTCATACCGATCGTAACCCGCTTGCCGAGTTTCTGCGACACATCGAAACGCGCATTGTAACGGCGGTAGTTGGCGGGGGCAATCATACCCTCCTGATCGAAGAAACCGAGTGCCGCCGACATCTTCGTGCGGTCGTTGCCCGTGCGCACGCTCACATCGTATTTCTGCTGCAGAGCAGGCTTGATCATCAGACTCTCCCAGTCGGTATAGTTCCCGTCCACCATGTTCTGGTACATATTACCGAACAATGCGACATCGTCCTGATACTCACCCGTAGCGGTTTTGGTAGCGGGGTCATAGACAAACGAACGGTTCGCCTCGCGTTTGAGTGCCACCCATTCCGCACCGTTGTAGAGGTCAAAATTGCGCTTCACCGTCTGCGCACCCGCGTAGGCGTTAATGTCCACACTCGTCTTGTCCTCAGTACCGCGCTTCGTGGTAACCAGTATCACGCCGTTGCTCGCACGCGCACCGTAGATAGCCTGCGCAGCCGCATCTTTCAGCACTTCTATCGACTCAATATCCTGCGAATTAAAGTCGTCTATATTGTCCACCGGCGTACCGTCCACAATATAAAGAGGTGCATTGCCGCCGGTGAGCGATTTCTTACCGCGGATCACTATATCCGACTGTCCGCCCGGACGTGCACTGTTCTGCGTTACCACCACACCCGCCGCCTGTCCGCGGAGCATCTCTGCCACACTGCTGGTCGGCACGGCATTCACATCATCGGCCTTCACCGAAGCCACAGACCCCGTCAGGTCGGAGCGTTTCTGCGTACCATAACCCACTACCACCACCTCGTCAAGCGTCTTCGTGTCTTCTTTCAGCACCACCTGTAGCGGAGCCTTGCCCACCTTCACCCGCTCGGTACGATAACCCATATAACTGATTTCGAGTGTCTGCCCCTCCGCTGCATCGAGCGAGAAATTGCCGTCGAAATCGGTAATGGTGCCCTGTGTCGTACCCTCTATCAGCACCGACACGCCGATAAGCGGTTCTCCCTGCTCATCGCGCACCACACCCTCTACGTCCGCCCATAGCATAACGGAGCATATTGCACAAATAATACTGAGAAATATCTTTTTCATATCGTATCAGATAAGTTGAGTATTTTTTCTTTATATATAACTTGCTTTGCTTTAACACTCAATCAACGACAATCACACACCATCCTGTCCGCCTTCCAAACCCGCTGCAAAATTACAACAATATCCGCAATAGCAGTACCAATAAAATTCAAAATAATTGCACTTTCGTACAAAACATATTGTCATGCATCATTTTACTATTCTGCTATATGCCGTTGCTTTCCGCTTGCTTTCCATTTGCTTTCCGTTGATCACGAACAATCAACTTCCTTGCACCTGCCGCATACCGACCAAATACGGACCTACCTGCTACATACCTGCTACATACCTACTACATACCAACTACCTGGCAGGTGTATGTGATTCGTATGTGATTCACCTGTGATTTACCTGTGAATGCAGTCCCCATATCGTATGTATTGCGTGCCACACAGCCTATATCGCTCATATCTTGTCGCAACTATTACACTCTGTTTGCATATGTGAGGAATTTATACTATCTTTGCATACCAAAACACAATAACATGTTGTACGATTTTGCTATTAAACGGGTTCTTTCCATTGCATTTCTGTCTGCGTGGGTTGCTCTCGTCTTTGCTACATCGACGGCGATGGAGCACTTCGGCGTGGAAGACGGATTGTCGCACTATAGTATCAACGCCTTCTACCAGGACGAGTACGGACGTATGTGGGTCGCCACACGGGACGGCTTGAACTGCATAGCCGGCAACGACTGCCGTATCTTCCGCGGCGACGAGACGGAAAACCCGCTTATACGCAACAACTATATCCATACCGTATGCGGCGACCGCCACGGCAATCTGCTTTTCCGCAGCGGAAGCAGCGTCCTGCGGCTCGACTTGCGCACGGAGACGCTCTCGGTAATAGACTCCGCCGGTGTACAAGCCGTTGTGTACGGACGCGGACGCTTCCTGATAGCCGCACGCGACACTCTCTTTGCCTACAACGGCACAACCCTCAGTCCGCTCTTTTTCATTCCCCGCCCTATGGCTATCTATGAGTCGGCAGAGCAAATCATTGTCAGCAACCGTGAGGGAGTCTCGCTGTACAACACCACTGGGCGGCTCTTGCAGCATATAGCCATACCATCGGTAGTACAGATCTTCCGTGACAGCCGACAGAACCTCTGGCTTTGCTCGCGCACCGACGGACTATACTGCCTGCGCCCGACGGGAGACCGGCAGCATATCATTGCCGGCACTGACGTACGTACTATCGCCGAAGACCATCAGGGTAATTATTGGGTCGGCACCTACAGTGGACTGATATGTATCAATGCCGCCGATATGCGCCCTCTTCCTTTCGCACAAGGCACGCCCGATGACTATCCTTTCTCCGTGCGGGCTATCACCTGCGACGAACAAGGCACCCTGTGGATAGGCAGTTTCTTCGGGGCTATCGACCTCTACAACCCGCGCCACGCCATCTATACGTACTATGGCGCTGGCAAGGAGCAGGCACACCCGCTCAGTTATCCTATTGTCAATAGTATCATTTCCGACAGTCTCGGCACGGTCTATATTGCTACCAACGGAGGCGGATTGAACGTACTGTACCCCAACGGCACCATCGTTCCCGTGCGTATCGACCGTGCCACGCCCCAACCTGCCATCAAATCGCTCTGGTTGGATGAGCCACACCACTTGTTGTATATGGGCACGCACCAGGGCGGACTCATCACTATGGACACCCGCACCAAACGCCTGCGTACCTACACCGCCGAACAGGGCTGCCTGCCCGATAACCGCGTGCGCGAATTGGTCGAATATGGAGATACCCTGTTCTTCTCCACCGAGCGCGGTATCGGACTGATGCGGAGGAGTACCGGCGAGTTTTCCGTGTTGGATTCAGTCAGTATCTCGGGCGAGTTAGCACACCTCCGGAGGCAAAACTCCGTCCTCTGGTTCGCCCGCCAACACCTTACCTACGCCTACCATATTCCCACCCGCCGACTATCTACCTACACCATACCCAAACCCGTACACGTATTCGGCTGCGACATCGCCGGCAACCTGC
The DNA here is from genome assembly GCA_002452095.1 of Bacteroidales bacterium UBA6828. GTDB lineage: Bacteria > Bacteroidota > Bacteroidia > Bacteroidales > Paludibacteraceae > Colicola. The sequence goes on along the minus strand of DKEG01000070.1, from coordinate 13,096 downwards.
TGGCTGGGACGATTGACGGTATTCTGCGCTTCGATACGGCAACAGGCGTTTGGCAGCCGTTTGCCGAACTCAATGCCTGTCTGGACAGCCGCAGCGTCATCGACCTGCTCACCACACCCGAATACTACATCATCGCCACCTCGGTGGGACTGACCATAGTGTCTGCCGATTTCACATCCGTACGCTACCTGACCGCCAAAACGGGATTTCCACTCGAGATCCTCACCGAGCAAAGTCTCTACGCCGACTCGCAAGGGACGGTCTGGGTGGGCGGAATCGACGGAATGTGCCGTTTCTGCCTGAAAGACGTAATGACACCGGGCGAACCCGTACATATCTTCCCCGTAGGTATCACTATACGCAACACCGGCGGCAACGTGCGACGAATTACACAGGGGTTGCCCGTATTGGACACACTGTATCTGCAACCTGACGAGAAAGTCCTGACAATCCGTTTCGGCAGTTCGTCGTACAGCAACATACTGCGCCCGCAACTCTATTACAGATTGGAAGGGTTCGACACCAACCGCCAACCCGCCACCGCTGCACAGAGCGCAACCTATACCAACCTGGCACCCGGAGAATATGATTTCCTGCTGCAAGACAACATAGGCGACACCTATCGACTGCATATCATCGTAGAGCCGCATTGGTACGAGACATGGTGGGCAAAAACATTGTTTATCACACTGATTGCCTGCGCAGTACTGGCAACAGGCGGATACATTCTGCAACGTGCCTTGCGCAAAACAAAAGCACGAATAGCCGAACAGGAAGCACAATTGGCAAAGAAAAACGAGCAGTTGCGCCTGATGCGAGAGCGGCTGCAAAACGAACGTTTCCTGTTCGCCACACAAGTACAGAACATCATCGAGGCACACCTCGATGATGCGGATTTTGATATTAACAAATTAGCACAGGAAATGTGTATGAGCCGCACAGGTCTATACACCAAACTGCAAGACGCAACGGGGAAAACACCCAACGAACTGATAGCCGAAATGCGCCTGCAACGCGCCGCTACCCTGCTAAAAGACGCACCGGAGAAATCTATTGCCGAAATAGCCTACATAGCAGGGTACAACACACCGAGTTACTTTATCCGCTGCTTCAGCAAACGCTACGGCATAACGCCGAGCGCATATCGCAAGAATTTGTAAATTGGTAAATTGGTAAATGAGTATATGCTCCGTTAATTTACAAATTTGCTAATTTACACATTTATAAATTAATTATCTCTACTGCATTGAGAATAGTTTCGCCTTTTACGGGACGGAAAGTAATATGTATTCCCTCGTTGCCATTGACCTCTACCGTGTAGCGCAGTTCAGCAGCACGGTATCTGCCGTATTGGCGGGTGAGATTGACCGTAACAGGGTCGGTATCTTGTACTTGCACCGTCATCTCTCTTCCACGAAAACCGGTATCTATGGCTTCATTCCCGAGGTTGTAAACCGACATCTGCTCCTGCTCTTCGCTCTCCAACTCCGCCAGATACAGCACTACCTCGTATTGCCCCGCAGGTACATCGGCACGGAACGCCTCTATCCCTACACGGGCGGTCTGATAAAGCGGGTCTTGGTCAGTACCGAGTATATCCACATCGGCGGCAGGCAGTTGCCCGTACTTGGTTTTCTTGGTGAACGGTTCGCCGCCCACATAGCCCCAACCGCCCTCTTGGTATGCCTGCTCGGGCTGCCAGATACGGGTACTGTCGTCGGTAAAGAAACAGCGGCTCCCCATATTGACACGTAGCGGCATAGATTCCGCTTGCGGCAGGCGTAACATCTGCAGCAATGTATCTTTCGCCTGCCCACCAACACGGTCCTTGCGCAGCACCGACTGATAATAGAAATAGGTCAGTTTGCGTCGGCGGTCGGAGGTAACCAATCCCTTGCAGTTGTAGTGCGGCAACGCACCAAGACGCGCCTCGGAATGGAAATCGTTGTAGTTCCAAACCATACCACCCGCAAGGTAATCGCAATTCAGAATAAATGGCAGATAATGCTTGTGAAAAAGCAGGGCATAGTCCATTGAGTAGTCGAACCGCTCAGGAAAAGCGGTACGGATACGCGGATCGCAGTCTGCGCCGAACTCGGTGAGCAACAGCGGTTTGCCGGGCAATGCCGTATGCACACGCTCCACACTCTTGTCCATACCCGAGAATGTACCCGAGTACCAGCCGCTGTAGATATTCAGCCCTACCACATCGGCTGCCTGAGGGAAACCATAGCGGCTGTATTCCTTGAAATTGTCGTGCAGAACAATCATCGTCGGACGCGTCGGGTCTAATGCTTTCAGGTGCGAATTGAGCCGGCGGCACAGCGCAGCAGCATGCTCGCAATAGAGACTATGGCGGGCAGTATCATTCTTAAACGGTGGGCGAAGCAGTATCTCGTTGCTGTACGCCCACAGCACTACCGACGGATGGTTGCGGTTCTGCCACACCATCTCGTCAAGCATATCCTCGCAACGCTGTGCAAAAGCCTCACTCTCAGTAATGGCATTGACCAGCGGTATCTCCACCGAGCAGAGCAAACCGATACTGTCGCACAGGTGCATAATATACTCTCCCTGCGGATAGTGCGCCACACGGAGGAAGTTCGCACCCATTGCCTTGATAAGTTCAATATCACGGCGTTGCAGCGAGTCGGGCAGAGCGTTTCCTAGCCCCTTGTAGCACTGGTGGCGGCTGGTACCGATGAGTTTGGTCTGCTTGCCATTGAGATAAAACATTCCATCCTCGCCAAAGCCGTACCAACGCAAGCCGAACTGCTCCTTCACTTCATCTTGCAGCCGCCCGTGCTTGTCATAAAGACGACATTGAACGGTATAGAGGTTCGGGGTATCGGGTGTCCACAAGGCGGGATTAGGAATAGTCAGTTCCGTACGGGCTTTGCCGGTCTGTATCTTGGCTTTGATAGTCTTCTGATAACCGTGTCCGCTTACCAAGAACTCCATGTTGCCTTTTCCCTCTACCATGGCTTCTATCTGCACCGTGGCACGCTCTGCCGACACAGCAGGCGTATAGACATACACACCCGGGGTAGCAAAGTGCGTGGTGGCAAAATGCAAAGGGGAGGTGGCGGTCAGCACCACATCACGATACAGCCCGCCGAAGAACGTGAAGTCGGCAGAGAGAGGGGGAATATTCTCGTTGTACTCGTTGCTTACCACGATACGCACACGGTTCCATTGCCCCGCGTGGCAATAGCGGGTAACATCAAACGTAAAAGCGGTATATCCGCCGGCGTGGTAACCTACCGGATCATCGTTGAGATACACCCACGCCTCCTGGTTCGCCGCCCCGCAAGAGAGTGTAAAGCACTTACCCTCCATCGTTTCCGGGATAAACACCGAATCGGTATAAGTATAGCGGCGACGGCTGTAGCCGGGTTCTTCGTCAACGGCATCTACCACATTCCACGTATGCCGCTCAAAGAGTACGCACTCGCTCCGCATACCGCTTGTGTGCCACGGATGTGCAGCCTGCGCAGGGAAAGAACTGCCCAACAAACAGAAACCGAATAAGGCAATATATATCTTTTTCATAGTCATACTTTTGCAATATAGAATTTTTGCAAAAGTACCTTTTTTGCTCGGTTTGCACAATAGTGCAGATTTGTTTTGTAGGTTTGTGGTATCGTTTTGGACGATTGTGGTATTGTCAAAAACTAATTTTAGGTTTGTTCTCTTCCATTTCTCCTGCCCTTGCGACATAGAGAATTCTGGAGCCAACTCCCGGGTAAACGCCTCTATAGATAAACATCATTCTATTGTGAACAACCCAATAATAACCCTATGAATGTAATCAGCAGACGAATGGGAAACAGGAACAGAAACAAAAAAGAGATTGCCACACCATATAGCAATCTCTTTTTTTGTCAGGTTCTGTGCAGTGATCAGATAGACAATATACTCAAAGCCGCCCATTTGTCGGCCTTGACGTCTTTTTTCTCTTTGATGGCCTTGATAAGCGGCACATAGACGATTTCATCGTTCTGTACACCTACCATAATACTGCGCTGCTCTTCGAGCAGGGCTTGTATAGCGGAAATACCCATACGGGAAGCGAGAATACGATCATCGGCTGTAGGAGAACCGCCTCGTTGCAAGTGTCCGAGTACGGTTACCCGCGGGCTATATTCAGGGTGCGCCTGTGCTACCAAGTCAGCCACGGCTTTGGCACCTCCTTCAATAGCATGCTCCTGTACAAGCACGATACTGGAGTTCTTGCTCTTGCGGCGACCTTGTCCGATAGCCGCTTCAATTTGCTCCATAATAGTAGCCCTCTCGGGAATGATAGCCGCCTCAGCCCCTGCTGCGATAGCCGCATTAAGGGTTAAGAAACCGGCATCGCGCCCCATTACCTCTACCAGAAACACGCGCTCGTGCGAAGAAGCGGTATCGCGCAAGATATCCACACAACGCATAATCGTATTGAGGGAGGTATCGTACCCGATAGTGGTATCGGTACCCCAAAGGTCGTTATCAATAGTACCGGGGATGCCGATGATAGGAACATTGTATTCCTGTGCGAACACACGTGCGCCGGTAAACGTACCGTCACCACCGATGGCTACCAAGGCATCAATTTGCTCTTTTACCAGATTATCATACGCCTGTCTGCGCCCTTCGGGTGTCTTAAATTCCTCGCATCGTGCCGATTTGATGATTGTACCGCCGCGCTGGATAATGTCGCTTACATCTTGGGTGTCGAACTCTTTTATCTCATCTTCTATCAAGCCTTTATAGCCTCTATAGATGGCTTTCACTTTGATACCGTTGCTGATAGCCGCACGCGTTACGGCACGTACTGCGGCATTCATACCGGGTGCATCTCCACCTGAGGTGAACACACCCACTGTGTTAATTTTGTATTCCATTGCTATTGTTTGGTTTTAAGATTTACATTTAGAATAAAGAATGGCGTATCTCACCTTATATCCTCCTTACTTTTCATTATGCATTGCCCAACCCGCTCCATCAGCCATAGCGGGGTGGAGGTGGCTCCGCAGATACCTACACGCTCCACATTATGGCAGGCTGACAGAATGTCGTCGGTCAGTTCTGTATCACTACTAACAAAAATCGTGCGAGAATTGGTTTCCTGACAGTGTTGGAACAGCACTTTGGCGTTGGAGGATTTTTTGCCGCCCACAAAGATAACTATATCATTCGCTTGGGCAAACCGGCGCAGTTTCTCCACACGGTTCGCCACATTGCGACAGATTGTATCATGCCACTCAAACGGCACGCCCGTCTGCATACAGTTTTGTATGGTTTCCACCAATTGGTGAAACTCCCCGACCGACTTGGTCGTTTGCGAAAAAAGATAGATAGGGCGGGTAAAGTCCAGCCGCTCTATATCCGTTGCCCGCTCTACAACGATGGCGGTATTGTTGGTCTGCCCCTGCAATCCGATCACCTCCGCATGCCCTTGTTTACCGAAGATTACAATTTGCGAGTACCCACCCTGTTCGGTTTGGCGCAAGCGTTGATAGGTATCACGAATACGCTTTTGCAGATGCAGCACCACGGGGCAACTGGCATCAATAATCTCTATTTGATTCTGCTCGGCGATATGGTAGGTACTCGGCGGCTCGCCGTGCGCCCGCAGCAGAACGCGCACATTATGCAACGTGCGTAGGTCGTCGTAGTCAATGGTTTCCAAACCGAGGTTTGCCAACCTCTCAACCTCCTGCCCGTTGTGTACAATGTCGCCCAAGCAATAGAGCGAACCCCGCAAGAGTTCCTCTTCCGCTTTTTGTATTGCACTCGTTACCCCAAAGCAGAACCCGCTACCGCTGTCAATGGTTACCGTCAAGGTAATTATGAATTATGAATTATGAATTATGAATTATGAATTATGAATTACTAATTAGGAATGAACGGTTTTATTGAACAATTCAATAATAACCTGCATTTGTTCCTCTCGCGTCATCTTGCTGTTATCCACAACAATAGCATCATCGGCTTGACGGAGAGGACTTTCCGTACGGTGGGTGTCGCGATAGTCACGGTCATTGACATCTGCCAAAACGTCAGCATACTGCGGGTGTTCACCTTTGGCTGTCAGTTCATCGAAACGGCGCTGCGCCCGCACCTCCGGTGAGGCGGTAAGAAACAACTTCAGTTCCGCCTCTGGGAATACCACCGTACCGATGTCGCGCCCGTCCATCACAATACCTTTCTCTTTGCCCATAGCCTGCTGCTGCGCCACGAGAAACTGCCTAACCTCGCGAATCTGTGATACCTGCGAAGCCCTATTGCCGACATCAAGCGTGCGAATCTGCGACTCCACATCCTGCCCGTTGAGCATAGTATGCTGTGTGCCGTCCGCCTGCATAGCGAAACGGATGTTTACTTCGGGGAGCAGAGTAACAATTTGCTCGTTACTCTCGGCTTGGTGCTGCAACATATAAAGTGCCGTAGCACGATACATTGCGCCCGTATCCACATACATATACCCTGCATACTTCGCCAATGCTTTTGCAATGGTCGATTTGCCGCACGACGAATAGCCGTCAATGGCAACAATGATTTTTTTCATTTCAGTAGAGAATTGATATCGAGACTCAAGCCCACCTGGTAGGAAAAATTGCTCTTGGTCATCTGCGACATCGCAAAACCGAGACGGAACTTATAGATACGTACCCCCGCACCGAAAGCAAAACCAGCCAACGAGCGTTGATCAATAAGGTTCATCTCCGCACGACGACGGTGGTTGTAACTGATAGTCAGATAAAACCGCTCGCTCTTGGGTACGACATCCACTGCAAATATCGTATGGCGGAACATCATATCGTACCATTGTACAGGCTTCGCTTCATCGGTCAGCGACGATACATCGGCGCGGTTGGTAACCTCATAGCCAAGGTTCCATTGCTGCATATTGTGTATGGTCATCGAGAAACGCAGCGGCGCATGTGCCACGCGGTAACTGAGTCCTAATTGCAGGTTGATCGGCAGCATCTCGTGATTGGAGCCGCCCTCGTCGCTATAGAAACCTTTGACCTGCCAACCGATGTTTTGCAAAGAAAGCCCGAGTTGGAATGTAGAATCGCGCGTTTGGTAATGCGCACCGACATCGGCACCAAGCGCAAAAGAGTGGTATGCCTCGTATATCGAATAGACAGGTTTGAGCGTAACGCCGACCGAGAAACACTGCCCCAACTGGCGTGCATACATCACGTCTATCAACATATCTTTTGCGGTAAATGTTCCACCCGTAAGATTGCCATCGCCATCGGCGTACTGCATACGACCGTAATCCAAATAGTGGATACCTACGGCAAAATAGTTCGGTTCGTCAGGTTGCCCGTCGCCCGAATAGGGCTTTTCTATCTTCGAGCGTCCGAAATTATGTCCGTACAGCACACTACCAAACATCGTACCGGGCAGGTAATAGGAATAGTTGAGTTGCAGCACATTGTCGGTCAGTGCCCCGAGCAAGGCAGGGTTGTTCATCGCCATGGATATGTCCCCGTCACGCACACTCACATTGTTCCCACCGAGGGCATTCATACGCGAAGACACAGGTAATCCCAGAAACGTAAACACACTGCTTCCGCTCCCCGTATATTGCGCCTCCGCAGGCATGACCAACAGGATGGCGATGCCTATCAGCACAAAACCATATAATCTGTTCTTTTGCAAGTTCAATCCTATTTTCAGACCGCAAAGATACTGCTTTTTTCCGAAATATCCAAGTAGTTACTTTTGTGAACCGGTTTCGTCCTCATCTGTGTAGTAGGAAGTGTTAACCGTAAAATCTCTGTGAAGCACGGCTGCCCACAAGCGTTCTATGTTGTAGCGCAGCCCTGTTTTATTCGCCTTGTGCGGATTACCATAACCATAGCCGTAACCATAACCGTAACCGTATTTATACCCATATCCATAGCCGTAACCATGGCGGGAATCGTTTGGAATATCAGAAAGCACCAGTTGTACTTTATCGGGATTATCCACCACTTCAGTCATCTGTTGCAAAGTCTGTTTGCAGAACGACTTATTGGTCTGCATACAGCGGATAACATACAAGCACATATCCGTCTGCTCAATAAGAGTATAGGCATCCGGAACAAGACCTATAGGCGATGTATCAATGACGACATACACATATTTCTTTCTCAAGTCGGCAATCAGCACCGTCAGTTCATCGGAGTGTATCAGTTCGCCGGGGTTGGGGGGGATAGTACCCGCCCGCATAACATCGAACCCTATCTTGTCATTGCTTACAATCGTATCCTCCAAAGCACAATCGCCAATGAGATAATTGGAGATGCCCGGACCATTCTCCAAACCGAGTTTGGTATGCACATTGGGTTTGCGCAGGTCAAGATCGATAAGCAGCGTCTTCTTACCCGTCATAGCATAAAGCGAGGCCAAATTGGTACAAAGGAATGTCTTGCCATCGCCCGACTCGGTGGAAGTTACCACCAGCACCACATTCTCTTTGCGCTTAGTGATAAACTCAATACGCGTACGAATGGCACGCATCATCTCGGCATATGCCGAGCGTGGGCTGTCGCGCACAAGGGTCGGGTTGGTATGATAGGTATGCCGCAAAGTACCAATAAGACGAAACAGACGCATCTTCTGCACATCTTTGGGCGAACGCATTTTTGTATTGAGCAACTCGCTGAGTACGATGAGCGCAAAAGGAACAAGCAATCCGATAAGCAAGCACATCGTGGTCGTTTTGCTTTTGGCTTTGGAATTGACCACTGCCGTGGTACGCGCCTTGTCCAAAATGGTATTATCGGGCGTGTTGCTGGCTTTCTGAATCTCAGCCTCAGCACGTTTCTGAAGAAAGAAAGTATAGTAGTTGTCGTCTATGCGGTAGTTGCGCTCGATAGCCACCATCTGCAACTCTTTGGTCGGCAGGTTTTGTATTTCTTTTTCCACGTCCGAGTAGCGGTTCTGCAAATCTTTCTTCTCTATCTCAAGCGAAGCACGCATACTCCCGACCACCTCACTGATTGCCGTTTTGACATTCTCTATGTCCTTGGTGTATTTGGCATAATAGACATTCTTTTCGGTCAGTTCCCCACGCTGGATACGCAGATCGTTGAGTTGCTGCACAAGCGTCATCAGCATCGGCTCGTTCAGTCCGAGAGAAGTCGGAGCAATAACTGCTCCATTTTCGATGTTGGTCTTAAGGTAATTGGTAAGGTAATCGAAATACGTTTCTTTGAGACGCAGTTCCATTTCCTGCTGGTCATATCCCGATATACGGGTCATCAACTGTCCTGCATACGAACTGACATCCACGAACTTGTTCTCCTGCCGGAAATTGGTCATTGCCCCTTCGCTGGCTTCGAGAGCGGTTTGCAGGTGCACCAACTGCTCATTGATGAAACGGATGGAGTTTTCCGCCACCTCGTTTTTCTGTTCTAGGTTCTTTTGCAGATAAATCTCCGCCAGTTTGTCTATAAACTCGCAATCACGCTGCGGGGTCTCGCTCGTCATAGAAAGAGCCAGCACCGTGCTCCCCTCGCCGATAAAACGGAGTTGCAAACGCCCCATAAACTCGCTCACCAATGATTCGCGCGAGCGAAAACGGAAAAATATCTTGCCACCGGCAGTCATATTATCGGTAGGCCAAATAGTACCGCTAAACAGCGGACACTGTATCGGTTCGCCGTAGCGCGCCACAAAACTGAACGGATTTTCCTCACTCTGATGGGATATATTCATCGTGCCGTTACCATTGAACACCACTTGGAACATTGCATCGTATGCACGCGGATCGACTGATGTCGTCTCTAACAGAATAGGTGTATTGCGATACAAGTTCCGCGTCTTGAAACGCCCCTGCGTAATATACTCCACATTCAGGAACGGCAGCGAATCCACCACGCGGCACATCAAGTCGTACGACCCGAGCATAATCACCTGGTTATTCACATTGCGATACCCGGCGTCCACGCCAAAACCCTGCATCAATGCCGAATTGGAACTGCCATAACCCAGAGTTTCTTTGATAATGATGGTTCCCTGCGAGTAGTAAGACGGCAGCCAACGGCGGTTTTTGAGCATAGATACGCCAAGGGCTATCGCCACACCGATAACAAAAAGATACCAATAGTGCGCAAAGAGCATTCCCCACTCCATCAGGTTGAAGTTGGACTGTCCCGCCTCGCCATCAGCGTTTTGGTCGCCCTGGTTGTAGTAGTTGCCATTGCCATAGTACTGCCCGTTGCCATACGGCGTATTGCCTCCGTAGAGGTAGTTACTATTGCCGGTCTGTGTATATTGTTGATTCGTATCCATATTGCAATTAGTTGGGTATCAATAGAGTATAGTTGAGCACCGTTACCAGAAGCGACACACTACTGGTAATCAGACCGAGAAAACCGGAATAACTGGCGGTCTTGAAGAAACTATCCTTGGTGCGTGCCACATAAATGACATCGTTGGGATAGACATAGTAGTACTTTGAGTCAATAATCGAATTGGTACGAATATCAAACTCCAGCACCTCGGGTTCAGCACCGTCGTGCGGACGGATGATCCGCACATGCTTACGGTCGCCCGAGTTCATCAAATCACCCGTCATAGCCAGTGCCTGAAAGATATTCAGTTTCTCTTTATATACATAGTACTCACCCGAGTTGATATCACCTATAACCGTAAAATACTTGTTATAGAGTGCCAGTTTCACATCCGCATCAGGTATTATCTCGCGGAAAGCGGCACGAAGGGTGTCTTGTGCTTGCTCCACCGTCAGACCCGCTATATGCACGGGCTTCAGGAACGGCACGTCAATGGTCCCGTCGGAATAGACGCGATAGGGATTGGCATACTGCCCTGCTGTATTCTGATTATTGCCCATTATGGACTTGGAGATGGTCTCGTCCATTGTAATCAGGCGGTAGATAATCTCGTCATTGACACGTATCTTATACGGCACATACTCCACACTGTCGTATTGTGGCAGTTTGTTGCACTTGGTCGGCTCCTGGAGCAGACCTATCTCGCGATGTGTATAGCAGCCCGTCAGCGTTATGCCCAACACGCACAGGAAACAGATATAGAACAGCCTTTTCATCATTTGCCTCCTGCTTTTTGAGATAGGTTAATACATGTCTGTACGACCGAATAAACGAACACGCCAAACGATATGGTCGTTGCCACCACACTCACTGCAGTGGCTGCCGAATTGATACCGAACTGATATCCGCCAATCTTACGAATATAGATGATATCGTTGGGCTCCACATAGTAGTATTCCGAGTTGATAATATCCTTGGAGCGCACATCGAAAGTCTTGATCACTGTCTTCCCATCTTTCTCGCGAACAAGTTTTATCTCCGCACGATCACCGAACTCACCGATATCGCCCGCCATGGCCAACGCCTCAAAGATGGTCATTTTCTCTTTAGTGATCCAATAGCGACCACTCTGCATACCGATAATTGAGAAAGAGCGTTGTACGATATTGGCTTCAACGGACACCGAGGAAAAACCGGGTATCTCTTTCATAAGTGTACTCAGTTCTTCCTCTAATTTATGTTTCACCTCACGGGTAGTAAGACCCTCTACCTGTACCTTTCCTATAGTAGGAAAATCAATATTGCCGTCTTTATCCACCAAATAGGTATAAAGGTCGTAAGACCCGTTCATATTTACGCTGTTTGACTGCTGACGCAGATAGGACGAGTTGCCACCTGCATTGTACATCTGCGTAATCTTCGGGTCTAACGAATAGACGTAAATGTAGAGCCGGTCGCCCTCGCGTAGGGTGTAGTCCTCAAAACTAATCGTATCGGTATAGTGCGGGATATGCCTGTCCGGCTCCTGCATATAGTTCACCTTACGCGATGTTACACACGAGGAGAACATCACAATGCACAGCGCACAGAAGATAAATATGTTATATGTTCGGTTGGTCATTTCCATACATTGTTTTTAGCGTTTTTCGTCCCAACCGAACGGATGTTTGGCGAGAGGCAGTTTGGCAAGGGGATGGTAGTCTCCCACCAAACCGATAGGATCTGCATGACGGATTTGGCTCACAATCTCAATACACGGACGCGCTTCCGAAATACGGAAACCGTCTCCTGCAAGAATATGCTTGTAACTCTCTGTGTGCAACTCGGTAAAGCCCTGGCTGAACTCGAATTCCTCTCCGTCAATACTCAACGTACGATAGGTGCGTTTCTCCCCCTGCACGGCATTCGGAGGGAGACACTCCGCATTGATACTCAGAAAATAACGCACACGCGCCTGCTTCAGTTCCAGATACCCTGCCACACGGTCAAACGACATCACATGGACGATATTCTTCTGCACAGGACCGAAAATCCATTGCAGCATATCATAGAAATGCACACCGATATTGGTAGCAATACCGCCCGACTTATGCACATCTCCTTTCCACGAACTATAATACCACTTGCCGCGGCTGGTGATATAGGTCAGATCCACATCGTAAATCTTGTCTTTCGGACCGTTCTTCACTTTCTCGTGCAGGGCTTTTATCTTGTCGTGCAAGCGCAGTTGCAATATAGTATAGGCCTGATGACCGCTCTCCTGCTCCAATTCTACAAGATTGTCAATATTATACGGATTGAGTACCAACGGCTTCTCGCAAATCACATTGCAACCAAGGCGCAGACCATAGCGGATAAATGCATCGTGAGTATAATTAGGCGTACATATTGACACCCACGACAACGGGTTGTCCGTACGCATCTGCTTGGAGCAGAAACGGTCGAACTGCTCATTCTCGGTAAAGAACGAACAATCGGGAAAACTGCTGTCCAGACGTCCGACGGAGTCGAACTTGTCATATGCTACCATCAGATTATTTCCTGTATCGGCAATGGCTTTTATATGTCTCGGAGCAATGTATCCTGCTGCGCCGATAAGTGCAAAATTCCGGGGTTTTTCCATTTTATCTAAATTTAGCGTGCAAAGTTACAAAAAAAAACAAACATATACAAGTATTTGGTGCAAACCATAGCAACCGCATCAATATTGTGCATTATTTCAGGGACACGGACGCTACGGATTCCCTACAAGCCATAGCCGGGGACGCGGACGCCCTCGTCCGCGGTCGGTTTGGCACAAACCGTATGACTATGCT
>DKEG01000030.1 GCA_002452095.1 Bacteroidales bacterium UBA6828 | reverse complement strand
GAACTAATTGTATCCATGCGACCCATTACAATATGACCGATATTTTTGCACTTCCAAGTTGAACTTGCCCAACACTAAAATGATGCAGACATTTCGGCTCCTCTAAAGGAGTAGAGTTTTCTTGTGAGACGAATGGAGTCTCTTTGTTCACATTTTCTTCCATAAATAAAGAATTTTGATTGTTTATAAAAATATTGCACAAAGCAATTTTGTTTACTTAGACAGCAGAAACAACCCGATGATAGCACCGACAAAATAGGGTACTCCAGAAAAAAGCAGGTACCAATAGCCTTGGCTATATCTCTCAATATCATATAATTCCATACTGCTTTTCCATGAACGCATTCTGGGCGATATGCCGCATTGCCATGCTTTGGCACCAAACGTTCGTCCTCTAAGTCCAAACAGGAAAGCCAACACCACCATTAGTAAACAGAGCCATCGAAACCATGGTAGTTTTGTGGTTGCAAATATGCCGATAATGGCAATCGGTCGTACTATAACACCAATAAAACCAGGAACTATAAGCAGGTATTCTAAAAGTTTACATTTTGCTTCTAATCTCATAATAGTATCATTTTAACACGTTTATAATCACCCAAATAGCCAAGTCCATAATTTGCCTATTCCTACAATGAGATAGTACAGAAGTACTCCCAATAGGGCTATAAAGATAAGCATCCATACGGCTTGACGATTTACCTTGTCTATTGTTTCTTTGTCATCTTCCACAAAACCACGGATAAGTTGATAGTTTTTTTTGTTGGATTTATAGAAGAAGTCGCAGATATTTCCTAAGAAAGGGATGCAACCGATACATGTATCCAACAATGCTCTTGAAATGACAGCCAGTGTTAGCGGAATAGAGTGTACCTTGAACAAACTGACATAGATAGACGGCAACACCATTGTAGAGGTAATGGCATCGCCTATACCGCCGGGAATGAATCCGAATATAGCCTCCAAGCAATAATCATCCATTACTTTGGCAATCCACTTAACAGCACCATAAGACAGCGAATTTTCTTCCAAATCTTTGCGTTTGTCCAACTTGCGTTGTATGCGTTTCTCCTCCTTGTGAAGATCGTGAGAAATTTCTGCATAATCCAAATCGGTAACCTGTTGCTTGACAAGGTTGCGTCGAGAATTAAGTTCAGCCATATATCAGATATTTATTGTTCGTTTGCCATCCAGAAAATCTTGCAAGTCTTGTGCAGAATAAGGCTCTTTATTACCGGATAAATCCATAAGTGCTTGCTTGACGATATCCGGATTTTCCGTACTATTGAGTTGGGCGGCAATCTCCAATATGGATTGCGCAGCATTGCCTGCGCTCTGCATTTGTGTCCGAAATTTGTTTTGCAATTTGGTCAACTCTTGCTGATAGTATGCCTCCTCGTGTATATCTTGTGCCACTTGAGTTTGCAGTTCTATGAGTTGTTTGCATAGTTCTGCTCCTTGTTCTACTATATGATTAGCCTGTTGGGTTACCCTATTCAGATCTTCTTCATTGTAGCCTTTTTTCGGAGTACTAGAATCTGCCAATGATATAATACCCGCTACGTCAGAGTCTGAAACATATATCTTATTGGAAAGTGAATCAACAAAAGAGTTGAGGTTCTGCGTAATTTCAGCGGGGAGAACCACATCATCTATTTTTGCAATGCTTATAGTATTAACCAATTCATCATTTAGGCTGCTCTCACATATCTCTTTGGCAACAAAGAGCAAACGAATATAATCAGAAAGATGTGCTGTCACGCGAGTTTGCAATTGCCTATCGATGCACAGATGCTCACGAATAGAACGGCTGATTGTTTCTAATTCATTTCGCAATTCATCATACTTCTTTTGATAGAATTTCAATTGCTGTTTGCTATTTTTAAGGTCTTCTTTTTCCAATTCGATGTCGGCTTGCAATGACTCATAAGCCTCAATAAAAGGTAACTCCGATTGCGACCATACGTATAGGTTCCTGCGGTAAGACCGACCTAAAGCACCAAATGTAATGAGATTAAAGAGGAAGAATGGAGAAGTCGGTTTCTTTCGTTTGGCATTATTGTAGTGCTCTTTCTCATCTTGCAATGTCTTTTGACATTCTGCAGTGTGCCTCGTATAATAGTCTATATTATTTTGTACGTCGAAAATACTGCGACTGATACTTCTGAGCGTAGTAATTGTCTTATCACGCTGTTCCTTGAGAGGTTTTATCTTCGGAATATCATATATTTGTGCAGTAAGCGTATCCAATTGTTGCTTAAATGTATTTGTCCCATATGTATTGAACCAAAATGCTTTTGGAATATACACATCGTTGAGAGTTCTATAAATAACAGCTGTTCTCATAATATCGCCTTTAATGACAGTGGCATCATGGCGCATAGAACTCTTCAACTTGAGTAACTCTTTTTTCAATTCTGCAGTCCGTTCTCCAGCTTCCATATAATGTCCCAGTATTGCCATACCTGCTTCGACAACAGCAACACTCTTTTCGCGGCTTTGGCGATATGTTTGGCTGGCATTATTCAGCGTATTGGTAAAACTTGCGGATATTTCGCTAAAGAGTATTTCACAGGACGATGCGAGATGGTCATACTCTAATTTTGCATTACCGAGCATTGTATCCACGTCCAACCATTGTATCTGCGAGAAATCAAAGAGTTGCGGACTGATGACTGTGATGGAATCGCCAAATATGTCCACCAATGCCGAAGCATACATCATAAATAATTCTTGCGTTTGTGCACGCAGTTCCACAAAGTCCGCCACCACTGTTTCTACGCTTGCCCGTGCCGCATGATATGTATCCACCAATTGAGTGTATTTTCCAAACACAAAATCCGCTTCACGATGCACCTTTTCCACACCGCTTGTACCTTTTATAGTACTAAGCATAGAAGATGTCGTTGCTAAGTCATCATTAATTTTCTCTGATGCCTGTTGCTTTGTACTCTCTATTTTTATTTGGCTGTCTTGCAGGTGTTTTTGTACAACTTGCGTGGTTTGTTCTTCATCCTGTATGGATAGGGTTGCATATAATTCATAAGCATCAACTATATAATGTTTATGATCGTTTGTCACGAATACCTCTTTTGGAAAAGGTTTGGTTTGATAGGCTACGTACACCCAATTATCCAAAACATTGGAATCTTTCTTTACACCATAATCTTGCAGGTCGTATGCCAAGTCCGCACGGGTGTATTGCATTTGCTTTTGATGCAGGAGTCGGGCAATCTCGCCAATACGTTTGATGATAGCCTTTCCATCTGCCTTGCCCGATATCTTTACCGGTGTAGTATTATTTGTTTCCATATTGATAGGTTGTATTTTCATTATTCTCCCATAAGTAAATCCACATATTCTTCTCGAAATAGTTTTAAGTCATCTTTTGAGTATGAATGTGGATATGCCTGTAACTTGTCCGCATACTTATCAATATACTCATTACAAACATAACCGAACATCAGTCCGTATGCCCATAGGAAAGAAGTTTCAAGTATCTTCCATAAAAATCTAAAGAAAGGATAGAATCCAATTATCAACCCGAATATACAGAGGCGACCTATTATGCCTATTGCTTGTCCCTCAGTTAATCCGCACGCTTCCAATAGAACGCTAGCAATTCCAATTAGCAAGAAAATACCAGCTAATACAATACATAGTGCAATAAGTGCTACCAATGCAGAGGGAATAAAGAACCATATTGCTTTTTTCTCGAGCGAAGAATAATCACTTTGTGTTTTGAGAACAGCGGCTATAGCAAGCATTTTTTCTTTTTCTATTTTCGTGGCTTCATCTTCGTTGTCATCTTCGCTGTCGTCTTCGCTTATTGTTTCATCTTCATTTGCTACAATATTTTCAGAAACTGCGTTATCTTCTATGTTTTCAAGTTCTGCATTTTCCGTATCATCCTCCTCCTCATCATCATATTCTTCCTGTTCTTCCAATTCCAATGTGAATGGTTCATCAGGTAGTATCTTTTTTCCACATTCGGGACAAAATTTGGCATGGTCTTGTATTTCTGCTTGACAGTTAGGGCATTTCATCTTTGAGTATATTTAGAGTTGTTTATATTTGAACGTATTAATTAGTAGAGCAAACTCTGTATTTCGGATAAAGATTCATCTACATCCAATACCTTGAACTGCCATTTTCCGGAATCAAACTCTGTAAAGTCCACTAACGCATAATACGTAACACTACCATTTCTTTTTTGTACTTGTACTTCGTACGTTATAAAATAGCCCGTGTAGGTATCACCTAACATTTGTTCATTCAGACTCCATTCCAACATCTTGGTATTTTGTATTTTCTCGGCAACGGTTAGTTCCGGCAGAGAGCCTCCTGTAAAAAGGCAGAGCGCATCTAAACCTTCTTCAATATCTGTTTTAGATAACTTTGAGACTTTGTCATATACTCTGCATAGTACATTGTTGTCTTCTGCATGTTCCGGTGCCAATAATGCATTGCAGGCGGTTAAATTGACCATACATAGTAGCCCTAAAACGGCTTTTAATACTCGTTTTTTCATACACTTTTATTTAAGAGTTTATTATTTTTCAGCAGATGATGATGTTATTTGATCATCATTCTTCGTCAAAATCGTTTTCGTCGTCTGTGTCGTCGGCTTCATTACTGTTGCCTTTTGCAGGATAGTTGATTCCGAGCAATTCTGCACGTAGGCGGGGGATGGAAATATAGGATATTGCAATATAGAAAACTACATTTACACAAACATTCAAAACTATGTAGATATTGCTTGCTGTTGCTTCATCTATCTCGTCTGCTACCATCATCAACATCACTATTACTCCGAAAAGCATCAATTGACCAATAGCATAGTATTTCACCACATTACCAGGCGAATAAGGCAAATTGGGTACTCCGTAAGGAATTTTCCATTTGGCATGTATTTTTGTTGCTACGCGGAACATAAATACAAACCGTGGCAATAGGATAGTACCACATACAATCCACAATACTATGGACTCTGTTTTCAAAGCCATTACTGCGAATATTGTTGGCAATCCGAATGTCTCTGCCATCCCCGTTATACAAGCAAAAAAGATTAGCCCAATCATATCTAATTTTGATATACCTTTTTTCGGCTGCCTGTATGCAATGTCTGTATTCATATCAGCCAATTGCCAATACCAACTGCATTCAAAACCTAAAGAAAGTACGCTGCTTATCCACACTAATGACCACTTGAAGTCATCAACAACAAATAGCGATATTGCGGCACAGATAGCAATGCAACATGCCACACACAAGAATGCTTTCTGCATTTTTGTCTCGCGTTTTGTCTTATGCAAAACGCGAGACAGTTCTTCTGTCGTCATATGAAAATACTTTGAATAAGGCTTTTATCATATTGTGGTACTTGATAGTTTGTTTACAATGCACAGTCTATAATAAAGCATATATAATTATAGGGAGGATAACCATTGCACACAATATATAATACATTGCTTTGTCCGCAGTATTCCTTCCTTTATATCCGGGTAATTGCTCAATGACAGCCTCTATCTTACCTGCATCATCCATATCAAAATAGGTTAAATTGCGATCGAATACTATTTTCTCTCCATTGGTGTTTTTGAATGTGTAGATAGGTCTGCGGTTGTTGACTACATAAGTAACAACCACATCGTTAATGGGTGCTGTAAAAGTTTTTTTCGTGGTGCGGATAGTGAGAATGTCGTCTTGGATTGAAAACTCTATAATATGACCGACTCCCCATTTCGATTTTTCGGCGAGTTTGTCTTGAAGCATGTTGTTTGCCCATTTCTTTTTTTCATTTTCAATGTCGGCAACTGTAAATTTAACGTTTTCCATAAATGTGTTTGTTTTTTAGACCAAACGGCTTCGATTTGGCTGAGTAAGTAATAAAATAGATTTGGTAGGGACATAAAGAAAGCGTGGAGCCTTATCATTTTGCTTATTCTTCACGCTGAGGTTCCGGAAAGACCCTGTAACAAGAACAAACAATATACGCCCACGCCCGATATGCAGAACAGCCGCACCAAAAAGTGCAGGCAATCATTACATACCACGAGGGCATTTATTGCCTCTTGCTTTGGGTTACGAAATTTTCCGGATTTCAGCATGCCAAAACAAGCGCATATAAACGCCTTTTATTATGTCTGCGAAGCCGAGTGTTCGGCTATCGGGCGTGTGGCTATCGTTGTTCCAACAACATCAGCCCCACCCGCGAAAGCCCTCCTCAACTTCACGGCGCAAAATTACAACAATTATTTCAAACACACAAATAATAGTTTAATTTTCTAAAAGAAAAAAAGAAAGGCACCATTATAACGAAATATACAATGGTGCCTGAGTATAGCAGGAGGAAAATTATAATCGTGCAAGCATAGCACCTGGGTAGTAGTGCTGCAGAATTTGGGAGTAGGAAAAGCCTTCGTCTGCCATCACGGCAGCACCTATCTGGCACAGCCCTACGCCGTGTCCCCAGCCGTGTCCATACAACGTAAACCCGAAAGGAATCCTCTTGGCTCTCTCACTGGCAGCAGTGGAAAGATAGGGTTTTTCCGGCGAATAGGAAATCGGCGAAAGCATCAGCCATGTGTATTGCACATCGAAACACGACGAATAGAGGCAACTGCGGCTGAGCCATTGGCGTATTTTCAACTCTTTTCCGATCACTTCCCTGTGTTTTGTACCGACAATTTCGAGCGAATAAATACGCCCCGATGCTCCTCTTTTGAGCGGATTGATGGCAAGAATATCGCCAAAGTCGATCCCCGATTTTTTGTAAATGATGTCGGATAACTCTGCTTGGCTATATCTCACTTTCCATTTGTAGAAATCCTTTGTCTCTTGGTCGTAGTTGTTCAGTACCAATCGCAGAAGTCGCTCATTCCCGACGGCTTTTGCGCAATACGGGCACTCAACGGACGTGAGGTAGGGGATATGTGTGTCTTCCCAGCAGGTCTCAAAGTCCTCCGTCCTGCCCCCGCAGCATTTGTGGTAGCGTGTATCGCAGATGGTGTCGCCAAATATCAGTACTTCGCCCGCAGTGGCACGTACCGCCTCTATGGCATGCGGATTGCGCCGAAGAATACCCTCATATCGCTGGCAATGGTCGTCGGCGCACACATCGTATCCGATATGTCCGGTATTGGTCTTGCGTATGGCGTTGACCACCCAACTGCGGGAGATGACGGCGTGGGCTTTGAGCAGTTCGAGCGGGCTGTCGGCAGACATCTCCGACGAGATGACGGAAGTCAGGTAGTCTTCAAGGTCAATGGTATTAACGGCGGTTTCTGTGCCGTCTGCATTGCGGAGTATCTCCAATTCGCCCTCAAACTCCTGCTCCTCGCATCTGTCCCAATGGAACCCGATACCGATACGTACATTCTTGATAATGAACGTATTTTCCCGCTTTTCGTAGTCAATATGCGGTGCCGTAAGTATGCCTACACGTACTTTCATTGCAGAATTTGTAAATTTGTAAGTGTGTAAATTTGTAAATTACGCATTGCCCATTCGGGCGATCAGTTCCCATGTGCGGAGACGGTCTTTGTACCAATTGTTGCGATTCATAGCGGGAATGTCGCAGTTGGCATCGGAGTTGTCTTCCCAACGGCGGCAGTTATACACCACATCATAGATACGCCCGATTGGGTAATCGCGCGAGATACGCAGTCCGACCGCATAGTCCTCGCCGTATTTGGTAGTGGGGAAATCGAGGGTGCGGAGCAGGGGGGTATAGAAGCCGCGCGGGGCACCCAATCCGTTGATACGCAGTGCATTGTTCCGCCCATTATTGTCAGTCCACTCGCGGTGGTCTATCACGCCCGGAGGCAGGATATTACCCTGAATGTCAGTCATTTGATATGTGCCGATAACCATTCCGTAATGCCCGTTCTCGAAAGCATCAATAAAACGCTGCACGGTGGTTGCATCGTGGTAGGTGTCGTCGGAATCCAACTGAATGGCATATTTGCCGCAACGCGGGTCATGGACAGCCATGTTCCAGTTGCCGCCGATAGCGTGCCACGTCTTGTCCTGCGCAATATAAATCAATTCGGGGGCAAGGGGATTTGCCATACGCTGCTCTTTGTTGTCTTGCAGGCATTGGCAGATGACCTCCTGTGTGCCGTCGGTGGAGTTGTCGTCCACAATAAATACATTATAGGTGTAGGGCGCGTGAACCGACTGGCTGAGTGCACTCTCTATAGCGTCCCTGACGGTGCGCACACGGTTGCGGCAAGGGATAACCACGCTGGCAGTTACACCGTTTCCGGTATGGGAAAAACCGGACAAGTCTTTGTATTCCCCCGGGCGCAGGTAGGCACCGATGGCTTGCAGATGGCGGGTAACGCATTGCTCCATCTCTACCTGTACGGCACGGTTGCGCGGATCGACGTAGTCAAACAGTTTCTCGCCCGATTTGCGGGTGTCGGTCTCCACCTCGTAGTAGAGATATTCGGGGATATGCACCAATCCGCAATCGCCCGTTCCGCCTTGTGTTGCCCGCAGACGAAGGTCATAAAAACCGGCATATTGATAGTCGGTATCCATCCGGGCGACAATCTGTTGCAGCACGTCGGTACGCCAGAGCATCACGCTGCCAAAATCGAAATCGTCACGCAAAGCCCCCATCTGATAATCAATCACGGGTGCTTCTTTGACGGCAGTGCTTTCGCCGTCCTGTATCTTTTGGAAATGGTCGGCATAGACCATTTTTGCGCCCGTCATCTCCAATACCTGTACCATTCGTTCCTGTGCCCGATACACCCATTGTATTTCGGGTTTGAGCATGATAAACGTATAGGGCGTGGTGCTGCTTTGTGCTATATGGCGTATCTCCTCGGTGGAGCAAATACGGCTCGGCAATACAAACATAGTCAATTATGAATTATGAATTATGAATTATGAATGAAGGACTTTAGTTGTTGATTTTATCGTATGTGGCTTGGCGGGTAGGGTCGATGTCCACCAGAATTTCATAGACCGATTTCTTTTCTGCATCGGTGCCTTTCTGGAATATATTCACCAACTCGTCTGCCTTGGCATCCAAGAATGTGTTTATTACGTAGGTGGCAGGACGTGCGCGGTTGGCATCGCGCAGCACGCCGATACCGCCGGCAATACGTGCACGGCCGTTCGCCACATTGGCTTGCATCTCGTCCAAGCCGAGGCGGTGGTATTCGTAGAAATACTCGCGATACTTGCGGAATGCCTCGTCCATCAAGTTGTTGATGAGTGCATAGCGGTTGCGGTTGCTGTCGAAAGCCTGCCAACCTTTCTGCTCCAAACTCTCCATCGATGCGGACTGGCAAGCGGAGACAATGTCTTCGCAGGCTTTGAAATAGGGCGTACCGCCTAATCGGGAGAACGAGTCCATATCGTATCCGATAATCAGATAGCAGTAGTATGCCAACATTGCCGTGAGGTTGGTGGTGAACTGGTTCTGTTGGTATTCGAGGCGGTCGTACTCCTGATAGGTGAAGTTGAAATTGTTGTCCTTGAAGTTGATGAGCGGGGTGGTGTAAGTGGTGTTATAGACGGGGCGGCGGCTCTGCAACTGCATCTCGCAAGTATATTGGTTGTCGGCTACCGACTTTACCACAATCATCATACTGCAATCTATCTTTTCCCGTGTTGCAAACGTCATATTCGTCCAACGGTTCTGGTTGATAAACTCCTCTATGGACGATTGCAGGGTATTGAAAACAGACTTGTTGCTGCCCGGCACTTGGTCGGAGTTAATGGTAACGGTGCAGTTCAGTTCCTGCGCCTGTGCCACGCACATACACAGCACAAGACCTAAAGCCGATAATATATTCCTAAAAGTCATACTGAATAATCTAAAATAATGTTATAAAATAAAAAGCCTTCCGCATGGCTCAAATCCAGTCTATCCTATAACCATCCTCTTTACATCCACCTTACAAAGATGCACAATAGGGATATTAACTTATTTTTGCAGGCGGACAGATTGTATATTTCCGGTTTTGGTATCGAAATAGATCTGTGGCAATACTTCTCCCGTAAACAGGTCGTGTGCCAACGGAACGGCTATGCCAAATTGTGCTACGGGCAGACTGCGCTCGGCGAGAACCGCTCCCTGATAGGTAACGGCATAGTCCGCCGAACCCGGCAGGTTGTAGTATATCTGCGAAGGTTGCGGGGCTTTCTTGCTCTGCTCGGCAGCAGCCGCCTTGATCTGTTTGTGCGCCACTATGGTGAGCAACAGCGGGGTCGCACTTGCATCTTCGTCGGTGGTAATACCATTGTCCTCCGAGAAATAGAGCAGGGCATACTCTTCGCTCTTGGTCGGTATATATGTTACCGTTTTGTGCATACGCTTGATACTGCGCTTGCCCGTAAACAGTTCGGTCAGTTGCCGCTCTTGCCGGTCTAATTCTTTGAGTACCAACTCCATTGCCTTGCCGTCGGCGGGTGCATGGTCTATCTCGCCGCTGAGGATATACATACGTGTCTCGCGGATACGGTAGATCTGTTTGGCAGCCCCCTCGGCTTTCTGTTGCAAAGTCGGGGCGGTAATCTGCTCCTCCAAAAGGGGCATCACATCGGGGCGGGGCATACGTATCTTTTCTTCTTTGCATTCCTGTTTGCGCGGTTTCATCTCCGGCGGACATACATTATAGCCGTAGAGAAGCCCGTTGCGGCTCAGTGAGAGCAACTGCATCTGCAAACCTTTTTCGGGTACTACCTTGTAGGCACGGGTATAGTCGGGCTGCGTTACAAGGCGTGTCTTCACACCCGTCAGATGATATTGGGTTTGGTTCTCCTGAATCACATCATCCGTACCGAGGTATTTTTCGGCAAAGAGGAAGAATGGTCCCGCTTCGAGTGTTTCTTCGGTGTATTCCACATCAAACACAAGTTGGTTTTCAGGCATATAATAAACCAATGCCAACTCATTCTCCTGCATGGTCTGTGCGCTTGCTGCTATGGTCAGGCACAGCCCGAGAATTGCTATTGTCAGTCGTTTCATAGTGAAAAAACGTTAATTCGTATAATTATTGCTTGTTAATTACAAATTACAAATTATTCCAAATCCTCCACGCCGCTTCGGCTTGTCCGTAGAGCATCTGCAGTCCGTTGCTAGTGCGTGTGCCGTGTTCGCGTCCCTTGCGCAGGAATAGTGTCTCGGCGGGGTTATAGACGCAGTCGAACAGCAGATGCTTCGGGGTTAGCAGGTCATAAGGTATGGGCGGACACGTGTTTATATCGGGCAGCATACCCAGTGGCGTACAGTTGATAATCAGTGTGTTTGCGTCTATTATTGCCTTGTCTAACTGTTCATAGGTCAGTTGTCCGGCTTTGGGCGTGCGGCTGACGAGAGTAGGGGAAATTCCGAGTTGCTTCAGCCCGTACACCACCGCTTTGGCAGCCCCCCCCGTACCGAGTACAAGGGCGTTCCGGTCTGTTGGCAGCAGCAGCGGCTGCAATGCCTCCATAAAACCGATACAATCCGTGTTATAGCCTACTCGCCCGCATACCACATTTACCGCCCCGATGCTCTGAGCCGTGTCGTCCAGCCGGTCGAGATACGGAATAATCTTTTCCTTGTAAGGAAAGGTAACGTTCATACCATCCAGCGTGTCAAGCAACGGATTGACAGTATCTGCCCTGAAACCGATCGGCTCTATGGGGTAGAGTTTATATTCCCCGCGTATCTGTTCGCGGCGGAACTTGTCCGCAAAATAACGCGCCGAGAAACTGTGTTCCAACGGATAACCGATAATGCCCAACTGCAATGGTGCGGGGCGTTCCGTAATCACCAACTTCCGGTGTCGGATGGTCGCCCTGTACTCCGGTGCGTAGAAAGTCTTGCCCCCCTCCCCGCGCTGCAAAGCATCATACATCTTCTCTATTTCGGGGAAATCGTACTGCCGCAGTTCTTCGTATAGTTTGGCAATGCCTGCCTTGCGGGTATCTTTCTGCTCCAATACATCTACATATCCTTGCATACGCTCCGCCGTACGGGCGATGTTCTCTATTTCGGCTTTGCTGCATTGTGCCAACTGCACACGTATGGCATTACGGGCAATAGCGGTGTCGGCATTGGTTGAGTCCACCACCCATTCTATATGTCTTTTGCTTCGCAGATAGTACTCTATATAGTCGCGCGTGGTGCACAGCAAAGGGCGTATAATCTTCACCCCTTCGGGGTGCATCGGATTGGCTGCCATAGGGCGCATTCCGCATAGCCCGCGGATACCCGTGCCGCGCAGCAGGTTGAGCAGCAGCGTCTCCGCCTGGTCGTTTTGGTGGTGTGCCACCGCTGCGGCTTGGCATTGTTCCGCCTGTGCCGCTTGTTCGAACCAGTCGTAACGCAGGTTGCGTGCCGCCACTTCTATCCCCACTTTGTGCTTCTGCGCATACGCCAACGTATCAAAATCGCGTACCAAAAGACGCACGTGCATCTGCTCGCACAGGCTGCGTACAAACCGCTCGTCGCGCATACTCTCTTCCCCCCGCAGGTGGAAATTGCAATGTGCTGCCACGCAGTCGTACCCCGCACGGAGCAGTACATCAAGCAAAGCCACGCTGTCCGCTCCTCCGCTTATGCACACCAGCACACGGTCGCCTTTCTGCAGCAGCCCCTCGTCCTCTATATATTTGCGTACGCGCCGAAGCATCAGAATTCGCCGGTCTTCAGTTGCTCCAGATCCACCAGATGGTTTACTATCGCATAGATAGTCAGCCCTGCCGTGGAGTGGATATTCAGTTTGCGGGTGATGTTCTTGCGGTGGGTAATGACGGTGTGCGTAGAGATACACAATACATCGGCTATCTCCTTGTTGCTCAACCCTTTGACCAACTGGATAAGCACATCTTTCTCGCGGTCGCTCAGTTCCTCTGTCCCTTGTGTCTCGGCGGTCTTGCCGTTGCTACGGCGTTTCTTGTCCAACTCAAGGGCGGGAACGAGAATGTCGTCCTCTATGGAACAGTGCGTAGAGAAGTCCTGCTCGATGTCGAATAGGTCGTTCATCACGCTGATGATGGCGTAGGTATGCTTTACATCGGCTGCCTGGCTCGGATAGTACTTGATAATCAGGTTCTTTATCTCCGAGAACTTGGATGATATGTTCTGGTCGTCCTGGGCGTGCTGCTCCCAAATACCCTCGTTTTCATGCTCTATATGGATGCGGATCTCCTGCACGTACTCGTCGTAGAAGCGCAAGATAAGCATAGGTATCTGGCTGTTGGTGTCGGCGGGATTGATTGCCTCGATGAGATCGCGGCGGATACGCGGCATCTGGAAATCGATAAAATAGGCATGCGCATTGCGCAGATACATACGCAGCGTGTCAATGTCGATATCCTCAGGGTTGCAGTCTGCCACATGGTCGGTCTTATAATTGACCACTGCCAAAAACGTCGGGCAGTGTACGCTATGTTCGCGGCAAACCTCCTCTATGGTCTTTTCGCCGACACCCATAGTCAGCCCGAAGCGACTGATGATCCGTATGGCATCCGGCTCTCTCGCCATCAGTTCGCACATCTTGTCTTGTAGTCTGTACATTTTTATTAGTTTTTTATGGGAATTTTTCTGTGCCTGTTTGGGCATATTAAATCCGCTGCAAAGTTACAACTTTTTTCGCAACTATGCAAGCCTTTGCCTTCACTGTCTCCGAGATGCGGGCTTGACAAGCCGGACACTACGGTAGATACACGGTAGATATACGGTAGATACACGGTAGATACACGGTAGATACACGGTAGATACATGAAGGATAATGCTGCCTTTGTCGGCGTTTACCCAGGAGTTGACACCAACCTCCCGCAGGGGACGCAGATGCTACGGGTTCCCTGTATGCCATCCCCGGGGACGCGGACGTAGTGGGGTGCTCTCCTCGCCCGCGGTCGGTTTGGCACAAACCGTATGACTATGCTATGTATGGGAGACGTGAAGCGTAAGGCATGTGTGCGTAGCACACTGAGTGCCGAAGCGAAACGAAAGCCTGTGGCTTCAGGGCAACCGCATCAAACATTAACACATTTATGCATTGCAAGAATTCATTATTAGGATTTTTACCATAAAGTAGCATCGCCGGGGACGCGGACGCCCTCGTCCGCGGGCAG
>DKEG01000027.1:44858-54164 GCA_002452095.1 Bacteroidales bacterium UBA6828 | reverse complement strand
TTGATGCGGTTGCCCTGATTATCGGGGCTATATTGAACGGACGGCTACGCCGTATTACCACAAATTAACCATAAATGCTATATCACTAAATTAGCGCAACTGATGTTATATACAGCACTCCCCTGCAAGTAGATTGCTTGCAGGGGAGTTATTGTATTATTGTGTATTATTTCTGGTACTTGCCGATGTGCTTCATCGCAAAGAATATCAGCCAGTCGGGGGTATGCTTGAGGAGGGGTGTACAGAGGTGGTTGATGACACCCGGCATATCGGCTTTCCTGCCGCGGAACATACTGCGCAAGGCACGCTTGACCAGTTTCTCGGGGGGGATAGAGACGGTGAGATTGACCGCCAACTTGCGCAGGTTGGGTGCAAGACCGAACAGAGCCGTATCCACTGCCCCGGGGGTCATTACGGTGATATTTACGCCTTTGGGGCGTAGTTCATACCACAGCGACTTGGAGAAGTTATAGATAAAGGCTTTTGTTGCGTTGTAGGTCTGGATACCGGGCATAGCCATCCATGCGGACATAGACGACATATTGAGGATATAGCCTTTCTTGCGGGGCTTGCCGCAGATGGTCTGCGATTGCTCTTCCTCGGTCAGTTGGCGGGCTATCATATCCTCCCCAAACAGGCGGCATAGTTTAGCCACCGTGGTGATATGAAGATTGAGCATCAGTTCAATGCGGCGCATAGAGGTCTCACAGTAGGGATTGAAGAAGAAGACGCCTGCATCGTTGATAAGGATGTCCACCACGAGATTGTTGGCGTGGCAGTAGTTGTAGAGTTCTTCCGCCGCGTCCTGCTTGCTGAGGTCGGCATAGTGGGGGATAGCCTTCACTTTGTACTGCGTTTCAAGGGCTTCCGCCACCTTGCAGAGTTCTTCCTCCTGATTGCTGACCAAGAGGAGATCGGTATGATAATCGCGGGCTAACTGCGTGGCATACTGCAAACCGATACCACTGCTCGCACCTGTAACGAGACTTAACACCGTTGGTTCTAATTATGAATTATGAATGAGGAATTATGAATTGTCAGTCTTGCTTATTTTCTGCCATTGATTTCTTGGCGTTGGCTTCGAGGTGGGCGATCTCTTTCTTGAGACAAGCGGGGATCTTTTCACCGTCACGCTCCACGCACTCGTGGCACTTCATATCGAGGGTGTACATACGTCCCACGCAGTAGTTGGAGCGTCCGCAACCTGCGTGGTAGTGAGGATTAGCCTGTACGTGGTTGACAAAATCGGGGTCTTTGATGAGTACGTGGGCTATCTGGAAGAGTTCAAAGCCCTCGTCCATAATGGTCTGACAGTTGTCGCCCGACTGTACACCGCCCACATAGATAAGTTTGGTATCACCGAGTTCGTCTTTCAGTTCCTTTTGGAAGAGTTTCGCCTGCTCCATAAAGTAGAGTTCCTTGAACGGCACGGTAGGTATCATCAACGCACCGCCGCCGCATAGCAGGGCGGCTTTGAGCCACCAGAAAGACTTCATCGGCATATAGTGTGCCAGCGTCTTGATAGGCATAGCCCCGCCGAGGATACGCATAGGGGAGGCACTGACCGTGCCGCCCGACAGGACGATACCATGCACGTGATGTTTGAGTATCTCACGCGCCACACGCAGCCCTTCCTCTATATCCGAGCCGCCACGGCAAGCGTCCCACATATTGGTCTTGACCACTACCGCCATATCATTGCCGGCGTGCTTCATCACCTCGTCGAGCACCTCGTTGAGGAAACGTACACGGTTCTCGAAAGAGCCACCGTATTCATCATGTCGGTGGTTGGTGCGTCGGCTGATGAACTGCGAAAGGAGGTAGGCATGCCCTGCGTGGATTTCCACGCAGTCGAAGCCTGCTTCGCGGCAGAAGTCCACTGCTTCGCCGAACTTCTTGACGAGTTGCTTTATCTCGTCCACACGCAGACGGCGGTGGATAGTAGGCGAATAGAGGTTGAAGCCGTTGCTGGCACTGACGGGCATACAATGGCAGGTATAGAAATGGGTCATATTACCACAATGCCCGAGTTGGATACCGGCTTTGGCTCCCTCGGCGTGGATTGCGTCGGTCAGTTTCTTCAAGCCGGGGAGCGCTTCCTCGCGCACATAGAGTTGTCCGTCAAAAGAGACACCGCTGAGGTCCACCGCGCAGTATGCCACCGTGGTCATTCCCACTCCGCCGTGTGCTACACTGACGTGGTAGTCGTGCAGTTCCTGCGAGGGGGTGTTGTTGTGGCACATATTCTCAAACGCAGCCGAGCGGATAAAGCGGTTGCGGAGCGTGACAGGTCCCAGTTGACAGGGTGTAAAGAGGGAAGACATAATTATGAATTAGGAATTATGAATTAGGAGTGGTCGTTCCATGTGTGTACCGCGGGCGAGGCGCCCGCGTCCCCGGAATATGCCATTCTTCATTATCTCGGTTAGTAAATGAATGGTATGATACGTTTGAGTTTCTTACTGTCGAACTCGTCGGGGAACTCTTCCTGATATCTATGCCATATTGAATTGGCACGTGGGATAAGGTTGCAGCAACTGAACCAGAAGAAGAGCAGTCCTGCAGGCGACCAAGTAAGGATAGCGAAACCGAGCCACTCAGTTATTTCGCCAAAGTAGTTGGCACTCGTTACGTACTTATAGAGTCCTTTCTTTGGCAAGTAGTGGTTGGTATCACCGGGTTTGCGCAGATGACGGATTACATAGTCGGAATGGAGATTGATAATCATACCGGCAATAAAGATACACGTACCGACGATAAAGCGCGGATCGGTTACCCATGAAGCAGTATAAAGTTCGGGTTTATACAGGGGTGCGATATGGAAGAGCCAATAGCCTTGCACATAGCCGTTGATAAGGTTCCAAAGCACAGACAGCCCCATTATAACGATAGGCATCTTGCTCTTGCCTTTCATCATAAAGGGAAAGATAAACGAGCGTTGGAAATAGTGTGTTTCAAAGAGCAGCAGGAACACCCAGTATGGCACATTGCGTGTAACACCGCCATACAGATTGAGTGAGCGCAAATAGAGGAACAGCACTACAATAAAGACGGGTGCTTCCATGAGGCACCAACCGATTTTGTTGTTGATAGCAGGTCCCCATTTCTCGGTGCGCATCTTGCCATATCCCGCATCCACAAAATAGAGTGCGATAAAGACCACGAGCCCCACAAGAGCCATTATAAAAAGGAGATTGTTGAAAAACTCAAGGGTGTAGATATGTTCCATTCAGTTCGATATTAAGCGCACATACACACGATATATGCGTACACTATTGCGCAAATTACGCTGCAAAGGTACAAAGAAAAAGCGAAACGAGCAAACATCGTCTGTTTTTTGCCAACATTTTTCTACATATCAGTAACTCTTCCGACGTTTACACAGGAGTTGGCAAAATGTCTGGTAAACGCCCTATACGAACCTATCTCGTTGCCGTCTCGTTGCCGTCTCGTTGCCGTAATTTTCGCTTATTTTAAGGTTTTATCTCGGACGTATCGCCCTACCACTACCCTACCACTATTGGGTCTTATACCGCTATTATACCTGTCTGTACGACATACAGGGAACACTCCGATGGTAGATAACGTACAAAGCAAAGCATAATTATCCTATCAGGAATCATCTAGCACCCGATATGATCAGCGGAAAGTATATACAAGGCTATACAGAAGGAAAGGGCATTTGCATATATCGGAAATATGTTGTAACTTTGCGCCTTAATTGACGGATTGCCGGTCTGCCATTCATACGCAATCCATCTGCAACTTGTCTGCAATTCATATACACTATTTTAAGGTACTATGACGATTATTTTTGATTTAGACGGAACACTTATCAACACCATTGCCGACCTCGGTCTGGCATGCAACCACGCCTTGTCTGCGGCAGGCTACCCGACACACGACTTGGCGGAATATCCGCATTTGGTAGGCAACGGCGTAAACAAACTGATAGAGCGTGCTTTGCCGGCGGAAGCCAAACAGACTGCGGAACAGACCCAAGCGGAAATACAACGGTTGCGCAAAGATTTTATCCCATACTATAACGAACACAACTGCGACCATACCGTCCCTTATGAGGGTATGCCCGAGGTGCTGGCAACGCTGAAAAAAGCAGGTATGCGTCTGGCGGTGGCGTCGAACAAGTATCAAGAAGCGACACAAAAAATCATAGCGCACTATTACCCGGGCATATTCGATGTAGTGTTCGGCGAGCGCGAGGGTGTACCCCGCAAGCCCGATCCGCAAGTGGTGTACGACATTCTGGCAATACTGCCCGACAAGAAAGTATTGTATGTAGGGGACAGCATAGTGGATATAGAGACCGCCCGCAATGCGGGAGTGCCTATGATTGCCTGCACGTGGGGCTTTGTGGCACACGAAGAACTCTGTGCCGCACAACCGGACTACCTCATTGACCAGCCCCAGGAAATTTGTAAATTTGTAAATTTGTAAGTGTGTAAATTTGTAAATACGCGAAGCCAACAACATATAACCACAAACGCGGCAACAGAGCCGCCAATAACGCAAAGCCACTAACGTGAGCGAAGCGAACCACTAACACAAAGCAAAAAAATGGACATCCTGTTGATTATACTCGGAGCCGTATGCCTGCTGGCGGGCATAGTCGGCTGTGTACTGCCCGTACTGCCGGGAGTACCGTTGGCATATATAGGTATGCTGTTGCTACAACTGACCGACCGCGTGCAGTTCACGTGGCAGTTTCTCGTGATATGGGCAGTAGTGGTTGTGATAGTGCAGGCACTGGACTATTTCGTTCCGGCATGGGGGACGAAGCGTTTCGGCGGCTCGAAATGGGGGGTATGGGGCAGCACCATCGGTATGCTGGTGGGGCTGTTTTTCGGTGTATGGGGGATAATCCTCGGTCCTTTTATCGGTGCAGTGGTGTTTGAACTGATAGACGGCAAGAACACCCGTGCGGCTCTGCGTGCGGGCTGGGGTTCGTTTGTCGGGCTAATGACCGGCACCATTCTCAAACTCATCTGCTGCGGACTGATGACCTACTATTTTATCGCCGCACTGGTGTAACCTAACGTGAGTTCAATATAACGAAATAGACTTTGTCTGTCAACAACTGACAACAACTATTAAACAACAGATAACAATATAATAATCACTACAGACAGTAAACATAAAATACCATAAATTTTATTCGCCTACGGCGGAAAAGTAAGACAATTGGTTCATATTGAGTTCACGTTAATATACCCATTTTTCGGGACTTGCATATATAGGTATTTTTTTGTAATTTTGCGGTGGAAATTTTGCTGAATGAAACATCTCTTTTCCGCTATATGGCTATTGATGGTTCCGCTGCTTGTGTGTGCGCAAGTGGAAGTCATACTCACCGATTCGCTCACGGGAGAGCGTATCGGTGATGTCTCCGTCTTGGCATTGGAAACGGGGCAAGGCGGTATCAGCAACCCGCAGGGTGTGGCGCGGCTGAACCTCGCCACGGGTGCCTATACCTTGGACATCACCCACCTCAGTTACCGCGAAGTGCTGCTGCCCGTAGAGATAAAAAACGCCCAACAGATCATTGCCGTGCGCCTCGTACAGCAGACGCAAGTCATTGAAGAAGTGGTGGTTACCGCCAGCGAGTCGCAGGGCGCATCGTCTGCCTCGGTGGTCGGCAAAGAGGCAATGCAGCACCTGCAGCCGTCCAGTTTCGCAGACATAGTGAGTATGCTCCCCGGTGCCAGCACACAAGCCCCCAACCTAACCTCCGCGAACACTATCAAACTGCGCGAAGCGAGCAATGGCTCTACGAACAGCGACTATGATGCCGCCTCCCTCGGCACCAGTTTCGTGGTGGACGGCGCCCCTATCTCCACCGATGCGAATATGCAGTACGTGCAGGGCGGCAGCAGCGGGCAGGACGACCAACGGCAGGTGGTGAACAAAGGCGTGGATATGCGTACTATCTCCACCGACGACATCGAGAAGGTGGAGATAATCCGCGGCATCGCAGGTGCGGAATACGGCGATGTAACCAGCGGTGTGGTAAAGATAGAGCGCACGATGAAGCCTACTCCGTGGCGGGCGCGCTTCAAAGCCGACGGCTTCAGCAAACTGTTCTATGTCGGCAAAGGCGTAGGCTGGAACAACGACCGCACCGTACTCAACGTAGGTGTGGACTACCTCAATGCGAAGAACGACCCGACCAACACCCTTGAGAACTACCAGCGTATCACCGCTTCCGTGCGCCTGCAGAACCGTTGGCGCGTGGACGACACCAATATCCGTTGGCAGAATTGTCTCGACTACACAGGCAGCATTGACAACGACAAACTCGACCCCGACATCAACCACAACAAGGAGGACTCCTACCGCAGCGAGTACCACCTGATGAAGTGGTGCAACACAGTGAACATCAGCAACAAGAGTCAGCAGTTCTGGTCCTTTGCGCTGACAGCGAATATCAGTTATTCGCTCGACCGAATCCGCCAGACCAAGTTCACCCAACTCACCACCCCTATCCAGCCCGCCATTGACAATATGCAGGAGGGCAACGCCGATGTGGGCTTACTGCCGTACCAGTACATCGCGCACCACCTCGTGGACGGCAAACCGATGAACGTCTTCATACGCCCCAAAGCCAACTTCTTCTTCCATACATGGACGCTGGAGCATAAAGTGGCAATGGGCATCGAGTGGAAATACGACAAGAACTTTGGTCGCGGACAAGTGTACGACCTCACGCGCCCACTCAACTACTCTTCGTATCTGCGCCCGCGGGCATACAGTGACATACCCGCTTCCAACCAGTTGGCATGGTACATTCAGGACGACATACATATCCCCATACGCAAGACCTCCTTCGACCTCGAGATAGGTCTGCGCGGCACATCGCTGATGGGGTTGGACAAAGAGTACACCATGCACGGCAAGTGCTACCTCGACCCGCGCGTGAACCTGATGTACAATATCCCCGTGAAAGGCGGCAAGGTCTATATTGCTGCGGCGGTCGGACAGCACACCAAGATGCCGACACTCCTGCAACTCTACCCGAACCTCCTCTACGAAGACCTCAAAGTGCGCAATGTCACTATCTCGCAGGACAGCATCATGAACATCTACACCCACATCATCGACCCCACCAACTACCAACTCTCGCCCGCCTGCAACCTCAAGTGGGAGGTACGCGCGGGGCTTGAGATACACCAACACCGCTTCTCGGTCACCTATTTCCAAGAGCGTATGAACGATGGCTTCCGCTCATGGAAGAACTGCGCACCCTACACCTACACCGTGGATTCCATCGCACCCAACGGCGACCGCACACCGCTGACCTACAGCAAGTTGCTCACCTATTCCATGACCACCAACGGCAGCGAGATATTCAAGCAGGGCGTCGAGTGGCAGTACTCCTCGCCGCGTATCCCTGCTATCTGCACACGTTTCACCGTCAACGGTGCATGGCTGCGCACCACCTACCAGAACTCGCAGGCGGTCTTCTCCACCGACAAACTGTCCGAAGTCATCAACGGCATTGCCGTACGCGATATGTACATCGGCTACTACGACTGGACGGAGGGCACTATCCGCGAGAACCTCAACACCAACCTCATTGCCGATGTCTATATCAAGCCGCTCGGACTCACGGTGAGTGCCACTTTCGAACTCAACTGGTACACCGCCTCGCAGACACTCTACAAGGACGGCACGCCAATCGCCTACATGGACCTCAGCGGCGAACTCAAGCCCTATCGCGAGGAGGATAAGTCCAATCCCTACCTCCGTGCGCTCACTTTCACCTACAACGCCGACCAGTTCCGCCGCAAGACCGTACCATTCGCCGGCTATCTCAACCTGCGTGTGCAGAAGAGTATCACCAAGTACGCCGACCTGGCATTCTTCGTCAATAAACTGTTAGACTACCTTCCTGACTACCAAGTGGACGGCATCACCATTCACCGCAGTGCCAGTCCCTATTTTGGTATGGAAATCAACTTGAAACTATGATGAAACCGTCAAGACTATTCTGTAAATTCGTCGCAATAGCGGCAGTATGCTTTGCCACCAACGCCTGCACGCCCCCAGTGGATGTGTCGCAGAACCTCTGCCCTGTGGAGATAACCATGTCGCTCCCGTCCGTGGCGGACACGCTCTCCGAACACACTATTCGCCTCAACGAAGTGGCTATCACCTTCAACGACCTCAATATGAGTACGCAACAGGTTGTCACCCCCGACACATTTGTCTTCGACACTGCCGCCTATACCGTCCGTTTTGCCTCCAAGGTGCGGGCAGGCTACTACGACATCAGTGCCACCGCCTCCATACTGCTCGACACCGTCTCTGTGCGCCTGCACGCGTATATACAAGGTGTCTCTATCCTCGCCAACCCCGCGGACACCGCACCTGCATCGCTCCGTTTGGACGCCAACGTGGTGCAGGACAGGAGCACCGACTTCATCTTTGCCGAACTCTCCACCTCCGGCACGCAGACCCCGCAGGGCAAGAACTACATCGGCGACAGTTACTTCGTCCTCTACAACAACACCGACGACACCCTCTATGCCGATGGCGTGGTGCTGCTCGAGTCCAAACTCAAGAACGTGCAGAAGTACGGCAGACTCGACCCTAACTTCATACCCGAGTGCTTCGGTGCGGACGCTATCTACCGCATTCCGGGCAGCGGCAAAGACCACCCCGTAGCCCCGGGCGGCACTGTCCTGCTGGTGGATAATGCACAGAACCACAAGCAGGCGAACCCCGTCTCCTTCGACCTCAGCCATGCGGACTTCGAGTGGTACGACCAGTCCACCAGTGCCTCCGTCACGGACATTGACAACCCCGATGTCCCCAATATGGACAAACTCTACTGCTACACCCTCACCATCTGGCTTCCCAACCGCCAGGGCAACACCTCTTTCGCCCTCGCGCGTTTCCCCGAGGGGCTGTCCGACTCCGCCTACCTCACCGACTATCGGTTGGAATACGACTACACGCTTGTTACCAACGCCGGCAACTTCGATATGCACTCCAACTGCTACCGCGTACCCAACGAGTGGATAATCGACTGCGTCAACACCTGTCCGCGTACCGCCTACCAGTGGACCGTTACCGCCCCGAGTCTCGACGCTGGCTGGACATACATCGGCGACATCGGCTCCGACAAGCAACGCTTCGGCAAATGTGTCCGTCGCCGCGGGTGCGTGGAGAATGGCGAACCTGTCCTGCTGAGCAACGGGCGCAGTATGTTGCAGGACACCAACAACTCCACCATGGACTTCCTCCCCGCACAACCCTCCGACCCCGAATACTTCAGATAGTGTCCCC
>DKEG01000027.1:3237-44789 GCA_002452095.1 Bacteroidales bacterium UBA6828 | reverse complement strand
CCTTGAACGCTCTTCTTGTCATCATCACCTCATTGCTCTTGGACACCACCTCCACGCAAGCCTACGTGCAGGGGCGGTTCGGGCAGTCCGCCATGCCTCTTGCGGGCGTGCAGGACGGCGGTTTCAGTGTGCAGGCACAGTCGGTGTTCGACATCAACGATGTCAGCCGCGTCTTTGGCGAAGCGGGCTACACATGGGGGCAGAGCGAGGGCAACCGCTGGGTGGAGAATGCCGACTACGAACTGCTCTATCCCTACCTCACCTGCGACACCATCGGCGGCGGCATGCGCTCCGAACAGTACTCTTTCCGCGGGGGCTACCGCATGGCGAAGCACCACATCATCTGGCACCTCGCACTCCAGTATCGTGCCTTGCAGAGTTACCGCAGCATCGACCCCCGTCCCAAAAACAAGGTGGCGGACTTGCGCATTGACGGCTCTGTCGGCTACATCGACGACCGTTACGCCTACTCCCTCGTGGGGCAGGTCGGGCGATACAAGCAGAACAACGCCATCTCCTTCTACTCCGAGGCGGGCAACTCCACCATCTATCACCTTGTGCAGACCAACGAGGACTATGCACGCTTTGCGGGCGACTTCACCGCGTCCTACTACCACGGCTTCACCGCAGGCGCACAAGCCATGCTCCAGCCCCGTCTGCGCGGGTGGCTGGCAGGGGTGGACTACCACTGTCTCTCTGTCACCAAGGAACTCAACAACTCCACCTTCACGCCCATCGCCCTGCTCCGCACGCACGACATCGGAGCCCAACTTGGCTATGCGTCTCCCCTGTGGCGCGTCTCACTGCAGGCTGCCTATGTCCTCCGCACGGGTACGCAATACTATTATGGTGATGTCGCCGGCAACTACTACCATTTGCTATACAAGGCAGCCAACTACCGCGAGCAGCAGTGCCGCATCAATCTCAGTGGCTCCTACCGTCTCAACCTCCCCGTCGGGTATATGTGCTTTGCCGCCGATGCCGACTATCTTCACAAAATACCCTCATCACTCTCTGCCACACCCGCACATCCCTACTTCCAAGACCTCTCCGCCTACCTCACGGCATCGCAACTGCACGCCTGCCTCTCCGTCCGCTACACCTTCCCCATAGCCTCCCGCTACGTATGGTTCGTCGAACCCTCCGCCGCCGACACCTACTATACCACCCGTTCCAACACTTGGCTGGTCTCTCTTTCCACCGGCATTTGTTTCTAATTGCCCAGGGCAACCGCATCAAAATAGTAACGGAACAATGTAAAAATAATGCAAAGGTCCTCAAGGCAGTCTCTAAATGCCATCAAAAAGCCATATTGAAAGATATATACAGTTCGTCAAAGCCGATAACGACGCGAGCCGCGTCGTCTCCCAGACATAGCATAACGACGCGAGCCGCGTCGTCCCCCAAGTGCGTAGCATAGTCATACGGTTTGTGCCAAACCGACCGCGGACGAGGGCGAGACCCCCTACTTCGCCTATGGCTTGTATGAAACCCGTAGCGTCCGCGTCCCTGAAACAATGCACAATTTTGATGCGGTTGCCCTGACAATTGCCGGCTTCATTTGCATATTTCATAGAAAAGCAGTAACTTTGCGCGTTTGAAATAGAGATATTATGCTACGACATCTACACATACAAAACTATGCCCTCATTACGCATTTAGACCTTGACCTTGAGGGCGGTTTCTCCGTGCTGACCGGCGAAACGGGTGCAGGTAAGAGTATTATTCTCGGTGCGCTCAATCTGGTAATGGGCGGACGAGCAGACACCAAAGCCATTACCGACGGCGAAGACAAGTGTATCATCGAGGCGGAGTTTGACGAGTGTATCGTTCGCCGCGAACTGTACAGCAACGGCAAATCGCGTTCGTTTGTGGATGACTCGGTGGTAACGCTGGCAGAACTCAAGACGCTGGCGGCACGCCTGATAGACATCCACTCGCAGCATGCCAACCTGCTTCTTGAGAACGATGATTTCCAACTCTCTGTGGTAGATGCTATGGCGGGTAATACCGCAGAACGGGAAGCATACACCGCCCGCTACGAGGCATATCTCAATGCACAAAAAGCACTTCGGGATATGCAGGCGTTGGCTAAGAAAACCCAAACCGATGCCGATTATATCGCTTACCGGTACAAGGTATTGGTCGATGCCCAACTCGAAAGCGGCGAGATGGAAGAACTGGAAGAAGAGCAGTTTCGTCTCAGCCACGCGGAAGAGATACGCGGTGCATTGGATACTGCGGTCAATGCGCTGAACGGCGAGGAGGGGTCGGTTTTAGACCTGCTCCATATGTGCAATCTCTCCACTGCCGCGCCTGAACTGCAAGAGCGTCTGGAGAGTGTAACGATTGAGATAAAGGACATCGCCGACGAAGCAAACCGTATCGCCGAGCGCACCGAGTTTGCCCCCGAGCGATTGGCACAGGTAGAAGAACGCCTGAGTCTGCTGAACGACCTGCTGCGCAAATACAATGCGGAGAATGAAGAAGAACTGATACAGATGCGCGACGAACTGCAACGGCAAAACGACCAAATCGGTTCGTTTGATATGGACATCGCCCGCCTGCAAAAGGAACTGGACGCCAAGACCCGTGATCTGGCAGAAGCGGCGACGACTCTGCGCAAAACCCGCGAAGCGGTACGCAAACCGATTTCCGGGCAGTTGGTAAGCGACCTGACCCGCCTCGGTATAGCCCACGCACAGATAGACATCGCCATCACCGACACCGATGATTTCACCCCTGCCGGCAAAGACGATGTGCAGTTTATGTTCGCTGCCAATCTCAACCAGTCGCTGCGCCGTGTGAGCGAGGTGGCATCGGGTGGTGAGATAAGCCGTATTATGCTGTGTATCAAAGCCCTGATAGCCTCCAAAAACGGGCTACCCACGATCATCTTTGACGAGATTGATACCGGTGTCAGCGGCGAGATTGCCTCGCAGATGGGAGATATTATGCAGCAAATGGCCCAGTCGCGGCAGATTATTGCTATTACCCACCTGCCGCAAATTGCCGCCAAAGGTCAGACGCAGTATCTTGTCTATAAAGCCGATACCGAGACCCGCACCGAGACTCATATACGCCGTCTCACAGACGAGGAACGTGTCAGCCAGATCGCCACTATGCTTTCGGGCAAACACCCCACCCCCGCCGCTATGGAGAATGCACGGCAACTACTCGCTCAATCGCATTAAAAACAGCAGCAGAGGAAGTACCATACTCATACAAACTTATTCTATATTACCACTTTTTTGCACTTCCAAGTGGAACTTGCGATGACAGGTTTGGTTAACCCCGATTACAGAAAGGCATACCCCTATTCCGTATTTTATATAAGGCGGTTTGGCTGTATGCTATTTTTTCCGTACTTTTGTGCCGCATTAAATTCATAATTCTTCATTTATAATTCATAATTAGATCATGGTACTCGAAAAAATCAACAGTCCTCAGGACATCAAGCAACTCAATAGTAAGGAGTTGCACATACTGGCAGACGAGACGCGGCACTACCTGCTGCAGAAAGTGAGCGAACACGGCGGACATATCGGTCCGAACCTCGGTATGGTGGAGGCGACGGTGGCACTGCACTACGTGTTCAACTCGCCTGAAGACAAGATAGTCTTCGACGTGTCGCACCAGAGTTACCCGCACAAGATTCTCACGGGGCGCAAAGAGGCGTTTATGGACGCACGGCACTACGATGACGTGTCGGGTTACAGCGAGCCCTCGGAAAGCCCGCACGACCACTTTGTCATCGGACACACCTCCACCAGCGTCAGTCTGGCTTGCGGACTCGTAAAAGCCCGCGATTTGCAAGGCGGCAAGGAGAATGTGATTGCCATCATCGGCGACGGTTCGCTGAGCGGCGGCGAGGCATTGGAGGGCTTGGACGTAGCAGGGTCGGAACTCGGTACGAACTTTATCATCATCGTCAACGACAACCAGATGTCGATTGCCGAAAACCACGGCGGGCTATACAAGAACCTGCAGTTGCTGCGCGAGACAAAGGGCGAGGCGGCATGCAACCTGTTCCGCGCAATGGGACTCGACTATATGTACGTGGACGAGGGCAACAACATAGACGCACTCATCAAGGCATTTCAACAGGTGAAGGACATCAACCACCCTGTTGTGGTACATATCAATACATTGAAGGGCAAGGGCTATCCGTTTGCCGAACAGAACAAAGAACGTTGGCATTGGGGTATGCCATTCGACCTCGCAACGGGCAAGCCGAAGTTCACTGCCCCCGCGGGCGAGGACTATGAGACACTCACCGCCGAACATCTGCTCTCGCTCATGCCGTCGCACCCCGAACTGTTCGCCATCACATCGGGCACACCGGCGGTATTCGGCTTTACAAAGTCGCGCCGTGAGCGTGCAGGCAAGCAGTTTGTGGACGTAGGTATCGCCGAAGAGACGGCTGTAGCACTGGCTTCGGGTGCTGCCAAACGCGGTGCGAAACCCGTGTGGGGCGTGTATAGCACGTTCATCCAGCGCACCTATGACCAGTTGCAGCAAGACCTCTGCATCAACGACAACCCCGCACTCATACTTGTTTTCGGCGGCGGCATCGAGGGGATGAACGATGTCACGCACACCTGCTTCTACGATATTCCGCTGCTGATGAATATCCCGAACCTCATCTATCTGGCACCGACCACCAAAGAGGAGTACCTCGCTATGATGGAGTGGGCAATCGCCTACCGCGAGCACCCCGT
Source organism: Bacteroidales bacterium UBA6828 (assembly GCA_002452095.1). Classification (GTDB taxonomy): domain Bacteria; phylum Bacteroidota; class Bacteroidia; order Bacteroidales; family Paludibacteraceae; genus Colicola. Next base: position 40,068 of record DKEG01000027.1, on the reverse strand, counting down.
GGCTATCCGCGTACCACTCACAATGCGTAATGCGCAATGCGTAATGCACAATGAGATTGATTGGTCGAAGCCTGCCTACGAGGTAGCACACAAGGGCAGCCAAGTGGCGATACTCGGATTGGGCGAGTACTTTCACCTCGGCGAGGAACTGCGCAAGGCTCTACAGGAAAATGGCATCAATGCCACACTCATCAACCCGCGCCTCATCACCGATCTGGACACCGAGACCCTCGACAGCCTGAAAGCCGACCACAAGGTGGTTATCACCCTTGAGGACGGACAGATAGACGGCGGTTGGGGCGAGAAGATTGCCCGCTACTACGGCGACAGCGATATGCACGTGCTGGTTCGCGGCGAGCGCAAGCACTTTGAAGACCGCTACCATATTGCCGACCTGCTGCAAGCCAACCGCCTGACCGCCGGGCAGATGGTGGAGGACGTGGTTGCTGCGCTAAGTTGATTTTTTAGTTGAGGGTTGAGAGTTGAAAGTTGAGAGAAGTTGATAGTTTTAGAGTTCAGAGTTGGGTGTATGGGCATCGAAACCTAAAATGTATATAGAATCAAGTTTTTAAGAGTAAATAGAGAAACGGCTCTGTCGAATCGGGAAACCGGTTGGCAGAGCCGTTTTTTGTATGTTGTATTTTTCCAGTCGAAAAGCGTTTAAGCAAGGCGCAACCTAAGCCTATCCACCTGACATCCTCCTGACATCCACCCGACTTTGCACCAACCGGAGATATAGAACATTTCGGAGAGGAGAGTATTTGACAAACCTAAAAACATCGGAAAAACAAGCAAGTCTATAACGACTTGACCGCGGACGAGGCGTCCGCGTCCCCTGCATCAATAGGGGAAGGGAACGGAGGCGGGGAATTTCTTGCGCATACGATAGCGGACGGTATAGACACTGGCGGGGGCGATACGGAAAAGCACGGCTATCTGCTCTACCGTCAGCCGCGCTTCGAAACAGACGATATAGCGTTTGTCCATCGCCGTAAGTTGCGGAGCCTGCTGGAAAAGGTTCGCAATACGCACATTATCCACCTGTTGGACGGCTTGTATTGCCTCCTCGCGATAAGGCGTATCCTCGGTCAACTGACGGAAAGTGGCGGTCAGATCCTGCTTAATGAGCATGACAGGGTCGGTATCGGTACGCGCCATCATATCGCTGAGCATACTGCGGATATTCTCCTGCTCAAGTGCCGCCTGATAGAGCCTGTCCTCGGCACGTCGTTTGCGCAAGACGACCACCGCCAGCAGCAGTCCGCCCGACAGAATCACCAAAACGCACACCACCAACAGCCAAAGGAAAGCACTGTTCTTTGCTTCCAGACGCTCCATTTCCAACTGCTGCCGCTCCACCTCGTAGCGTGTTTCTATCTCCTGCAACGCCGTGTTCTTCTCGATGTCGTAGCGCAACAGGTTGTTGTCGTTGAGCAGTTGCTGATAGCGGAATGCCGTCCGCCAATGTCCCTGCTCCTCGTGGAGCATAGCCAAGAACCGATACGCCTCTCCCCGCTCGGTGATGACGGTGTTGGGCGAATCCATTGCCACGGAGTCGATCTTGACCAGCACCTGCTGCATCAGTTGCTCTGCTGTCCGATAGTCTCGACGATAGTAGCATAGCCACGCCCGCATATCCATAATACTGATATTCGCCTCCTCGATGTCCACCCAGTCGCCGGCGGGATTGACCGCCTGCTCGGCTCTCTGCAGATAATGCTCAATGCTGTCCACGGGCGGAGGCGTACACATGGCATCGAACATATACGCCATATTGTAATAGTTCCACACAGGCAGGATCTGATAATGCTCAGGATAGGGAATTTGCTCCATTGCCCCGATAGCCTGTCTCCCATAGGCAATGGCTTGAGGCAGAGTGTCCTGCATAGCATAGAGCGAGGCGATGGAATAGTAGTTGTAGCGCACTATCGGAGAATCGTACCTAAGCAGCGCACGGAGCGATTCCAGTTGCTGCTCCACGTTCTCCCAATCGCATATATTCAGATAGTCGATACTGCGCTCGTAGAGACACATAGATGCCCAGTCCCACTCCTGCAGACGCATAAAGATGGTGTATGCCTCTATCTGCTCCTGCTGCGCCCTCTCTGACTGCCCGATCTTGAACGCATTGTTTGCACTGAGCCGCAGCAACATAGCACGGTCGTGATTGGGTTCAGCGGCAAACTTCAACGCCTTTTGCAGCAGACTGTCGCGTTCGGTGTTGCGCTCGGCATCGCTGGCAAGCGTAGTATATAAATGCACACTATCCTGCGGATTGCATACCGATACACTCCACGTGTGCAGAACCACGAAGAGGCACAACCACAGACAGAGCAAGCGGCTGTTTCTCATCGGATCGTGTCGGTAGGGAGTTGGAGGGTATAGAGAATGGCTTCCGCCTGACGGAGGGCGTTGCGCTTTTTCTGCCCAGGGGCAAAGACAAAGGTCTCGGCGGTGATGACATTGCCGCGCACCTGGTCAAGGCGGGTGAGACTGACATAGGGTCCGCCCATGGCTTCGCCGTTGCGTATTTTCCACAATCCGCGCACTTCAGCGGCATAGAAACCGTCATCTTTCTTGGGTTGAAGGGATTGTACATTACGCATTTGCGGCGGGAAGACCTTGTATTCCGTACCCATATACGAGCCCTTGACCGAGGCAGTGATTACGCGCGACAAGACCTCATCACGCTTGGCATTGAGATAATCAAGCGTGAACGTATTCGGGTCGGTGTAGGGGTATGCATAGACCACCACATCACGGCGCATCGGACCTTTGTTGTTGCAGCACCACATCAAATGGACACTATCAGCCTCTTGCATACTGAGCGTAGTGTCCATAATGAGCATATAATCTTCGGGAATAAGCATATCGCATCCGAACTCCTTCTGCAGCACTTTGCGGGCATCGGCATTGGTGTTGGCGCGATAGAAAGCGGTTTGCCGCTGCAGTTCCTGACGCACAAACCAGTCGCGCACCTCATTGCCGTGCTGCAGCCAATAGCCGACAAACTCCTCCTCCGAAGCGGCTTGTATGCGATATACCGCCTGCGGGTGCGACCAGACATCGGTAGAGACACGCACCTTGAGTTGGGTATATTTCTCGGGATTGATGTCCACCAAGAGGATATTGCGCGTGGGTTTGAGATAGTCGTCAAATGCGGCATTGGATACGTGGGTCAGCACGAAATAGGGTTCCATCTGCGGCAGACAGGGCATATCCTCGCCCAAGGTAGCCCGCACGAGTTCGTAGGTTGTGGTGATTGGTTCGGCATAGGCACTGCCTGTAGGATGCTCAATACCGCTTGCCGCAATCCGGTTGAGCGATTCCTGCGAAAGCGGCTGCTTGGGTGATACGACCAGACATTCGTAAATGGTTCCCGTGGCACTGGTCAGCACCCGTCCGCCGGTTTTCTTTCCGCAGCCCATCATCATCAACAAGGAGACGGATAAGGTCATTAAGATGTATCGTTTCATATAGGTCATTAATAGGTCATTAATAGGTCAACAACATTCAAAAAATATCAAAAACAAAAGGTTCTATCTGTATATTAATTTAATTGCTTTACCGGTTAATTCATTCCCCGTCCGAGTTTGATGGTCTCATACGCCTCGTTGATAGAGCGGAACTTCTCCGTGGCTTGTTGGCGCACCTCCTCGCCCGCATTGGCAACTTTGTCGGGGTGGTATTTCATAGCCATACGGCGATAGGCTTTCTTCACCTCCTCATCGCTTGCCGAGGGGTCAATCTCGAGTGCTATATATGCCCAGTTGGGATCCGCATGCTTGCGATAGAGAGACAGGAGCGAGCGATAATCGGCATCCTGCACATGCATATTCGTGGCAATGAGCGATATCATATTCTCCTCTGCTTCCGATACTTCGCCGTCCACCTTGGCAAGGTCGAAGAGGATATGTATGATCTCCAAGCGGGTGGAATAGTTGATGTGTTGCGCGATCTGTTGCGATACCGCTATCGGATCTATGTCTTTCTGCAGCAGTTCCTTGAGCAAGTGGAGTGCCTCCTTCGCACCGTCTTCCCCGTAGTTCTTGAGCAAAAACGGTTTGATATAGTTCACCTCCAATTTCATGATGCGTCCGTCGGCTTTCATGACGCACGCAAACAACACCACCATCGATACACGTATATCGCCCACCGATGCACGCCGGTAGGTTCTGCTGTAGGTCTCGCTGCTGCCATAGTCGGTCTGCCTTGTGCTGTTGTCCGCAGTGTCGCTGTCGGTGAGGATACGGTCGCCCGAATCGAAAAGCGAGCCAATAAAAACCCCTATCAATGCCCCGATGGGGCCTCCCAACACGAACCCCAGTCCGCCTAATATCCATTTGCCTGCTGACATATCCACTCTGTTCTGTTTTGCGATTGCAAAATTACAAAAAAAATCCGAATACAGCAAATAGTATTAGCGGCTGCTGGTGGCGCGTGCTGCGCACAAAGCGGTGCTTTGCGCCACGAACAGCCGAACGACCCTACAGAAACAGCACTATCTACCGTGTATCTACCGTGTATCTACCATGTATCTACCGTGTATCAACCGTATATGTACCATAGTTGATACAGAGGTTTGCCTATATGGGCAAAAAGCAGTACCTTTGCAGGCACAAACGAGGTATTTATGATGAATATAGAAGATATAAAAGGCGACCTGCGCTATCTGACGCTGCTCAGCGAGCGTTTTCCGAACAGCAAAGCGGTCATTACCGAGTTGATCAACCTGCGTGCGATTCTCTCTCTGCCCAAGGGTACGGAGCATTTTGTGAGCGACCTGCACGGCGAGAGCAGTGCGTTTATCCACACCATCAAGAACGCCTCGGGCGTTATCCGGCACAAGATTGACGATCTGTTTGAGGCGATGAGCGAGACCGAGAAACGCGCCCTGTGCGCCCTGATTTACTATCCCGACGAGCGTATCGAATTGGTACAACGCAGTTTTGCAGAGCATATTGACGGTTTGAACGAGGGTATCGGCGAGTTTTCGATTGAGGACTGGTATCGTATCCGCCTGCACCAAGTGGTAGTGGTAGCACGGGCGGTAACTATCAAATACAGCCGTTCCAAGGTGCGCAAGATGCTACCGAAGGACTATGCGTATATCATCGACGAGTTGCTCCACGAGTCGAACATCGAGAGCGACCGCGCGGTCTATTACAACGCGATCATTGACACAATCATCAACCTCGGCTGCGCCGAGAAACTCATCACGGCGATTTGCTACCTGATACACGGTTTTACCATAGACACGCTCCACGTGGTGGGCGATATCTTCGACCGCGGTTCGGGGGCGGCGAAGATACCGGACGTGCTCTCCACCCTGCACGACTACGACATCCAATGGGGCAACCATGACATCGAATGGATGGGGGCAATGGCAGGCAACCCCGCACTGATAGCCACCGTGCTGCGCGTCTCGATCCGCTATGCGAACATAGAGACCCTCGAAGAGGGCTACGGCATCAACCTGCTGCCGCTGGCGAACTTCGCTATGGAGACCTATCACGACGACCCGTGCGAGGTATTCCAGACCAAGGACTTCGAGAACAACCCGCGCCTGACCCGCTCCGCCGCTCTGATGGCAAAGATGCACAAGGCGATTTCAATCATCCAATTCAAGTTGGAAGGGCAGACCATCCTGCGCCACCCCGAATGGGGAATGAATGACCGCCTGCTGTTGGACAAGATAGACAAACAGCACGGCACTATCCGTATCGGCGGGCAGGACTATCCACTCATGGACACCAACCTGCCCACCCTGTCGGAGACAGAGCCCTACCGCCTTTCCGCCGAGGAACAGGAGTTGATGACCCAGTTGGCACGCAGTTTCCGCAAGTCGGAGAAGATGCAGAAACACCTGCACCTGCTTTACCAGCACGGAAGCATGTTCCTCGTGCGCAACGGATTTCTGCTTTACCATGCGGCTATCCCGCTCAACGAGGACGGCAGTTTTACCGAAGTGGACGTGTGCGGCAAGCGCGTAAGCGGCAGGCAGTTGATGGAGCGCACCGACGAGGTGGTACGTATGGCATACTACGGCAACGGCAAAGAGAAAGCCAATGCGCTGGATTATATGCTGTATCTGTGGGAAGGTCCCTATTCGCCACTCTACAACAAAGACAAGATGACCACACTGGAGCGGTATTTTGTGGAAGACGAGGATCTGTGGAAAGAAAAGAAAGGGGCGTACTACACGCTGGCGAATGAAAAAGAGACATGCGTGCGCATATTGCAGGAATTCGGTATGAACGCCGAGACGGGGCGTATCATCAACGGGCATATCCCCGTGCGTACTATAGAGGGGGAAAGTCCCATCCGCGCCGAGGGCAAACGGTTTGTGATAGACGGCGGGTTCAGCAAGCCCTACCAGAAGAAAACGGGTATTGCGGGTTATACGTTGATTTATAACAGCCACGGCATACAATTAGTAGAGCACGAGTCCTTCGAGAGCCGCGAACAGGCGATTTTGTCGGGCAGCGACATCCATAGCCGCACCCTGCTACAGGACTTTAGCGAGCACCGCATTCATATCCGCGACACCGACCGCGGTCGCGAACTGCAAGCACAGGTGGACAACCTGGAACACCTACTGACGGCTTATGAAACGGGACTGATAAAAGAGAATTTGTAAATTAACGTGAGTTCGATATAACGAAAGAAAGAAAGACAGACAGGGCGACCGCATCAAAATAGTAACGGAACAATGTAAAAACAATACAATCAGCATCAAAATAACATTCAAATGCTATCAAAAAGACATATTGAAACGTATATAGTTCGGCAAAGCCGATAACGACGCGAGCCGCGTCGTCTCCCAAAGTGCGTAGCATTGCCATACAGTTTGTGCCAAACTGTCCGCGGACGAGGGCGTCCGCGGACCCGAAATAATGCACAATTTTGATGCGGTTGTCCAGAAAGAAAGAGGCTTTGTCGGTCAACAACTGACAACAACTATTAAACAACAAATAATAGTATTGTAACCACTACAAAATGATATCGAACCGGCGTTAAATTATAACAAAAAAAATAAGGCAGAACCGTCGCGGCTGTGCCTTACTTTTTGACTATAGGATGTTTAGCGTCGTTAGAAATAACAACCATTAAACAACCCGAAAGTCAAGCCAAATCCAATTGTTAAGCTAAATTCGGTGCAAATATAGTGCTTTTTCTTTGAACGTTTATTCAAAACTGACATAAAATGGCACTTTTTGCTATATTAGTGGAAATATACAGCATACTTAATTGTGATTTTTATGTATTTTTCTATTGCAGACATTTTATGTAGTGGTTCTGCAAGTCGTTTATTCCAAGCGATTTATTTTGAACGAGCAGCCAAATCCTGATAAAAATGTTGTATATTACTTTTCTGAATTTATTTTGCAAAAAAAAATTGCGCATTATGCATTGTGCGTTACGCATTAGTCAGCGATATTTGGTTTCGGTGCAGTCGCCGAGGAGAGAGATGTAGGACTCGAAACGTGATGGAGCGATGGTACCATTGAGGGCGGCTTGACAGACAGCGCAACCCGGTTCGCCGGTATGGGTGCAGTTGGAATAGCGGCAGCCGGCACTGATACGGAATATCTCGCGGAAATAATGTCCGATTTCCTCTTTCTGCATATCGATGGTACCGAAGCCTTTGATACCGGGAGTGTCGATGAGCCAACCGGCAGACTCCCCCGCCCCCCTCAAAGAGGGGGATATAAGATTGGATGTTGTATTATTTATTCCTTCGGGCATTGTGCATTGTGCATTGTGCATTGTGCATTGCGGCAGGGGGTACATCTCGGAGAAAGTGGTGGTGTGGGTGCCTTTGTTGTGTGCATTGGAGATAGCACCCGTGCGGGCAAGTTCGCGCCCGAAGATAACATTCAGGAGGGTGGATTTACCTACACCCGAGTTACCGCTAAGGAGCGTAACCTTGCCATAGAGAAGCGACTGCTTGAGTTGCTCTATCTCCTCCGGACAGACGGTCTTGGCAGAGAGGGCATAGGTAGGATAACCGAGCGACTCATATAGGGTACGGAGGTCAGACAGGGTCTGCAGTTCGTCGGCATTGAGGAGGTCAATCTTATTGAACAGCAGGACGGCAGGCACGCGATACGCCTCGCAGGTAGCGAGAAAACGGTCGATAAACGTGGTGGAGGTAACGGGGTGGTTGACAGTAACCAGCAAGACCACCTGGTCGATGTTGGCGGCAATGATGTGCGATTCCTTGCTGAGGTTGGTGGAACGGCGAATGATATAGTTGCGGCGCTCGCAAACATCTGTGATCCAGTGGGTACCGTCGGGCAAAGTGGTAACCTCCACATGGTCACCCACGGCTACGGGGTTGGTGGAACGGATACCGCGGATACGGAAATTGCCCTTGACGTGGCACTCGGCTTGTGTGCCGTCGGGGAAATGAACGAGGTAACTGCTACCTGCCGATTTGATGATCAGTCCTTGCATTGCGTTGTTTGGAACGTTAATTATCGTGTAATTTCTCTTTTGGGGAACATATAATTATCCATTAATTAACCATTAATACATTTCGGATATCGTTCTCCGTTAATTGCCGTTAATTATCCGTTAATTTCCATATCGGGGAATCAGGTGATTTTTCTATAGAAGAATGAATAGTGCGGGGCTGTCAACAAGTTTAAGAAACAGCGAAAAAACAAACAAGTCTGACGACTTGACCGCGGACGGGGGCGTCCGCGTCCCCGATTTCCTATGGTATAATTTTATAAAAAGCAACATCGAAAAAGAGACCACCTACACTTGTTAGACAGCCTCGTACCAACATCACAAAGAAAAATTTTGGAACATTTATTTATCGTTGATTATGATACTGCCAATCTTAATAATCGTACATTTTTGATGTTGCGGCAAAGACAGCCTATCCTAAGCACATCCTCCTCACATCCTCCTTACTTTGCAATGTAGAATGAATAAGGCGCAATGCCAAATGGAATCTTAATAATCGTACACTTTTGTGGGCTTTTTCATATTAGCACATTATTGACGACGCGGGACGCATCGTCCCCACACGCATAGCCTATCCAGATGGTTTGTTCCAAACCGTCACAACTCGGTAATGTGTCCGTCTCGGAACTCCCAGCGGCGACCGGGATAGCGCTCCGGCCAGAGAGTGTTGTGGGTAGAGACAAGGACGGTGATGCCCGCCCGACTGATACTATGGAGCAGTTCCATAATCTCGTTGCCCGTCTCGGGGTCGAGATTGCCCGTAGGTTCGTCCGCCAGAATAATCTCGGGCGTATTGAGCAAAGCGCGGGCAATAACGACACGCTGCTGCTCGCCACCCGAGAGTTGGTGCGGGCGTTTGTAGGCTTTTTTCTCCATCCCCACCTGCTCCAGCACCTCCTGTACATGGTTGCGCATCAAGTTTTTGTCTTTCCAACCTGTGGCTTTCAGTACGAAGAGGAGATTATCCTCCACGCTCCTGTCAGTGAGCAACTTATAGTCCTGGAAGACAATACCGAGACGGCGGCGGAGATAGGGCAGTTGGCGGCGGCGAATCTTGCGCATATCGTGCCCAAGCACCTCGGCAGAACCAGCCGCCACGGGCAAGACCCCATAGAGAGTTTTCATCAGGCTAGATTTGCCGCTGCCGACCCTACCGAGCAGGTAGATAAACTCGCCAGCCTGCACGGTAAGATTGACACCGGTCAGCACAATCTGCTCCGCCTGATGTATCTCAACATCTTGATATTTAATCAGTTCAGCTGCCATTCGGGATTAGTCCTCCATCTTATTGATCTTATCCTCCAGTTCTTTGAGTTGCGACTTGAGGGTATCAATCTTTTTCTGCATATCTTCCACCAACTTGTTGGCAGTCTTGGTCTTACCCGTAAAAAAGAGAATATTGTTCTCGGCAGTCTTGATCTCCTGCTGGAGGTTGGCGTACATACGGGTGAGTTTCTGGCGGTCGGTCAGGCTCTCCACGCGCTTGGTAAACTGCGCCTTTGCAGCGGCTTTTTTCTGCTCATACGCCTCGCGTGCGCCCTTGTTGGCTTCGCGTTTGGCATTGAAGAACTCGTCGCATGTGTCGGAGAATTTCTTCCAGAGTTCGTCGGAGTACTTGCGTGCCACGGGACCGACTTTCTTCCATTCGTTTTGGAGCGCAATCATCGCATCGGCAGTGGCTTTCCAGTCGGTGCCGGTCTTGAGTTGCTCGGCTTTCTCGATGAGTTCGCGTTTTTTGCGGAGGTTCTCGTTCAACTCCTCGCGCAGGTCCTTGTAGAAAGCGGTTTTGGCTTTGAAGAACGCATCGCAGAGAGCGCGATACTCCTCGTAGATGGCTTGGTTCTGTTTCTTGGGTGCGAAACCGATGGTGCGCCACTCATTCTGAATAGCCTGTATCTGCCCTGTGGCATCCTCCCACTGGCGGTTGCTCTTGAAACCGGAATAGTCTATCTCGTGGAGGCGGGCGATGAGTGCCTGTTTTTTCTCGAGGTTCTCCGCCTCTTTGGCATGTAGTTGGTCGAAATACGCCTGATGTTTCTTGTTGATAACGGTAGAAGCCTCCTTGAAGCGGTTCCACAGGTCTTCGCGCAGTTCGCGGGCTACGGGACCTATCTCCGCCCACTCCTCATGGAGTTGCTGCAAAGCCCGGCTAGCCTCGACGATATTCGGGTTCTCCTGCAGTTTCTCAGCCGCCTCGCATAGGAGGGTCTTCGCCTCAAGGTTCTTCTTGAAATCGAGGTCGCGCAACTCGATGTTAATCTTCACCAAATCATAGAACTGCTCCTGGTATTGCTGGTAGAGTTTGCTCAACTCCTGCACGTTTTGCGGGGGAACGGCGCCGATGGATTTCCACTCGGTACGCAGGTCGCGCATTTTCTTTACATTGTCTGCCACGTCCGCCGTCTCGGCTTGCGCCATCTCCTTCATCCGGTCGAGGATATTGCGTTTGCGGAGGAGGTTCTGCTGCATTTCCGCCTCGGCTTTTGCAGCCGCTTCGGCTTTCTTCTGCTTATACTGGTTGAGCAACTCGCGGAATTGCAGTTCTGTCTCATCTACAGCCGGTTGCCACATCTCGAGAGTCTCGCCTGCAGCGGCAGCAGCCTCTTCGGCAGCCTTCTTGGCGGCTTCCAATTCCTGGTGATACTCGCGGTAGAACTGCGTCTTGAGCATCTCCACGCGGTCTTTCACTTCCGACACGTTCTGCTCGAGCAAAGCCTTGAGTGCGGCTACGAGTTGTTGTTTGGTTTCTTGCGGAGTCTGCTGTGCGGTCTCCGCCGGTTTCACTTCCTGCTGAACCTCCACTTGGGGTTCCTGAGCGGCTGTTTGTTGTTCGTTTTCCATAAAGAATAGTACGCCTTTTGGCGCGGTACGTTGATGCCTGAACGGCAGAGTTAGAATGCCTTGTACGGCAAGTTTATGTTTACGCGACAAAAGTACAACAAAATTTTAATATGTGCAAAAAAAAGTGTACCTTTGCACGATTTTCGAGTTCTCGTAAGTAATATATAACAAAAAACCGATAAAACTTTGGTCTTGTGCAGCACAATATTACATAAAGACTGATATTTTAAGATTAAAACAAAACAGGCAAAACGGCAAAACATTGTCTTGCGGCGCAACACGCGCCGCACTGAAATAGTGATTTATTATGGGGACGCAAGCCCGTGTTTGGTGCGCAGAATGGTTTTGTTGGTTTTGTTTTCTGATAATTAAATTAGACAAATAGAGTTTTACAATGATAACAATAGAGCAATTAAAAGACGTTCAGAGCAGGGCGGAGAAACTGAAACAGTATCTAGCCATTGACGAGAAACGCATACAGTTGGAGGAAGAGGAACTGCATACCCAAGCCCCCGGCTTCTGGGACGACGCGAAGGCAGCCGAGGCGCAGATGCGCAAGGTAAAAAGCATCAAGAGTTGGATAGAGGGCTACGAAGGCGTGCGCAGTGCGGTAGAGGAATTGCAGTTGGCATTTGAATACTACAAGGAGGAACTTGTTACCGAAGAGGAAGTGGACACCGCTTATGCCCACGCTGTACAGGAGGTGGAAGACCTCGAAATGAAGAATATGCTTTCGCACGAGGAAGACCAGATGCCCGCCGTACTGAAGATTGTTGCGGGTGCGGGTGGTACGGAGGCACAGGATTGGGCGGAGCAGTTGATGCGTATGTACCAACGGTATTGCGAGAAGCACAACTACAAAGTAACGATCACCAACCTACAGGAAGGCGATGAGGCGGGTATCAAGACCGTTACCTTCAATGTAGAAGGCGATATGGCTTACGGCTATCTCAAAAGCGAGAACGGGGTGCACCGCCTGGTGCGTGTCAGTCCGTACAATGCTCAAGGAAAGCGTATGACTTCGTTTGCATCGGTGTTTGTGGTGCCGCTGATAGACGATTCTATCGAAATCAATGTCGATCCCGCAGGTATCAGTTGGGATACATTCCGTTCGTCGGGTGCGGGCGGACAGAATGTGAACAAGGTGGAATCGGGTGTACGCCTGCACTATAAGTTCGTCAATCCGCTGACCAACCAGCCCGATGAGATAGTGATAGAGAATACCGAGACGCGCGACCAGCCCAAGAACCGCGAGAACGCTTTGCGCCACCTGCGCAGCCAGTTGTACGAACTGGAGTTGGAGAAACGCCGTCAAGCCGCAGCCAAGGTGGAAGCGGGCAAGAAGAAAATCGAATGGGGCAGCCAGATACGCTCGTACGTGTTCGACGACCGCCGAGTAAAAGACCACCGCACCAACTATCAGACCTCCAACGTGAACGCCGTGATGGACGGCGACATTGACGGATTCATCAAGGCTTACCTGATGGAGTTCCCAGAATAGGCTGTTTGCTTCTACGCCCCGGCAAGCGGGGCAAAAGAAGCGAAAGACAAAGGAGGCTGTCTAACAAGTTAAAAAGGATACCTGTTCTTCATAAAAAGATTGCTCTTGACGATGCGAGCCGCGTCGTCTCCCACCAAAATAAGAGGCTGCCTATACTTGTTAGACAGTCTCTTTCAGTACCTTTTGGAAGCCCAAGCGGAGTTTGTCGCAGAACTGCCGTATTGCCGGATGCGGGAATATCTTTGCCCACCGGAACGTGTCGTATGGTATGCGCACCAAGGTGAACAGCACCTGCGCTATGCGGTTCTTTTCCGGTCTCCGGAACGGGAACGTATGAATAGTAGCCCCTGCCTCTTTGTTCGCCAGGCGATAGCCGTACCCGTCGTGCAGGAGTTGCCTGTACAGCCGTTCTCCCCGCCTTTCCAGCGAAGCGTTGTAGAGCGGGAATTCCTCCTTCGGCAGACCGAAATGATGTACCAACACACAACCGAAAGTCTGCCAGATATCAAGTATGCCACAACAGGCGTTCCAGATCGTGTGCATAGGCTTGTCTATCTTCAGCGGAAAGCGTCTGCGCCAACTCGTGCAGACACAGCATCCAGTCCGCCAACTGGCGCAACCCCACCCCATCGCCGTCAAAATGGTGCCATGCGTGGATAAAGACATACACTGCATTGAACCGCACAGCGGGAATGGCAATCTCAACACCGTTCAACGAAACCGTCCGTACAGACTGCAACTCACGCAGCGTAAACACCGTAAACGCCTGCTCCGCCTTTTTCATACAGGGCAAGTCCATTGCCATATTGTGAAACTCCGCCACCAGGTCGCAGTTCTCGTCCAACTGCATCAAGAAATGATGACCGATATGCTCCTCCGAGAACCAGTACGCCTGCGGACATGTCCGGCGGACAAGTGCAACCATCCTGTCGTAGTTTTCTTCGCCGACATACAGGTCAATGTCGCCATACTCCCGCATTCCCTGATCGGGATAGAGCAGCGACAATCCGTACCCTTTGAGAAGCACCGTCTCTATGCCGTTTCGGCGCAGCAGCGTAACCAAGTCGCATAGCAGCCGGTTTTGGCGGGCGGTGCGCTGATAGACCGAGAAAACCTGTACTTTCTGCCGGGCGTCATCGGCAACAGGCAGCCCCCGATTGAATGCCCACACCGCAAGCAGATGCCCGCAACTCTGGCGGTAAGCCGCCTGCCAAAAGGCTTTGTCGGACAGAACAGCGGTATCTATATTGCAAGGCATCTGCCCCACTGCCGAACGCAGACAATCGGTTACAGCGCGGTCGTATCGGTTGTATTCAGGGTCTCTCTGCATAGTATGGCAGCCTCTTTATCCGGTAAACATTTCAGTCCGAACACAGGGATGATACTTAATCACACGCACAATGGTATTATAGAGCGAATCCATCATCGCCGGCACTATTTTCAGCCCGCTGGACGACGGCAACATACAGGCGTATGCCTCGGGCAGGCGCAGGCGGTTCATCTCATTTTGCGGGGCTTGCGACAGTTTGACTATCCCGCGTACGGGCGCAAAAGCCTGCCTGTAGCAAGGGGTATTCCCGCTCCACGGTAAACCGTAAACGCGCACTTCCCCGTCGGGCATAACCCGCACCAGCGGGTTGTCGTCATTGAGCAGCCACGCATCGGGATAAGCATCCCGCCACAAGCGTGCGTGGACTTGCCCGTGCCCGAATGTCCGAGGAACAGTTGTCCATAGCCGTCTTTGACAATCACCGAAGCGTGCATCTCCAGCGTCTGCGACCCCGCCGTAGCAAAAGCATACAGCAGCATAGCCGCATTATCTATAGCAAAACGCACATCGGCATCCTTTATATACAGGGTAGCGTTGGCAAAACGGACATTGGCAAACAGGCTAAAACAAACGGGACTTGTCTTCCATTTTGATACATCAAACCGCCACCTATCCGCGGCGGCATATACCTCTATGCGCGGCATATCGTCGTCCGACGAATCCACGAATACATGGGTATAGTCATCGGTTTTCCGCAGGGTACCATCGGCTATATGCAACACAAACAGCGGTTCTCCGTCTGCCACTTCAAACGGAGCATAGTCGCCCAACAAGGAAAACTGATCTGCGGTTGCCTCTATGGCAAAGATATGCTCCGCAACACTAAACAGTTTTCTCATTTTCCAACAATGGCAGCAGCACCTCGCACAACTTGTGCTTGATATAATGCTCGTTCATAAAGTGGTTTTGCAGGTCGGGGGTCATCTCGCTATGCGCAAAGAACTTCTGATAGTCCCGCTTCATATCGCCTAACACTTGGTCATTGGGCGTATAATGGCAGATAGTCATCGGTGTATCGCGGGGCGTAAATTTCTTGAAGCGGAACAGGTCCTGCATAGTGAACTTAAACTCGGTATCCCCGTTCTCGCGCCGCCCGCGGTACTTGTTCGTCCCTACAAACTGTTTCAGAGAGGACATCGGGTTAAGCACGGGATTGACCACCAACTTACGCCCCGCGAAATCGGCACACAGCACGTAGAACCCGCCTAACGAACTGCCTATCAGGCATCTCACATCGGGATTCTCTTTTATAAACCGGTTGATCTTGCCTACAGACTCTTCCACATTGTGGTTCACCTCTATCGGACACCAATCAAACTGCGGATAATACTTGTTCAATTCCCCTACGGTATTGGAGTGTATCGACCCCGCAAAACCATGTATGTAAACTATTTTCATTGCTGTTACATTTCGTTGAAGTATTGCTTCAGATTTATATCCGAATCCAGTTCCATCTTCTGGCGCAGACGGTAGCGTATCATCTCCACCCCGCGCGTGGTCATATTGAGCAGCGGAGCGATCTCCTTCGTCTGCAAGCCCATCTTGATATATACACACAGGCGGCGTTCCTGCTTGTTCATCCACGGATATTTCGTTTTCAGGCGACGGATGAACTGGTCATTCACAATATCGAAATTATCCTCAAACCGTTTCCAGTCAACCGATATCCCCGTATTGTTTTGCAGGCGTTGCAGGAGCGTTTGCATACGCAGTTTGGCATCGTCCTCACGCCCCCTATTGAGCAGATCCACCGCCCGATGTACATCGCGCACTACGGTGTCCGTCCATTCCTTTCGGTTATTCTCCGAGAGTATCATATTGCTCAGTTCCTGGCTTTTCTGACGCAAGTCAAACTGCGCCTTGTCGTTCTCCAATTTCAGAATTTGCAACTCCTGCTCGTGGAGTTGTTCCTGTGCTTTTGCCTCTATCCGCTCACGGTTGAGTCGTATCCGCCTCCTTACACGCCATACGATATAAGCCACCAGCAGCCCGCCTACCAGAGCATACAGCACGATTGCCCACGCCGTCAGATACCACGGGCGTGCCACCGAGATAGGCAAGCCCCGTTCCACCACTCCACGCGGTGTCAGCATACGTATATCCAACCGATAGTCGCCCGCCCGCAAAGCGGTAAAATCACGGTAAACAGCAGTTGTGGGAGTCGTAAACTCTTTCTCTGTCGGCCATAGGCGGGTCTCAAACAACGTAGCGTCGGTGGCAGTGCTGCTCCCGCTGTATTCCACACGGAGCGAATAGACATCGGACGGCAACTGCACCTCGCCCCTCTGCTGCGGGTACGACTCGCCATACACTTTTTCCATAGTCGGACTAGTGGTACGCACGGAGCGGATATAGAGCGTGCTGTCTGCTGCTTCCGTCTGCCACTTAACCGATAGATCTATCTTACGGAAACCGCTGATTCCGCCTACCACCGCCTCACCTGATGACAAGAATGTCATATTGGCGAAACCGCCTATCACAAACTTGCCCACCGGCATTATCTCTGCCGGTTCGGCGTATGCTTTCCGAGCGGTGTCGTATATACAAACCAATAGTTTGTCATTGCACAATAACCACAGATTATCCTTTGCGTCTTTGCGGATAAGCGGGTAGCGCGTGGTATATGGCAAATGCGCATCCGCCGCCCTGCTCTCCCGCAGCACGCCGTCCGTCCCCACTATACCCAGATACGTATCGCCCGACACGTATATCTCTTCGCCCACACGCGAGAGCGAGTAGGTCTGCCTTGCCGCAGGGTGCGGCAGCACCACCTCGCATTGCAAGCCGCTTCCGTCTTCGGCAATCTGCATACGCTCCACCCCGCGCGAGGTAAGCGTCCATATACACCCCTGTGCGTCCAACTCGTAGTAGAGTGCCGTTTCCGTAAAGCCATTCAGATGCCGTAGTTTCCAACCGGTGGCGGTCTGTTGCAACATTCCGAAACCGACATACGTCCCCACAATGGCATATTGCTCATTACGCATTACGCTTTGCGCATTACGCATTGCCCTGACGCTCCACACCCCGTCGGCGGTCTCTATCGGAAGGAAGCGGTCTCCCCGCACCTCAAACAAACCGCGGTTGTGGCAGCAAAACAGTCTGCCGCTCCATTCCGAGACGCTCCATACCTGCCCCAGCGAGCCTTCCACAAGCGTCAACCGGTCCTCCCGCAGGCAATACAGACCTTGGTTGGTACCGAGATACAACGCACCGCCGTATTCGCAGGCAGTGTAGCCCGAACCGTAGTCTATCCGGGTATTGTTCAGCCGCTCTATAGGCAACATCAGTTGCACACAGTCGATACCTTTGTCCAAGCCCACCCACAGATTGTCCTGCCTGTCAAAAAGCAGGCTCAGTACCGTGTTGTTTTGCAGTCCGTTCTCGCCGGTCAGATACTGCGGTGATTGTCCTTTCAGGTCTGTCAGCACAACGCCGTTCCTGACCGTTCCGAATGCCATATACCGTTCATTCACAGCCATAGTATATAACTGGTTGTCAATGATATATCTGTCTGCTGCGGTATGGAACCGCCGCACCGTCTCGCCGTCGTACAGATACACGCCCTTGAAATCGGTGGCTATCAGTACTCCGTTGTCCGCATACGGCAACAGGGCGCATACCACAGAGCCCCGCAAGGCTTCCGAGCCGCGCAAAGCGTGCAGACGGTTCGCACTCAGCACATAGACATCACGCGCCGTTGCCACAAAAAACTCATCGCCCGCCAGCAATGACGTGCGTATCACGTCGCCCGGGTCTATCACCTCCACATGATCATTCTCCGAGAATAGAAAAATATAGTTGCGGGTCTGCACATAGAGCCGCCCTTCGCGCCAAAAGATCTTCCACACTTCTCCGAAATGCCGGTAGCGTACAGGGATATGCTCCACTAAGGAGTAGTACTCCAGTGTGCCATACGCATTGGGACGGAACACACCAAACTCGTCCGTTCCACCGACATAGACAGTCCCAGCCGTATCCGTGGCAACGGCACGCACCACCGTACCATTGCCTATGCCATACAGTCTCCAGCGGCTACCGTCATACTCCAGCATCCCATAGTTGTTTGCCGCATAAATCCAACCGTTCTGCTGCTGTAGCAATGCCCAGTTCTGCGTACCCGCCTCATAGTCGTCGGGCGTAAAAGTACGCACCAACGGCACCCACTCGGCAAACGCCGAAAGGGTGCACAGCAATGCTACTATCATCATTACCGCCAACCGACCAGAGAAAACTGAAAAACGTGTATTGCCCATGGCATATCTTGTATTCGGTTGCAAAGTTACAAAAAAAAATGTAAATATGCAAACAATGCACTGAACAAGAAAATAGGAATGCAAAAAAGAGACTGTCTATGCTTGTCAGACAGTCTCCTTTGTATTATCTCAGAATAGATAGTGCTGTTATGTTTCTATAATCAATCTTTTTTCAGAAACCCAAAGAGACTTTTTTTCTTGGGTTCGTCTGTAGCCGATGCTTCTGCAGTTTCTGCCTCGTTAGTAGCATCAGCGTTCTCCGGTGTCCATTCGGAACGTTCCTCAATAGTGCCTAGTTGATCCTGTACGTAGTTGATCACGTCTTGCAACCCCTCTGTAAAGTGGGCAAAATCTTCTTTATAAAGGAACAATTTATGCTTCTCAAACTGGGGTACTTCCGTCTCGCCTGCTGCTTTTTTCTTGCTCTCCGTAATACACAGGTACAAATCCTCGTTACGCGCTTTGCGTACATCCAAATAGTAAATGCGCTTTCCTGCCTTCACCGAACGGGAGTAAACAATCTCCGGTTCTTTTCTGTCTTCAAATCTACGATTTTCCATCTCTAAGTTATTTGTGTTGAAATTAACAGCCGCAAAATTACTGCTTTTTTTGCATAGTACAAAATTTTTGTGTAATTTTGCACATAATTTGTGCGGTGCATCGCACAAGTGCAAAAAAGCACGAGAAAAACAGATTGTGAACGTAATACTGACAGAATGATAAACAGAACAATGGTGCGAACCCGCGTCGTGCAAACGCTATTCGCTTTCTACCAAGATGGGGATAAAACCTCGCTGACTGCACAAAACGAGTTGAGAAAAAGTTTCGACAGTACCTACGATCTGTATATGCTCCTGTTGGACTTTGTAAACGAACTGACTTCGTATGCGGAGGGTCAGATTGCGCAGGCTGAAGCCCGGGCTAAAGTGCTGCATTCCGACTATGTTGCCAACCGTCGCTTTGTAAAGAACCGCTTTGCGCATCAGATTTTTGAGAACCATGCGCTTCGCAACCATTTGGATAATTATCATTTGGATTGGAATGCGGGGATGAATGCCACGATGGCAATTCATAAGCAACTATTGGACAGTCAATTCTACAAAGACTATATGTCGGCAGAGACCTGCACTTACGATGACGATAAGAAAATCTGGCGCAAGATTTTCGAGACGCTTGTTCCCGAGAACGAAGTGATGCTCGAGGCATTGGACGAGATGGAGGTGGTGCTTGACCGTTCCAACTGGACGACCGACCTCAATGTGGTACTCAGTTATATAATAAAGACGCTCAAACGTTTCAAAGAGGATGCCACACCCGGACAGGAACTCTTGCAGGAGTTTGACAGCAATGAGGAGGAATCCTTTGCCAAACAACTGCTCGGCTATGCTATACAGGGGCATCAGGAGTATGAGAACCTGATTAACTCGCACCTGAAGAACTGGGATGCCGACCGTATTGCTTATATGGACAGAATTATTCTTGAGGTGGCATTGGCGGAGATACTGAATTTTCCGAACATTGCTTTGGAGGTATCGTTCAATGAGTACATTGAGTTGGGCAAGGAGTACTCGGGTGAGAAAAGTTACATCTTTATCAACGGCATCTTAAACGAGATTCTGCGTGAGATGAAACAGGATAATACCTTGGTAAAGGCGGTTACATTGAAATAGGAAAACTCCGATTTTTCCCAACCCCCTTCAAGAGGGGGCTTGAATAATTGAAATAATAACTAAATAATAATGAATATGCTTAATTTGATTATGTTGCAAACAGAAACGGCTGCTAATCAGGGAGCCGCCGGATGGTCTTTCTGGGTGATGATGATTCTGGTCTTTGTGGTGATGTATTTCTTTATGATACGTCCTCAGACCAAGAAACAGAAAGAGTTGCAGAAACAGCGTGAGGCAATGAAAAAAGGCGACAAGGTAGTTACGGCAGGCGGTATCTATGGTGAGATCAAGGAGGTTCAGGAGAACGCTTTTATCATCACTATTGCCAAGGACGTAACCATCAAAGTGTCGAAGGACAGCGTGTTTGCTGATGCTTCTGATGCGCAGACTGCGCCGAAAGACGAGAAAAAGTAAGTTGTGGAACGTTATGTGGAACGTTAATTAACGTGTAATTATACGTTTAGTGTGTATGGGCAAGGAAGTGCTGAAACGGGTAAAGGACAGGTGTATCACCCTAATGAATGAAACGCATTGGGGCGATATACTTACGTTCTTGTTCTTTGTCCTTCTGGCAACTGCCCTTTGGTACGGACACGCTTTGCAATCGGTACGCAATGCCACAATACCCGTTATAGTCTCCTATACCGGTATTCCCGATAATGTGGGAATAGAGAAAAATCATTTGCCGGACACGCTGCTTGTGGATGTGCGTGATGCCGGCTATCGTCTGCATACCTATCGAAAGGAACGCCCGCAACTGACTATTGACCTGAGCAATCAGATCCGTGACGACAAGGGTACCATACGTATCTCGTCCGATGTACTGCGCCGCAGCATAACGGATATATTGCAGGGTACCAGTAAGTTACAATCTGTTACACCCGAGCAGGTTGTATGCAACTATTACAGGCAGGAGGAGCATTTACTCCCTATTGAGTGGGATGGCAGTGTGCAACCGGCAACGGAGTACTATGTAACAGGCGAACCGAAACTATCGCCTGAGTATGTGAAAGTGTACGGGCGAAAAGATTTACTTGATACCATTCGTGTGATACACACCGAGTTAGTGGCGTTGAGCGAACTGAAAGATACCATGGTGGTGCGTGTGGCGTTGTTGGCACCTAAAGGTGTGCGGCTTGGGAAAGATAGTGTCTCTCTAACCGTGGTTACCGAGCGTTTTACGGAAAAAGCGTTTGTAGTACCTATCTCTGTACAGAACGTACCGGAGGGGGAGTTCGTGCGTCTGTTCCCGCAAGAAACAGAGGTTACTGTGCAGGTTGGAATGAGCCGTTTCGGCGATGTAAATGCCGAAGACGTGGTGGCGCAGTGCGAGTATCCAACCGATAGCGCAGAGACATTGGAGGTGGAGGTGAAATATACTAGTCCCTACATATTGAGCGCACGCGCGTACCCAAATGAAGTGGAATTTATAGTTGAACGATAGTTATGGAACGTTAATTCTCGTGTAATGAGTCGTTAATACTCCTTTTGTTAAACATTAATTACTACGAATTATCCATTAATCCCTTTGAAAATCAGAAGCGTATGAGAAAGATACAGATGGTAGATTTGCAGACGCAGTATCAGCATATCAAGGCGGATATTGATCGTGGCATACAGGAGGTGATTGATAGTGCAGCGTTTGTCAAAGGGCAAAAAGTAACTGATTTCCAGACACATTTAGAGACCTATACCGGTGCCAAGCACGTGATAACCGTGGGTAACGGTACCGATGCTTTGCAGATTGCCCTGATGGGTCTCGGTTTGCAGAGGGGCGACGAAGTCATTACTCCTACATTCACGTTTATTGCCACTGCCGAGGTGGTGGCACTGCTTGGACTCACACCTGTTGTAGTGGACGTAGATTGGAATACGATGAATATGCCTGCTGATGCTGTCCGCAGGGCGATTACGCCCCGCACAAAAGCCATCGCACCGGTGCATTTGTTCGGGCAATGTGCGAATATGGAGGAGATTATGACGATTGCCCGCGAGCATCATCTCTTTGTGATAGAGGACGCTTGTCAGGCTATCGGGGCAAAATACACCTTTGCCGACGGCACCACCAAACAGGCGGGGACGATAGGCGATATCGGTTGCACCAGTTTCTTCCCATCGAAAAATCTCGGTTGCTATGGCGATGGCGGTGCTATCTTTACCGACAACGACGAACTGGCAGCCCGTATGCGTGCTATTGCCAATCATGGTATGGTCGTACGCTACCACCACGATATGATAGGTGTCAATTCGCGTTTGGATAGTATTCAGGCTGCGGTCTTGGACGCCAAACTGCCCCATTTGGACGAGTATATCGCTTCACGCCAACGCGCGGCGGCGTACTACGACCAAGCATTTGCGGGTAACGAACATATCCTCATTCCGGGGCATGAACTGCACTCCACTCACGTCTATCACCAATATACACTGCGTTTGCAGGGCGTGGACAGGAACGCGGTACGCGATGGATTGCAAGCCACTGGCATACCGGCAATGATCTATTATCCCGTGCCGTTGCACCTGCAAAAGGCGTACCAAGACCCGCGCTACAAAGCAGGCGATTTCCCTGTGGCAGAGCGGCTTGCATCCTGTGTGCTGTCGCTACCTATGCACACCGAATTAGACGACGAACAACTCGAATATATCACATCTAACGTACTTGCGTTGGTGAATAAATAATTAGGCATATTTTGTCCGCCGAAGGCGAATAAGATTTATGGCAATCTATGACCTGCGTTGTAAAAATTTATTTGGATTTCTTGCCCATAAGGGCAAAGGTGTCTTTTATGTCTCACGTTAAATAAAAACTCGGACTATGCAATCAGCCTCCTTAACCCAACAACAGAAACTCCAGACCAAACTGTCGCCTACCCAGATACAGGTGATACGTATGTTGGAGTTGCCCTCCGTGGAACTGCCACAGCGTATCAACGAAGAGTTACAGGAGAACCCTGCGCTGGAAGAAGGAGGTGAGCAGGTTACCACTACCGACGACTACAATGCAGAGGATTATGGCGAACAAGAGAATGATTATCAGCAAGATAGTGATAACGAGGATGGAGGAGACCCGTTGCAGAACGAGGACTTCAACTACGACCAGTATGTCAACGATGACGAGACACCTGAGTATATGCTCCATGCCAACAACGGTTCGGCGGACAACGAGACAACGCGAGACATTCCTTTTTCGGGCGGCACTAGTTTTATCGACGAACTGAAATCGCAAATTTATCTCACCAAGATGACAAAGCCCCAGCGGCATATTGCCAAGTGGGTACTCGGCAATATAGACGACGACGGCTATCTGCGCCGCACGGTGGAGCAGTTGGTCGATGACCTGAGTTTTCAGGAGAACCTGACGGTCAGCGACGAGGAGATGGCGGATATCGTGAACCAGATCAAGCAATTCGACCCCCCCGGAGTGGCAGCCGCCAATTTGCAAGAGTGCCTGCTCACTCAGTTGCACCGCAAGCCGCAGACACCCGCTATCGAACTGGCAACCAAGATATTGGAGAACCATTTTGACGCTTTTTCGAGGCATCATTTCGACAAGGTGATGCAGCGTCTCGGTGTAAGCGAACCGCAGTTCAAGGAGGCGGTGAACGAAATATTGCGCCTTAATCAGAAGCCAGCCAATGCCTTTTCGGGTACGGCATATGATACCCAGCGCACCACCATCATTCCCGATTTCTACATCGAGAACCGCGATGGTGAACTGATTCTGACCCTCAACACAGGCGACATCCCCGAACTGCACGTGAGCCGTGAGTACAGCAATATGCTCGACCGGTATTCCAAAGGCAAACAGACCGCAGAAACAAAAGAGGCAATGCGTTTTATCCGCAACAAACTGGACTCTGCGCGGTGGTTTATCGATGCCATCCGCCAGCGTAACGAGACGCTTACTCGCACGATGACGGCAATTATGCAGTTCCAGCACGATTTCTTCATCGAGGGGGACGAGACTGCACTCAAACCGATGATTTTGCAAGATATTGCCGACCGTACGGGTTACGATGTGAGTACCATCTCGCGTGTAAGTAACAGCAAGTATGTGCAGACCCAGTTCGGCATCTATCCGCTCAAATACTTCTTCTCCGAGTCTATGACCAACACCAAGGGCGAAGAAGTCTCTACGCGCGAAATTAAGCATATATTGCAGGAAATCATCGACAAAGAGGATAAGAAAGAACCACTCAACGACGATCGTCTGGTGGAGATGTTGGGGGAACACGGCTACAAAATCGCCCGTCGCACCATAGCCAAATACAGGGAACAACTCGGTATTCCGGTGGCTCGCTTGCGCCGCTCTGTGATACAATGAAACAATTGCTGACCATATTATCCAAAGGGGTGAGTATCTTGCTCTATCCGTTGTTTATTCCTACCTACGGAATGGCGTTTTTCTGTGCCGCTTTCTCGGTGCTGTTCCTGCCATTGCCTGCCGTCTATTGGTGGGTGAGCATTGTAGGGACGCTGTTGCTGACCTGTATCATTCCGCTGACTGCCATCCTGCTACTCATACGCCGAGGCAGCGTGAACGATCTTTATATCGTTCAATCCGCCCAACGTACCACTCCTTATATATACACAGTCTGCTGTTTTGCCTTTTGGTGCTATTTCCTTTTTAGTACTCTCAAGATGCCGACCTACCTTTTGCTAACCGCTGTCGGTGCTACCGTGGCACTTATTTTGGTTACGATTATCAATCGTTGGTGGAAAATATCAGCGCATTTGAGCAGTCTCGGTGGACTGATAGGCGGGGTGATGAGTTTCTGTCTATGTACGGGTATAATGCCGTCTATATGGTTGGTAGTCTGTGTGTTTGTCGTGGCGTTGCTCTTGATGTATGCCCGTCTGTATCTTGATGCGCACACTTCCTTGCAGGTCGTTTGTGGCTTGCTGCTCGGACTGCTGATGACGTTCCTCCCTAATCTGATTTACTGCTATGCGCAATAGGTTTTCGTTGTTGGTGACAGCCGTTCTGTTGGCTGTTTCTGCCTTTGCGGGGCAGTATCTGAGTGAGCAGTCGCGCATTTCGTTGCTCACTTGCGCTCCGGGTAGTGAACTCTATTCTCGTTACGGACATACCGCTCTACGCGTGCAAGACCCTGACAACCAGTTGGATGTGGTATTTAACTATGGTATATTCGATTTTAATACCGACCATTTCTATTGGAAGTTTATGCGTGGTGAAACTTACTACCAACTCGGTATCGAGTCTGCCAATGCCTTCTTCTTCGGCTATGCCTACAATGGGCGCCCTGTCTATGAGCAAGTTCTGAATCTGACATTAGCACAACGCCAGTCGCTTTTCGAGGCTTTGGTGGTCAATTATGAGCCGCAGAACCGCTATTATCTTTATAATTTTGTGTTCGACAATTGTGCCACACGCCCCTATCAACTGATCAAACGGACACTCGGAGACAGTATCATCTCTACCTATACGGGCGCAGAGGGGCAGACTTATCGCAATTTTCTGCGTCATTACACCCGCCCTGCCTCGTGGGCAAACTTCGGTATAAATCTTCTGTTCGGCAAGCGTGCCGACCAACCGATGCATGGCGAGCAACGCCTTTTCCTACCCGAAGAACTGATGTTTTTCCTGTCGGAAGCCCGCTTGCCGGACGGCACACCCGTTGTGTCTGACGAAGATATTCACCCCTTTGAGATACAGCCCGTACCATGGTATGCTACATGGTATCTCGGTATAGTCATTTTGGCCATAGCATTGGTTGCAATCAGTATCTGGGATAGACATCGCGGCAAATTGTCGTGGTGGGTCGAGATTGCGATGGGCATCGTCTATCTCGCCCTGCTGCTTATTGTTGGTTTCCTTACTTTCTTTTCTATTCATCCGTTAGTCGGGTTCGGCTGGCGGCTGCTTATTATCCCTGCTATTCATCTATGCGCACGACTCATCTATATCATACGTTAATCGCTATTCTCTTTCCTTGTCTGCTTGCGGCGGCTCCCCGTTTGACAGTGGTGGCTGTCGTGGACGGGATGACGGAGCAGAACCTCGCTTTGCTCCGCCCATATTGGGCAAAAGGCGGTTTGCGAACACTTAGCGAAGAGGCATTCCAAACGTCCGTTTCGTTCCCCCACCTCGTCTATGGTGGCAACGAGACTACAGCCACCTATATGACCGGCACCACACCTATGGAGCACGGCTATGCTATGGACCGCTACTACTCGCGTCGCGACCGCATGCCGCATATCTTGTTGGAAGATAGTCAGGTACAGGGCATCGGAACATCACTCCAACTCTCGCCGCGTGCTTTGATCTCGCCTACCATCACCGACGAGATGCGTATGCTGCACGGCGTACAATCAAAGATTTATGCTATCGGTATCAATCCCGAAACTACTGTCCTTTTGGCGGGGCATGCTGCAAATGCTTGCTGCTGGATAGACACCGTTGAACAGCATTGGGCAACGTCCTCTTTCTATCCCGAAGGACTGCCGTCAGCGGCGGATCAGCAGAATGTCAACGGGCGTTTTGGCGAATTGGCAGCACGCTGGTGGACACCGCGAATGGATATACCTATGTATATGTATCCAACTGATACCGAGCGTAAAAAGTCTTTCTCTTATCTCTCAAAAGATATCCTCCGTCAGTCGCCTGTGGCAAATACACTGGTCATCGAGTTGGCACTTGCCTTGCAGAAAACCGAGCAACTCGGTACCGACCTCACACCCGACTTGCTGATGCTCGAACTCAATACCATTACGCCCAAGGCCGTTTCTGACCAAATCCATTCCGCCGAACAGGAGGATATGTACCTGTGGCTCAATCAGGATCTGGGCTATCTGATGGAGCAACTCGACAAGCGCATCGGGCACGACAACTACGAGATTCTTCTCGTCGGCCGCCCTGTCCTCGGTACAAGCAAAGAGGTTATGCAGTCAGCGCAACTGCCTGTGCAGCAGTTTAATGTGGATCAGGCGGCTGCCCTTACAAGCACCTATCTGATGGCAATCTATGGGCATGAACGCTGGGTGGACGGAGGTTTTGGAAACTCTATCTACCTCAATCGCACCCTTATCGAGCAGAAACGCCTCTCCTTGGAGACTATCCAGCGCCAGGTGGCTAATTTCCTGATGGATTTCGAGGGCGTGCAACTCGCTTTCCCGCAGGCGGAGGTGCTGACCAACCCCGTCTATATGCAGTCGCTCAACAAACGTTGCGTCGGTGATGTCTATTTCACGCTCCAACCCGGTTGGCAACTGATGGCTAACGAAAACACCACCATTGATTATATCATTGATTCGCAGCCTGTGGCACCGCTTTTGTTGTGGTCAGGCAGCCTGCGGGCTATGCCTACAGGCAAATTGTCCGCCACCGATGTCAAAGGGTTAATCAGTTACTGATTTGTTATAGGATTGTTATAGGATAGTTATAGGATAGTTATAGGATAGAATACGCCATACTCCCTGTTCTTTCCATGATGTTACCCCATAGTTGTACCTGTTTAATTCATAATTCATAATTGAAAAGTCAGGAGGACAGACCGAAAATGCAGAACCGCTCTGTATGTTAATTGTTAATTATTAATTGTTAATTGAAATATGCTTTTTTACGAAATCAAAGTGAACTATCAGCGCCAGACGGGCGAGGATAATCCGAAAAATGTGAAAGAAACCTACCTCGTCGAGGGACTCAACTGTGCCGATGTCGAGAACCGCTTGATGGAGGACATCAAACCGCTTGTTTTCGGCGATTGCGAAACACCGAGTTGCAAGAAAGTGCAACTGTACGATATGATCGAAGACCCCGAGGGCGACCGCTGGTTCAAAGCCCGTGTCGAGATGATTACCGTAGAAGATGACGGCAAAGAGAAACGCAAAGCCGTCAGCATTCTCGTACACGCCACCACCATTGATGTGGCACTGGGCAACCTCCGCAAATGCCTCGAGACGCTCGATTGTGAGATCGTCTCTATCGCCCGTTCACCTATTCTCGAGGTCTATCGCGCCGTAAACTGATATTCACGGGGACGCGGGCGCCTCGCCCGCGGTGTTATAAATATAGTCTATGTCAATTGCTCAAAATATCGCTGCTGTCCGTGCCAACATTCCTGCGGGCGTGACATTGCTGTGTGTCAGTAAGTTCCACCCCGTGGAGATGATTGCCGAGGCGTATGCGGCGGGGGAACGCGATTTCGGCGAGAGCCATGTGCAGGAACTCGTCAAGAAGCACGACCTCTTGCCCAATGACATTCGCTGGCACATGATCGGACATTTGCAAACCAACAAAGTGCGGGCAATCGTGCCATTCATTTGGCTCATCCATAGTGTGGATAGCCTTCATCTCTTGGAGACCATCCAACGTGAGGCGGCACGTATCAACAGGGTAGTCAACGTCCTGCTTGAGGTACACGTTGCCCGTGAGGAAACCAAGAGTGGTTTCTCGCCTGCCGAGTTGCAAAATCTGTTGGATAGCGGAGTGCTTTCCAAAATGCCAAACGTGCACGTCAAGGGTATTATGGGTATGGCTACCAACACCGACGATACAGCGGAGATACAACGCTGTTTCGATGCCTTGTCGGCTATCTACCGCGCCCACCCCGAGTGGAACACCCTCAGTATGGGTATGAGCGAGGATTATCTCCAAGCCATCGCCTCGGGTAGCACTCTTGTGCGTATCGGCAGTGCCATCTTCGGTGAAAGACAGTATTAAAAATCCTAGAATATCTAGAATATCTAGAATATCTAGAATGTCTAGAATGTCTAGAATATCTAGAATATCTAGAATGTCTAGAATATCTAGAATGTCTAGAATGTCTAGAATGTCTAGAATATCTAGAATATCTAGAAATTTCTAGTTCTTCTATAAAAAAAATCTTACCAAGCAAATGAAACAAGGTTTCTTTTTCGATATGGACGGTGTCCTCTTCGATAGTATGCCCAACCACGCCGCTGCGTGGGAAGAGGTAATGTCAAAGCACGGACTGCCTTTTACGGCAGAAGACTGCTACATCAACGAGGGGCGTACCGGGCAGGACGTCATCCACGAAGCCATACTCAAATATGAACACCGTGATGCATCCGATGAGGAGATCTGGTCTATCTATCACGAGAAGTCGGCGGCTTTCCAACGCCGCGGCGGGGCGAAACCCATGCGCGGTGTGAAAGATGTATTGGATTATCTCAAGGCGCAAGGCGCACAGATTTGGATTGTTACGGGATCCGGGCAAAAGAGCCTCTTTGATAATATAGATTCCAATTTCCCAGGTATCTTCTCGCGCGAGCGGATGATCACCGCTTTCGATGTAACCCATGGCAAGCCCAATCCGGAGCC
Source organism: Bacteroidales bacterium UBA6828 (assembly GCA_002452095.1). Lineage (GTDB taxonomy): Bacteria > Bacteroidota > Bacteroidia > Bacteroidales > Paludibacteraceae > Colicola. The sequence goes on along the minus strand of DKEG01000027.1, from coordinate 10,694 downwards.
GTACCTCAAAGCGTGGGAGCGCAGCGGTCTTCCGAAAGACCAATGCTGCGTCATCGAAAATGCCCCTCTCGGTGTCCGTGCGGGCAAGGCGGCGGGCTTGTACACCATTGCGGTAAACACCGGACCGCTTGCCGACTCCCTCCTGCGCAATGAGGGTGCCGATCAAGTATTTCCCGATATGGCAACCCTTCTGGCATTCTTAAAATCGAATAACCATTAAATAAAAAACAATATGAAACGCTCTCTTTTTCTGTTGGCTCTCTTTGCTGCCGTTACACTCTCGGCAGAGGAATATCGTGGTACGTTTGTCGTCTTCCCCGATGCTAAACCGCAAGGTGCGCAGTATAAGCCCCAAATGGCTGTCGCACAAGAGAATGTGGGGACCAATACGGTATCGTATCTCGTGCTAAAACTCACCGGTTCTACCGACTACAACACGTTTGACAACACCTCGCGTATCCTGATACGTTTCTCGGACGGTACCAAGATGACCCTCCACCGTGTGGCGGACGACCAAGTGCAGCAGGAGAAAAGCAATAATGTCGTCAATGGGGCAACGCTCTTCTACTACCGTACCTATACCCGCTACCAACTCCCCGAGGAATTCATTTCCAAAGTGCAGCAGGGCATCGGTATTGTCAAGGTGCGCGTTGTCTTGTCCGAAGGCAATGCCCGCGATTATGACATCGCTCCCGCTTATATGCCCAAGATGACGGAACGCCTCCGGAAGTCTTGTGAAGATGCAGTCAATGCGTCAACCAAAGCACAAACAGCCCTCTCTGACGACGATTTCTGATTTTTATTTGGTAGTCTCCTGTTTTTTTTGTACCTTTGCCCCGCATTTATGCAAAAAAGAACATTACGCATTGCGAATTACGAATTACGCATTGAATAAGTGTTAGGAATAATCATCAACCCAAAATCCGGCAAACGAGCCTTTCGTGCGCAGCGAATATACCTTTGGAAACTCCTGCGCCGGCGTCATGAGCCTTTTACGTACCGTGTAACCAAATATGCGGGGCATGCTATCGAGTTAGGTCGTGAGTTGGTGGAGAAAGGCTACGATGAGATACTTGTTTTGGGCGGTGATGGTACCCTCTCCGAGACAATCAATGGAATTATGCGTGCCAATATCTCCGATGAGCAGCGGCGCAAGGTCTGCTTCGGATTGATGCCGCGAGGCACGGGCAACGACTGGGGGCGTTTTTGGGGGCTGAACAAAGACTATAAAAAAGCGTTGGACCGTTTCTTTAGCGGCAAGTGCCAACCTTTGGATGTAGGTTGTCTTACCTATTGGCGCAACGGCATTGAGCACCACCGTTATTTCATTAACTCTGTCGGCTTTGGCGTTGATCCGCTCTGTTGTGAACTGGCGGCTACTTTCAAGTACTATATAGGAAGCCATCACGTCAATTATTTCTTTGCTCTTTTGGCGGCTCTCTGTGTGCAGAAACCTTTTAGAGTGCAGTTGGTGGTGGATGGCAAGACCATTGTCAGCGATCTGCTGTTCACTATGAATATCGGAAACGGTCCCTATTCAGGCGGTGGCATTCGTCAGAACCCGGATGCAGACCCACGAGATGGAGTGTTCCACGCTATATTTGTCAAGAAACCCACTTTCAAACAGGTGATGCAGGCGATACCCAAACTATTCAACGGACATCTGACCGACCTGCCTTTTATCCACTCTTTCACGGGGCAGGATATACAAATCATCACCCGAAAGCACGTGATGTTTGAGGCGGATGGTATCCTCGAAAATATTATGGGCCCCTGCGAAGTCCACTGTCTCCACAACGCTATGCAGATGCGTGTCTGATTTCACTGTCCTATACAAAAAAACGCTCTTTGAATTGCTATTCAGAGAGCGTTTTTTGTATAAGTATCGTAAAAAATGGATATGCTCGAACATTAACGCCTAATTAACGGTCATTAACGGAGTCCCACATTATTTCCGCTTTGGGTTACGCGGAAACCAGCCTTTCTCCACCCGTTTCTTTTGCTCAAAGAGTTCAAGTATCGACCAGTAGCACGAGAATGCAAACACACCAAGCATTGCCGACAGATAGGTGGTCTCTACAAACAGCGAACTTACAGCCGCCAATGTCCCTACCGCTGCAAATACCCACCAGCACCGTGTGCCTATGTAGTATTCCGCTTTTATTACGATGGGGTGAAACATTCCGATGCATACGAATGCCGCCAACCCGAGGATGATTCCTTCAAAATTCATTTATGTGTCTCTATTAGCGTACAAAATTACACAAAAAATGCGATGTACGCAACTGCCACTTGCTCTTTCCCTACAAATAGGGAGTTCCTGCGTTCCTACATTGTCCACTCGCCCGTGCGCATAAAGTGCGCAAAGTCGTCCATAAATTTTGTCCTCAGCGGACGTATCTCGTCCAAGGTAACATCGCCCATTATCCACGAACCTATCCAGTATTCCTCCGTGCCGTCCAATAGCAGCGGCAGTTCGGCGCAGTGTGCCGCTTTCAGTTCCGACCCGCGCGGCTCCCACGTATAGAGGTGGTATTGTGCCTCCACACCCTGTTTTTTCAGATAGCGTGTGTAGCGTTTGGCGGGAGCGGTGAATACATAACTCGTTACCATCGACCATAGCGGCTTCGGACCGAACATACTGCCATCGTCTTTCTGTGCGCATATCACCACCTGTTTCGGCCAGTTTACTTTGTCGCCGTAGCACGGCATCTGCGGAAGCCCCGTCGGAGAGAAAGGGAGAGAGTGCCAGGCTGCACGGTGGGTATGCATATAGTGCAACTGCGCTGCCAACAGCGTATCTGCGCTGCACGTCCAAGGGTCTTGCTCGCCCAAGTAGGTACGTACAAACTTTGTTCGCTGCTTGCCAAGACATTTCGAGGTCGTCAGCCCCATCGGGGCCGAGAATACCACGGCACGGTGGATTGGCACACGCGCTGTGTCAGCCAAGCAATAAACCACGCTCTGTGCGCCTGCCGACTGACCGGCAAGGGTGATATTATCCGCATCGCCGCCAAAACGACCGATATTGTCGTACACCCAGCGTAGAGCTGTCAGTTGGTCTTGCAACCCCAGATTGACCGATGCCGAATCGGGTTGGTACAGATAACCGAATATGCCCAAACGGTAGGTCACCGTTACCGTAACCACCTGCTCGCGTAGCGCAAACTCTGCCAACTGGGTCGGTATGCGTTCCCCGCCGCCGGCGTAGTAGTTGCCGCCATGGATATAGACCAGTACCGGCAAGTTGGCTTTCGGGGCGGTGTCCAACTGTTTGGGAGAGTTGATGGTCAGCACAAGGCAATCTTCGGTGAGTGGCGACTCGTCGCCTTCTGCCAGTACGATGTTTGCCTCGCTGTATTTCTTGGTGCTGTCGGCGGGTTGAACACGCTGATAGCACGCCACATTGCTGTGGATATAGTCGTCCGCAGGCTCTATGCCGTCTGCCAATACCGGTTGCCGGAAACGCTCTGCATAGGCGTATGGGACACCATGATAGATATACACTTCTGCGCTGTCATTACGCATACGCAGGCAGTGTGCCGGCGTGTCAATATGCAGGACGTCAAAAGAACCGGAGGCGTATATGCTCGGCATTGCGAGACCTGCCATAACCAACAGGAGAATAAGTTTCTGTTTCATAGCCGTTTGCTTTTATGGGTGAGAGGTTGGAACTTGCAAAAATACATACAAAGATAGTGCCATTCTTGCAGGGCTACCGCATCAAAACAATTCCATACACTTTATGCGACATATATCAATGTATAAACAATGTATAAAAGCACCGCATAAAGGGCAATCCTTTCTCCATAATCCATTCTCTGTCTTTTCTCCGTAATCCTTTCTCCATAATTGGTATTATGAGGATAAAAATGGCATATCCTCTCTGTATCTTTATGCTATCAGGTCTATGTGATTCGTATGTGATTCGTATGTGATTCGTATGTGATTCAGCGGTTTTTGCTTGTATTTCAAGCAGTTATGTACACACATTTCTACTACAAACGGACTAACCGGCTCATAAACAACCGGTTACAATGAAAAGTCGGCTATCCGACTCTCATCGGATAGCCGACTTTTCATTTACGCATTATGCATTGACTTACATTCCGGGCGGAGGACCCATCGGGGGCATACCGCCACGCGGGGGAGTACCTTTGCCACCTTTACCGCCTTTGTCGTTCTCTATCATCTCCTGAATATGTCCGCCCATACCCGAGGCTTTCAGTTTGCCCATCTTGTTAAGTTTGTAAGTGAAGGTGAGCATAAAATAGGTGGGCAGGGTGTTGTATTTGGCGTAACTGACATAGTTCTCACCCACCACTTGCGCGATATTCTTCTTCTGGTGCAGAATATCATACACCTCGAGCGAAAGCGTGGCATTCGACCACGTTTTGTCAATAGACGCATTCCATATAATCTCGTTCACATCGGTCAAGCCCGTGTAACCGTAGCGGGCGGTATAACCGCAGTCGGTGGAGATATTCCACGACTTGGGTAAATGGAACTCCAAATCACCCGTTACGCCCCAGTTGAACACGTTGCTCACGCTGTTCTGCGTCAGGTTGTTCTGCGTGCGGCTGTAGGTGCCGTTGGCACGCAGACCTATATCCACGATGTCGTGCGTAAACCGCAGACCGATGTCTTCGTTCACCTGCAGGTTGCCAGTCAGCGAGCGGTCGCCCAAAATCATATTCCCCTCCTCTATCATACGGGCAATCGCGTCGGCTTTCTGCTCTTTGAGAATATATGCCACACGCTGGTTGTAACTGACGGCGGTGCGGGTATTGAACTGCAACATCTTGTTGGCAAAAGGCGTGTTGTACATAAAGTCCGCCCCGATATTCCACGGCAGCACATCGGCATTGACCGTCTGCTGGTAGAGTTTGCCCGTCTCGTCATAGATGGAGTTGTTCACAAGGGCATCTTTGGTCATCGTGGCACGTATGCCCGTCATAATGCTTGAGAACTTGTCCTGGTTGAAGCGCGAGTACATTGCCATCAGGTTATGGTTGAAAGCGGGTTGCAAACCGAGGTTACCCACCGTCTCGTTCATAGCGTCCGAGTTGTTGCGCACAGGCTCCATTTGAGTAATCGTCGGCTGGCTGACCGTACCGCGGTAGCGGATACGCGCAAACTCTTTCTTGCCGAACTTGTACTTGAAATTGACCGTCGGCGACCAGTTCCACACATTAATCAGTGTGTCCTGATGCAATACCTGCCCATAGTAGGTGGTAGTATGTGTCTGCGACGCCAGCACCCGCGCACCCACTGTCAGGTCGCTGTTTTTCGTCACCCAACGGTAGTTCAGTTCCAACTGCTCCGAGTAGAAACGGTTGCTCAGTTGGTTGCTATACACCGAGTCATATTCATACGTCTCGGTCTCCGTATCAAACGAATACTGGTCTTTCACCGAGTTACGGTTCCGCCCCGAGAACTGCGCCGCTATCTCAAGCAGATGGTTGCGCTGATAAATCGGTTCCACATACGATACTTTCAGACTGTAACTCAAATTATCATTCTTCTTGTTGGTATATTGGTTCACTGTGGCACCATTCGTCAGATTGTCAAAAGCATAAGTACTATCAAAACCCGTCGTGTTGCCATAGTTTACTTTTCCCACAAGGGTCAACGCCCGCCCGGGGTGCAGAAACTTATGGTTGTAGGTCAGTTTCACCCCACCACTGATCTCGCGGGTCGAGTCCAATTGGGTCTGGTAACCGTCGTTGATGAGACTGTCTTCGCGGTGGTAAGTATATTGCTCGTTGCTCAGGTCTCTCTGCCCCGTGTAAGAAAGGGTCGGCTGGATAAGCAGTTTATTGAGCGAGTCGATTTGGTACTGCAGTTCGAGCCGCACATTCACATCCCACACCCGCGACTGCTTGGTCAGCGAGTCGCCGTTGAGATACGTATAATCGCCTGCATACGACTCTTTCTGCGTCTCGGCAAGCGTGTAGTTGTTCGAGTGGTTGATTGCCGCATCACCGCCAAAGAGCAGACTGGTCTGCCCATCTTTTTTCTTGATGCGGTCATTGAAATCGATGTTGGTATTCACCCCTATATTCTCGCTGCGGGTGATACCCGAGTTGGCATCCATACCGAAGCCGCCCCGCCCGCGCCCCATACGCACCTCGTTGGTGTTGTTTGCGCTACCGATGATGGTCGTCTGGCTCTCGCCTAGCAGGATATTGGTAAATAGGTTGGCATTGTAGCGGAAATCGTCCTCGAAGAAATGCCGTGCCAACTCACCCGATGTAGTCCCGTATGCGGGGTCGCCATAGTTGAACCAACCACCGTTCTCCGTAACCATATCTGCGCCGAGCGAACCTGTATATTTGCCGAATACACCGCGTTTGCGGTCTTGCTTGAGGGTCAGGTTGATGATATGTTCCGTATCGTCGTCCTCAAAACCGGTCATCTTCGCCACGTCCGATTTCTCGTCTATCACCTGTATTTTCTCTATCATCTCGGCGGGGATGTTCTTCGTTGCCGACTGCACATCGCTGCCAAAGAATTTCTTGCCGTCGATGCGCACTGCCGTAATGCTCTCGCCGTTCACGGTTACATTGCCTTGCCGGTCAACCGTTACGCCGTTCATTTTCTTTAGCAGATCCTCCACCATCGCATTCTCGCCCACTTTGTAAGCCGAAGTGTTGTATTCTATGGTGTCGCCTTTGACGGTCATCTCCGCCGCATGCCCTTGTACACTCACCTCCTGCAGTGCCAACACGTCCTCTTGCAGGCGCACCGTCTTTATAGTCAGCACATTGTCTTTTGCCGTCCGCACCGACACGTTTACGTTCAACGCCTGCTCCTTGTACCCGATATTGGATATATAGAGTTTGTACTGCCCTGCAGCAATACCCCGTAGCGTGTATTGCCCTTCATCATCGGTCTGCGCCCCCTGCACCAATGCAGAGTCCGCACCGCTGTATCGAAAAAGGCGTATCGTACTCATTTCCAGCGCACTGCCGTCCGTATTACTCACCACCTTGCCGACTATTTCATAGTGTACATTCTCCGCCTGCGCAAGCCCTATACCTGCCCACAAAAAAACGATTATCAGTCCAAAATGTTTCATACTGTCCGCTGTTTTGCAAAACCTGTGCCAAAAATGACAGACAAGATGTCCCTTTGCTGCAAATTTGTCGCAAATACATCTCTTTTTATATTCTATCGTCTGCATTTTGTATAAATTACCGGTTTTTATACAGTTTATGCAACATAAAGAGTGCTAAAGAGTGCATAAAGCATATATACGAACCTATGTCGTTGTCGTGTCGTTGCCGTGTCGTTGCCGTAAATTTCGCTTATTTTAATGTTTCAATCTCAAGTGTATCGCCCTACCACATCTTTTATTTTGTGTAATTTTGTGTAAATTTCACATTCCTTTATCAGGGCAACCGCATCAAAATAACAACATCAATAGTATAGAAGAGGATGTCTAATAAGTAAAA
>DKEG01000027.1:2148-3198 GCA_002452095.1 Bacteroidales bacterium UBA6828 | reverse complement strand
CGAGACGCGTCGTCTCCACACCCAAGAGCATAATAAAACTTTGGTGCCAACTGTATGGTAAACGCCCACTATTCTATACGGAACTTGCTGCATAGGATTATACCATCGGCACGGTAGGATTATACCATCGGCATAGTAGGATTATACCATCGGCACGGTAGGATTATACCATCGGCACGGTAGGATTATATCATCGGCACGGTAGGATTATATCATCGGCACAGATTTTGTAAGATTGTCGGATAGAAACAAAATATATAACTTATGAGAACAAGTACAAAAATCTGGATGTCGCTGGCGGGTGTAGCACTCGTAGCATTAGGTGTGGTGTGCCTCATCAATTCGGGTGCCACGCTGTTGAGTTTGGCATGGGTAGTAGGATTGATCTTCCTGATTGCCGGTTGTAGCGAGTTTGCCGCATGGGGGCGTTTGCACCGTATTATGCCACAAAGCGGTTTGCTTTTTCTGTCGGCATTGCTGCAAGTGGTCGTTGGTATATTCTTTTTGATTCACCCTGTGTCTCTAATGGTGGCTTTGCCCTTTATCTTTGCTTTCTTCGTGTTGTTTGAGGGTATCCGTATTGCCATTGAGTCGTTTGATTTCAAGCAGGTAGGTTTCCGCTATTGGTGGGTATTGTTTGTATTCGGTTTGTTAGCCGCAACCTTCGGCATATACGGGCTATACCGCCCCGCTGTCAGTGCAGAGACGCTGACCGTCTTGGTAAGTATCGGTATTATCCTCACCGGCGTTGGCTATTGGGGGATGGTCTATGGTATCAACCGCTGCGAGCGCAAACTCAAGCAACTACACGACCGTTTCGTCCCAATAGAGGATGTAGAAGCCGAGTAAACAGAATGACAGAAAGATAGAATCGTAGAAAGAGTTTTTTTCCACAAGGTCAACCGGAAGAGGCTGTCTGACAAGTATCGTGTCGGGCAGCCTCTTTTAGTTGTAATCCGTTGTTTGTGAGACAATTAGTATATCCATAGGGAAACCGGTAAAAAAGGAATATACATAATTGCCTGAAACACAAGCAAAAACCGCCTAATC
>DKEG01000027.1:0-2140 GCA_002452095.1 Bacteroidales bacterium UBA6828 | reverse complement strand
TACGAATGACATAGACCTGATCCGATGGACATCCAACACCCCATTCAAAAGCACCCTATTTCGTCTATGGGCATTTACCCAAGAGTTGGCACCCAAAGTCTACTGCGCCGCAAGCGGCAAGCAAAATGGCATAATATACCCCCAAAGTTACTCTTTGATGAGGCGGGAGCGTCCCCTGTGTATATGACGACGTGAGACGATAAGGAGTTGTATTCTATGACGACGCGAGACGCGTCGTCCCCCATACATTGTCTCCAGACATCGTCTCCATACATCGTCTCCCAAATAAAGCACGAGGCTGTCTAACAAGTTTAAGAAACAGCGAAAAAACAAACAAGTCTGACGACTTGACCGCGGACGGGAGCGTCCGCGTCCCCGATCTCCTATGGTATAATTTTACAAAAAGCAACATCGAAAAAGAGACCACCTACACTTGTTAGGCAGTCTCGTGATGTTTTTGTTTTTATGGTCTGTATTATTTGCGAAGCAGTTGTCCTTGCACGTCATATACCTGCTCGCCGCGAAGGATGAGGATATGTCCGTTGTGCAGTATCTTTTGTGCGGTATCGGACGGGGCGTTGGGTGTGCCGTCGGATGGTGCTGCTATGACTGATGTTGAGATGTTGGCAATAACGGTAACAGTCAGTTCGATGTTGCTGACGGTGGTGTACCAATCGATATTGTAAGGTATAAACTGCAAGTGTACCGGATATTGTCCCGCCTCGGAGAAGGGAGTATCGATGTCTTCGTCGTCAGCCCAGACGAACATACCCTCGGTGGAGGCTTCACCGTCTGTGATAGTGGCATAACTCAACGACTGTCCTACCGTGAGGATAGATATTGTCGGGTTGGACAGAATCTCAGGTGTGAGGGCAGTAATGGTGATGTCGCGTGTGATGGTGGCGGACTGATATTGGTCAGTCTCCTCGGCAGCGGCAGTGAGGGTAACCGTGCCGTAGGTTACAATATGGAGGGTATTGCCGTCAATGTATGCCACTTGCGGATTGGAAGAGGTGTAGGTGATGTTGCCTTGTGCCGCGGCATTGAGTGTGAGTGCGCCGGTGTCCACGGGCAGGGTGGCGATATCGTCGTCCCAAGTGATGGTTTGCTGTTTCTTGCCAGTGGCGGCAGTGAGGGCTATGGTGGTCTGTTGATAGGGGGTGTAGAGCGTGAGGGTGGCAGTGGCGTTCTCCATCTCGTCGGAGGAAAAAGTGACAGTGATGTTAGCTGTGCCCGAACCGCCGTTGGTAGAGATGACAGGATTGTCTATGGTGAATTTGGGATTATCACTGACGATGCGTATCTCATCGGCACAACTGCTCCATGTGAGTGCGACAGAGGCCGTGGTTTGTCCGCCTATCTCGTTGGTGGGCAGGGTGAGGGTGGTCTCTGACGGGGTCAGATGTTGGCGACGGCTAACCTTTACATTCTTGACGTACCGCGCGAGTGTGCCTGCATTTTTGAATCGTATGCCTTGTACTTCTGCTGCCAAATCATAGGAGAAAGTATTGTAAGAGTCGCTGCTCAGGCTACCGGTGCCGATACTTTGTATTTTCGTCCAGTTGCCATTGATATATGCTTCAATTTCCATATTGCCGGTGCTCCAGAACTGCATTTTCGCATCGAAAGTCAGTTGTGCGGCGGCGTTGATGTCTGTCCACGTGGTTTCTCCCTTTGTGCTGTTCCACGGAACTTCAAACTCATCGGAGTTATTGATGATGTCACATCCGCCTTGTATGGGTGCGACGGTGACGGTGATGGTAGCCTCTGCGGCGAGGTATTTGTAGTTTTCGGGTTGGGAGATGGTCCATGTAGCCGTGCCGTTGTGGTAGGATGCTGTGATGGTCTGCTGCTCCGCGTTGTAGATAGCGATGTCTTCACCTGCGGTCTGGGCAATGGTGATAGGGCTGTTTTCGGTGTCGGTGTTGTCGGATGTGCAGGCAACGGCTATGGTTTCGTTGTAAGAGAGGGTCTCGCTGTCGGCGTTCTCGCCTGCGAATGACCATACTATGGTGTTGGCATGCTTGCTGACGGTGACGGTTTGTTCGGCAGTGAGGGCAGTCCATTTGTAGTTCTCTGCTTGCGAGATGGTGATAGTAGCGGTGCCGGCACCTACTGCGTGCAAGCGGTCGCCCTCGAC
>DKEG01000040.1 GCA_002452095.1 Bacteroidales bacterium UBA6828 | reverse complement strand
GCGGTAAGGCAGAACAACTACCTCTATGCCAGCAACCAGGGCGGCGACCTGAAGGGTGTACGCAATGGTATCAAAGTGGACTATTGGACGATAGAGAACCCGAGCAACACGGCTCCGCGTCCGAGAGACGGTAATATCTCCTATTTCTCGTCGCTGTCGTACCAGGACGCATCGTATTTCCGCTTGCGTACGCTGTCGGTGGGTTATTCGTTCCCGAAGAAACTGATTGCCAAGGCGAAGATGAGCAACCTGCGTATCTATTGTACGGCTTCGAATGTATTCACTTGCACCAAGTATCAGAGTTACAGCCCCGAAGCAAGTGCCGGCAGTTATCCCGAGCCGCGCACCGTGATCGGCGGATTGAACCTGAGTTTCTAACCTAATCATTACAAGCAAACAATGAAAAAGCATAGTATATATATTTTTCTGGCGGCACTGCTGCTGACCTCCTGCCACGACTGGCTGGACGAGAAAGTCTATACCCAACCTACAGGCGAGTATATCGTTTCCACCCCCGCAGGTATGGCGAGTGCGGTGCTGGCGATGTACTACAAAGACCGTGAGATTTTCCGTAACAACGATGATGCGGAGACTATCCTGTGGATGAATATGCTTGTCGGCGACGACATCACCTATTGCCGTGCGGGCGAGGGTATTCCGCAGTTCGGACGCTATCAGGATCTGCTGCCCACGACGCCGAGCGTGGCACGCCTGTGGAAGCAGCAATATGCCTTGATCGGATATGCCAATATGGTTATCGGTGCAGCGGACAAGGTGGATATGACCGACCCCGTGGCGATACAGGCGGTAGCCGAGGCGCGTGTCTTCCGTGCGCATGCTTACCTGCGCCTGCTGCAACGCTACGACAATATCTACCTCACTACGCGTGTTACCACCCCCGAGAACGTGAACGATTCCATTTCCTATACACCTGCAGCCAAAGAGGACGTGTATGCGCTGATGGACGAAGACCTCGATTATGCCATTGACCATTTGGCTTGGACCACCACACAGCCCGGTCGTTTTACGCAGGGCGTGGCACGCCTGTTACGTGCCAAGTCGGCGGCATGGCAGGGCAAATGGCAGGAGTGTGCCAACCAGATCAATGCCATAGAGCAGAGTGGGGTGTATGCACTGCTTTCCGATCCGCGCGAGGTCTTCGATGCGGCTAACCTCAACCACTCGGAGGCGATACTCGTTTCGCAATGGAACAAGGCTACCGGCGGCTGGTTCACCAATACGGTTACCAACTCCAACAGCGGACACCGTATGTGTATCATCTGTACGCCGAAGTACAACGAACAGAAAGGTATGCTAATCGACTATGCATCGGGCGGCTACCCGTGGGGACGCGTGTTCCCGAACCAATACCTGCTCAGTCTCTACGACCGTGCGCACGACCTTCGCTATACCGCATGGTACAAGACCGCATGGACGTACAACGATCCGGACAACCTGCCGCGCGGTCGGCACGTGGGCGATACGCTTGTCGCTACCACGGAGGCGGCATATCAGAACGTGCACCCGATGTGCACCAAATACAACGATTCCTATACCAAGGCGTCGCCGACGGATAACGAGTCGTTCAAGGATATCATCATCTACCGTCTCCCCGAAGCATATATCCTCGGTTGCGAAGCATATATCCATCTCGGGCGGCAGGATTCGGCAGCCTATTACTACAACAAGACCTACACCCGTGCGGGCAATGCAGCGGAGACACAACCGATCACTATCGAAATGCTGGCGGACGAGCAGGCACGCGAGTTGGCATTGGAGGGCGACCGCTGGAACTTCCTCAAACGGGAGAACTTGCTGGTCAAGCAGGTGCAGGCGCACGGCGGTGAATATGTCTATAGCGAGCGGTGGGGGGTGCTGAATAATGATACCATTATCCGCAACAACGTCAGCGACTACCACAATCGTTGGCCTATCCCACAAGCCCAACGCGACATTATGCACACCTTCCCGCAAAACCCGGGATACTAATCAATTTGTAATTAGTAATTAGTAATTTGTAATGATTGTCCTTAAAGTCTCTAATGTCCCTAAAGTCTCTAACTAAAACCCAACAATATTATGAAAAAGATTTTCTCTTTGGCTTCTGTAGCCATTATGGCACTGAGTATCAATGCCCAAAACTTGCTCCTTGAGGAGTATTTCGAGTATGAGGCAGGTACGAACCTTATCACCGATACCATTACATTGTCCGACAACATCGATGGTGTAACGGGGTGGAGTACGGTCGCTAACGACAATTCGGGCAAAACCCGCTTTACTATTGCCGATGCACCGCTGATTTATGAAGGTTATGCCGGCTCGGGTATGGGCAATGCGTTGCTGTTCACTCCGCAGTCTAAATCGGGGCAGTCCGTTTTTAAGAACTGGGGACATGGTGTGTTAAACGACTCGACCATTTACATCGCTTTTATGATTCAGTTCCCCAAACAAACGGTGAACTATAGCAGCCCCGACTATTTCATGGGTATCAAGATGGAACCTACTGCCACGTCAAAAAACTTTGCCGGTCGCTTGTATGCATCTGTAGAGGCGATGGACGAGATTACGGGTGCACCTTTTACGGGACAGGAGATTTCCTTCGGTATCAACAAGTCGAGTGATGGCAAAGCCGAATGGACGAACCCCGAGAACGAACCGTATTTCACCTTCGACGAGACCTACCTCATTGTGATGAAATACCACGTCGGCAAACTCAACGGCAAGACCGCCGCTGAGGAAAAAGGCAACTATGACGACGAGATGTGGCTCTATATCAATCCGACGCTGGGTGCAGAACCCGCTACGGCGAACCTCTATCAGAAAGACCCCAACGGGAAAGACGCTTATCGTCTGTCCGGCAGCGGAAAGGAGATGGGTTCCTTGCGCGGTTTCTATCTGCGTGGCGGCGAGCCCGGCAAAGCCAACACCATCGCACCCTATATCATTGACGGTATCCGCGTAGGTTATGCATGGGAGGACATAATCGGCAAACAGACCGCTCTGGATAACACCCGTGCCGAGGCAAAAGCCGTTAAATCAATCGAAAACGGTCAACTCGTTATCCGCCGCGGCAACGCAACATATACCGTCCTCGGTACAGAGTTGTAAGCAGCATCTCCGGGGACGCGGGCGCCTCGCCTGCGAAAAACAGGAACAATATGGAGGCAAAGCATCCTGCGTCGCCAAAAGAACTTGCCTGCTTGAATAATTTTTGATTGATTTTTTCGTGTATTTGTTTCAAAGCATTATGAAAAAGCGCATACTTTCGTTATTCGGTATCATCGTAGTGGCAGGGACGCTCTCTGCCGCTACGATTAATGCCAAGAGTTCATACAATGGTGGGTGGGGCTGTTACAAGATAGATCTGGTCTCTACGCTCGGCGGCTACACTCCGGCGGAGAATACCGCTTCCGACTATACCCGCACAGGTGCATGCGCATACCTTCGCGCCGACTCTACGGGGTTCTACCATGTGGAGAAGATCGACAACCGCTGGTGGCTCATCGACCCGGACGGTTATGCGGGCATCAATATGGCGGTTACGAGCCTGGATGCCAATGCCCTGCAAGACGATTATGATGTCTTGCGCCGCAACGGCTTCAACGGAACGGGCAATTTTATCGCCTCCGAGTCGCAGACCAAGAACAGCAACAACCTCTGGAACTATGGGCAGATGTCCTATACGCGGCGGTACAATTTCTATGTCAACTACCGCAAGGAGCGCCCCGACTACTACGACACACCCAAAGAGGTGCAGAACAAAGCCGCCAATTATCTGCTGGTGCTTGACCCTCAGTTCGAGACTTTCTGCTATACGCAAGCCAAAAGCAATTTCTCGCAGTACAGCAACGAGCGCGACCTGCTTGGGTATTTTACCGACAACGAACTGCCGTTCAATATCCGCCAGTTGGAACTCGTTGTCTCCTCGCTTTCTGCGGGCGACCCTACCTACGACAGCACTGTTGTATGGGCGGCACGCAACGGGGTGGACTTGTCCGCACCCACAGAGGCGCAGAAAGAGGCGTATGCCGCTTATCTTGCCGAGCGGTATTTCAGCGTAGTGGCAGGTGCTATCCGCGCGGCGGACCCGAATCACATGGTTCTCGGCAGCCGTCTCCATGGGGTGCCGCGGAGCATTCAGGGGGTGGTGGATATGTCGCACAAGTACTGTGATGTTACGTCCGTCAATTTCTACGACTATTTCTGCCCAAACGACCAGATTGCAAAGGCTTCGTGGACGAATGACCACCCGTGCCTTGTAACCGAGTTCTATATCAAGGATGTGCATTTCAAGTCCGGCACGCAGGAAGGCGCAGGCTGGTATGTCAACAGTCAGGCGGACCGTGGCAGATGGTATCAGAACACCTGCCTGCAACTATTGAAGAACCCCTGTTTCATCGGCTGGCAGTATTTCCGCTTTATGGACAACAATGACTCCAACAAAGGGCTCGTCTCTGCCACTCGCGAGGAATATACCGATATGACGCCATATACCGCCGAACTCAATTCGCAGGTCTATCGTCTCATTGATTTCTTCGACGGCACCACCCGCTGCCCGCAGGAAACCGTTCTTACCGAGTGTCCTTTTGCACCCGTAGCGGATACCTATGTTACGCTTGGTGCTAACCAACGGGATACCCACGGCACGGAGCAGACCCTTCTCGTGCGCTATTACGGCACCGAGAACCAACGCCGTGAGGCTTTCCTGCGTTTCGACCTCTCGCAGGCTGCTGCCCTGATGCCATTCCTCAAAAATGCCGAGTTGCGCCTTGCGTGTGCCGCTACCGACGGCAAACCGCACAACCTGCTTGTCTCGGGCGTGGAAGACCCGTCGTGGACGGAGTCCCTTACGGGTGCGCAGCGGGCTGCCAATGCGTCGTGGAAAAGCACCTACAACCGCCTTGCGTCCTATAAACAAGCCTTCGTGGCGGACAGCACCTATACGTTTGATGTTACCCGCTGGGTACTCGACCACGCCGGGCAGCCGTCGTTCAAACTGCATGCGCTCACCAAGACCGACGATGCGGTATCGTTCTTTTCCCGCGAGGGCAAAACAGCCCCGCAGTTGGTACTGACCTTCTATGGTCGTCATCGCCTGCCCGATGCCGTAGAGCAAACGGTTACGACATCGCCCGCTACCAAAATCATCGAGAACGGGCAGGTCTATATCCTCCGCGCAGGCAACAAATACACCCTTTTCGGTGTGCCCCTCCCGCAAAAACGATTCAAATAACCCTGTAAAAACAATAACAACATGAAAAAACTTTTTCTTTCTATGGCAGCCGTGCTGCTGTCTTCAGTGGCTTTCGCCCGGTCGTACACATTGTATTTTGTGGAAAATACAGATGCTTCCAAAGATGCAGGTAGTATTTATTCCAAAGGCAATACCCCCGAGGAATATATCGCCAATATATTCGGAGGAACCGATAAAGTAGCCTCTATTGATACGCGCGATGCTATCTATGCCGCACGCGAAAATTGTGGTGCAAAATTCGGAACTTCAGGTACTGCTAAAACTCCGAAAGCCGGTTTTATCGGTTTTACTTTGGCTAATCCTACCGAGGTGGATTCAATCGTTATCTCTGCTGCTATGTATAATGCAGAGGAAGGCAAGGACGGCTTCAAGGCAATCAACGTGCTACTTACGGATACCGCTGCTTTTGCTCTTTCTGCAGGCAATAAAGAGTTTGAGAAATGCGTATGGAAACCCGCAGGCACAGTTACGTCTGTTCGTATCAATCAAACCACTGTCGGTCAGCGTATTTATGTAAGGAGCATTACTATCCACCCGAAGACGTCGGAGCCCGAGAACCCGACTGCCGTCAATACCGCTGTTGTTGAACCCGACAATCGTATCTACACCCTCCTCGGTGCTTACGTCGGCACGGATTTTGCTACTCTTCCTTCCGGTACCTATATCCTCAACGGCAAAAAAGTTATCAAATAAAATTAACGATAAATTAACGGCAATTAACGGAGACTTAAATGCCCGATGATGTCCTTTTAATGGATTTTTAATGGGCATTAATGGAGTAAAAACAAATTCTTTAACGAAGCCCCTAATACGGAACTATAAAAAAATACACGGAATATGAAAAATCTCTTTGATATCAAAGGTAAGGTGGTCGTCCTTACGGGCGGCTGCGGTGTCCTCGGACAAACGATTGCGCGCTATCTCGCCGAGCAGGGCGCACACATGGTCATCCTCGATATGAACGAGGAAGTAGGTAAATCTTTCGAGGCGGAACTCTCGGCTGTTACACCCGCTATGTTCCTCCGTACGAATGTTTTGGATGCCGACATTCTAGAGCAGAACAAGCGCGACATCCTCGCCCGTTTCGGTACGATTGATGTCCTGCTCAATGCGGCGGGCGGTAATATGGCGGCTGCCAATATCGCTCCCGACAAGACGTTCCTCGATGCATCCGACGATGCTATCCGCAAGGTGGTCGAACTCAACCTCTTCGGTACTATCCTGCCTACCAAAATCCTCGGCTCTGTCCTCTGTGAGAAGAAAGAGGGGGCTATCGTCAATTTCTGCTCCGAGTCTGCCCTCCGTCCCCTAACCCGCGTCTTCGGCTACGGGTGTGCCAAGTCGGCTATCGCCAGTTACACCAAGTATATGGCTGCCGAGATGGCGCAGAAGTTCAGCCCGCGTATCCGCGTCAACGCTATCGTGCCGGGCTTCCTGATTACCAACCAGAACCGTGCTTTGCTCACCAACCCAGACGGCTCTCTTACCGCACGCGGTGAAGATGTGATCCGTCATACTCCTGCCGGTCGTTTTGCCGTACCCGAGGAACTCTGCGGCACTATCCACTACCTCATCTCCGAGGCGTCCTCTTTTGTTACGGGTGCCTTGAGCGTCGTGGACGGAGGCTTCGATGTCTTCTCTATCTGATCTCCGTATAGCATCTGTATAGAAGGAGTAGGTGATTAGTAGGTGATTAGAAGGTGATTAGTAGGTGATTCTCGAATGAATACCGAATGAATACCGATTTTCCAAGCCGGGGA
>DKEG01000067.1:14279-25161 GCA_002452095.1 Bacteroidales bacterium UBA6828 | reverse complement strand
TTTGTTATTGGACAGTACATTGCTTGCAGAGTGATTTTTTTTGACGAAAAACTTTTGTAAATCAATTTTTTATAGTACCTTTGCAAAGTTTTTCGCCGCAAAAGCGGTTTCTATAGAAAGAACAGAAAAACAGAACGATAGAAATATCAATAGTTCGTTAAAAATTAGATGCCCAATAGTGCTTAAATGGTCGTTTTAAGTCCATATAGCATAAGTTCTTTGACATAGTGTTCTTTTAGCCTTTGATGTTTGTTGATGTTCGGTATTCGCCCGACCAAAAACAAGAGATGCCCGGTGTCTTCTTGCCGCTTTTTGAGATGAAACTCGGGTCTATGGCTATGGCATAGCGATGTCCCGACTGCTTGTCTATAAAGTTTCGGTTAAACGCTATCCGGTCAAAATCCTTGCGGAAATTTTGGCGGAAACGCTGTTCGCACGACTTGGAATAGCGCGATAGTTGCAGAAAATTAACTCTTCCTCGAATGGCAAGCACGCCGAGGATGGCATCTCGAAAGAAAGAGATAAAAGATACTTTGATGGCTGACCGGCTGCGAAGGGCAGCGTTACACAAGTCTTTAACTTGTTCGAGTGGGCTGATGTATGTATTGTAATTAGACACTACAAAGATACTAATAATCAGCCACTTGAGCAAGTCTTTAGACTAAAAAATACGCCAAAGAACACTTTTTTTGAGAACTCTATTGAGATAGACGAACTACTTGATACAATATAGTCCGGCAGTACTTAACTGCCAATAAATAAATTTATTAGGCATTTTTAACGAACTATTGAAATATAGAAAAATATATAGAATTATGACTAAAGCAGAACTCATTACCAGCATTGCTATCCAGACCGGCTACGACAAGACGTCGATTGCCACCGTCATAGAGTCGGCTATGGATAACATCAAGAAGACCGTTGCTGCCGGTGATAGTGTATATCTCCGCGGTTTCGGCAGTTTTACCACCAAGACTCGTGCCAAGAAAATTGCACGCAACATCTCGAAGAATACTTCCATCGAGGTGCCGGAACACAAGATTCCCGCATTCAAGGCTTCGAATGAATTCAAGAAACAACTCCTCTGATGAAGGAATAAAACAATAACTATTTAATAATTACAATTATGCCAAACGGAAAGAAGCATAAGAGACATAAGATGTCTACCCACAAACGTAAAAAACGTTTGCGCAAGAATCGTCATAAGCATAAGTAAGACGATTCCGTTTTTTAACATGCTTTGTGGCTTGAGACATATTTGGGCGCAAATGTGTTGCCACAAAGCATTTTTATTTTATTGAGAACCATTATGAAAAGCGAATTGATTGTGGACGTACAGCCACAGGAGATTGCTATCGCGCTCACGGAAGACGACCGCCTGCAAGAGGTGAGTCGGGAGCAACGCAACAAGGATAATTTCTCGGTGGGAAATATCTACTATGGTCGCGTGAAGAAAGTGATGCCTGCGCTCAATGCAGTCTTTGTGGATGTAGGTTATGAGAAAGAGGCTTTTCTCCATTATTTGGATTTAGGTTCACAGTTTCGAACGCTGCAAAGTTATGTTACCAAGGCGGTTTCCGACCGCCGGCGTGTACCACGGTTGCAGAATACGCCCCGCCAACCCGAGGTGGGTAAGTCGGGCAATATCAGCGATGTGCTCAAAGTGGGCGACCCGATATTGGTGCAGGTCAGCAAAGAGCCAATCAACACCAAGGGTCCGCGACTGACTGCCGAAATCAGCATTGCCGGACGCAATATGGTACTGATACCGCTTTCCGACGGGGTGATGGTCAGCCAGAAGATCAAACGCGAGTCGGAACGCTCCCGGCTGAAACAACTGATCACATCCATCAAACCGCAGGGGTTCGGTGTGATTGTGCGCACGGTGGCGGAAGACAAGCGTGTGGCGGAGTTGGACAGCGAATTGCGCCTGTTGGTGCAACGCTGGGAAGACACTGTCAAGTCGCTGCAACAGAAAGAGCCTGTCAGCCTGGTCAGCGAAGAACTCGGGCGTACCATAGGTGTGATACGCGATGTGTTCTCGCCTGATTTTACAGCTATCCAGGTCAACGACAAAGCCATATACGACGAGGTGCGCCAGTACGTGGAACTGATTGCTCCGGACAGCGCAAAGATCGTCAAATTGTACGAGGGGACACAGCCGATTTTTGATAAGTTTGATATTACGCGCCAGATGAAGACCGGACTCGGACGAGTGGTGGGCTTCAAGCACGGCGGGTATCTGATTATCGACCGCACGGAGGCATTGTTCTCCATAGATGTCAACTCGGGCAGCAAGAAACTGTATGAAGACCAGGAGGAAAACGCGTTCCGGTTCAATATGCTTGCCGCAGAAGAACTGGTACACCAACTCCGGCTTCGGGACATCGGTGGAATCATCATTGTCGATTTCATCGATATGGACTCCAAAGAGCACCAGCAGCAGTTGTACGACTATGTACGCAAACTGATGTTGCACGATCGTGCGAAACACAACGTCCTGCCGCTCAGCAAGTTCGGACTGATGCAAATCACCCGCCAGCGCGTGCGCCCCGCGGTAGAGGTGGATGTGATGGAAGTTTGTCCGACCTGTATGGGCAAAGGCAAGATACAGCCTTCGATACTCTTTACCGACCAAGTGGAGGAGGAGATCGGGCATTACTATGAGCATTACGGCAAAGGCTTGCGCCTGCATTTGCATCCGTATGTGTATTCGTATGTATGCCGCGGGTGGTTCAACAGCCTGAAATGGCAATGGCGTCGCAAGTACGGTGTGCGTGTGGTGGAAAACCAGAGTCTGGGTATGCTGGAGATGCGTTTCTATGATGCAAGGGGCAATATCCTGAAACATCAGGAAGAACCGCAGCAGCCCAAGCAGCCGCAGAAGCAGCAACCTAAGGAGCAACAACCTAAGGCACTGCAACCTGCGGAGCAGAAAGCGCAACCCGCCAAGAAGCAACCCAAGGCAAAGCAGCCCAAGAAGGAAATGCCCAAGGCAGAGCCGACCAAGCAGGAGAAGCCTGCAGAGAAGGTACAAGTGGCACTGCAGCCTGCACCAGTGAAGAAGCCTAGGGCAAAGCAACCCAAGGCACCCAAAGCACAACCCGCCAAAGAGGCGGCGGTGCAGCCGCTGCCGGAGACTGCACAGTCTCCATTGCCGATGGTACAACCTGCTCAAGAGTCCGCTAATCCAAACGAGGAAAGCAAGTAAACAAAAAGAGAGACTTTTTCAAAAGAGGTCTCTCTTTTTCTTGTATCGTATGGCGTAGATTGTTATTTTTTTTAGAAGCAAATACTTGTGTATGTCAGAAAAATATAGTAATTTTGCAGCCGATTTTGCACTATGAGTGAGCAGAAAAGTCATATTGTTGATCTCTCTACGCTGGAAGTAGGGCATTATGAGTTTGATTATCAGTTGGATGATGCCTATTTTGCCACGATAGAGAAAACCGAACTATTAGGCGGGCAGGTATCCGCCAAAGCAGTGTTGGATCTGCGTGAAGAGGATTTTGACCTGACAGTAGGTGTAAAGGGAGTAGTGCAAGTAACGTGCGACCGTTGCCTTGACCCGATGGATATCCGGATGGATGTAGAGGAAAAAGTGAATTTGGAGGATGAAGGCGAAGAATCGGTGGAGAAAGTGAAAACCATTGATTTGGACTGGCTCGCTTATGAAATGATAGTAGTGAATCTTCCGTTGGTACATAGTCACCAACCCGGTGGTTGCAATCCGCAAATGGATGCACTTCTCCAAGACCACCTTTGTACAGCACCGGAGGACGAATATGCAATAGAAGACGGAGAGGTGGAGTAACCGGCGGGTCGTTCTGCGTGGCTCGGGTGATGACGCTGCACCGTTATATTTTTTGACTTATTAAATAAAAGAAAAACTGATATGGCACATCCTAAAAGAAGACAATCGCACACCAGACAAGCGAAGCGTCGTACGCATGACGTACTGAAAGTACCCGCATTGGCAATCTGCCCGAACTGCGGTGCACACTACATTTATCACACCGTATGCCCGAGTTGTGGCTACTATCGTGGTAAACTCGCTATCGAGAAGGCTGCAGAGGCTTAATCGCCTGTCATAAAATCAGGTGATCACCTTAGGCTCCGGGTGAAAGGCTCGGAGCCTAAATTTGATTTAATACCTTGTAATTCGATAAGAATCGGTAGAAAAAACCTAAAACGTAAACGATAGATATTCTCGCGCGGGAGCGCGGGTGTGGCTCGAGAGAGTCACCTGTTTTTTAACCTATACAAAAAAGATTATGTACAACAACCAAGACAACACCAATCGTCCCGGTGGCTATCGCAGGAGTGAGAATCCGAGAGAGCAAAGAGACGCCTATATGTCGGAGGACGGCGCAAGCGTCCGTCCGCGTTTCAATTCCTATAGTTCCAATCGCGACGGCAGTCGTCCGCGCCAGCGTTTTACGCGCACCGATGGTACGCATCCGCGTGCGGAGCGTGTAGAACCGCGTTACAACCAAGGCGGTTATAATGCCGACGGAGCACAGAGCAACTACCGTCCCCGCTATAATCAAAACGGCGAACGCCCGCAAGGCGGTTATCGCCCCCGTTATAACCAGGACGGCGAGCGTCCTCAGGGCGGATACCGTCCCCGTTATAACCAGGACGGCGAGCAGCGTCAGGGCGGATATCGCCCGCAAGGGCAGTTTCGTCCGCGTCCGCAGCACAATACCGGTGTGTATAGCGAGCGCAAACGTCAGACCTACCAGCAGCAGTATGAAGACCCCACAAAGCCTATCCGCTTGAACAAGTATCTGGCTAATGCCGGTATATGCTCCCGCCGTGAAGCGGATGATTTTATTCAGGCAGGTGTGATTACCGTGAACGGGGTAGTGGTTGATTCGCTGGGTGCCAAGGTACTGCCCACCGATAAGGTGCAGTTCCACGACCAGCCTGTCCGCCGCGAACGCAAGGTGTATATTTTGCTCAACAAGCCGAAGAATACTGTAACCACTACCGATGACCCGCAGGAACGTCATACAGTGATAGATATAGTCCGTAATGCGTGTACAGAACGCATCTATCCCGTAGGTCGTCTTGACCGCAACACCACAGGCGTACTGCTGCTCACCAATGACGGCGATTTGGCAGCCAAACTGACCCACCCGAAGTTCGGCAAGAAGAAAGTGTATGCCGCAACGCTGGATCGCGATCTGGAGCCGGCAGATGAGGCGGTTTTGCGCGAGGGGGTGGTGCTTGACGACGAGAAGATTGTACCCGATGCATTGGAGTTCCCCAAAGGGGATCGCAAGCATATCGGCTTGGAAATTCACTCGGGGCAGAACCGTGTAGTGCGCCGTATGTTTGAGAAAGTGGGCTACAAAGTGATGCAACTTGACCGTGTCAGTTTCGCAGGTCTTACCAAGAAGAACGTGGCACGCGGAAAGTATCGTTTCCTGACCCCGAAAGAGGTATCAATGCTTCAGATGGGTGCTTTCGAATAACAGGATCTGTTTGCATAAAAACGGCTGTACGAATAAATCGTGCAGCCGTTTTTTGTATATGTCGCGGATTTATTGTATCTTTGCAGTTGCAAGAACGGCAAGGCAAATGACACCTTATGATTTGGCTTATGAGTATGTGATGCACACCAATAGGAGCATCTTTCTGACGGGCAAAGCGGGGACGGGTAAAACCACCTTGCTGCGCAAACTGCGTGCCGAATGTCCGAAACAGATGATGGTGGTGGCACCTACGGGCGTGGCGGCTATCAATGCGGAAGGCGTAACGATACATTCGCTTTTCCAGTTGCCTCCGCAACTCTTTCTGCCAACGCCTGCCGAGCGGCGCAAACTCTTTGCGGAGATGCAGATGCGCCGCCCCAAGCAGCGTTTGCTGCATAATCTGGAGTTGCTGGTGATAGACGAAATCAGTATGGTACGAGCCGACTTGCTTGATACGATAGATGCCGTATTGCGCAGGATGAAACATCGTCCGAACCTCCCTTTCGGCGGGGTACAGATGCTGTTAATCGGCGACCTGTACCAACTCTCGCCCGTGGCGCGTGAGGACGAATGGAACTATCTGCGCCCGTTCTACAGCGGTCCGTATTTCTTCCAAGCCAATGTGTTTCGGGAGATTACGCCTGTCTATATTGAACTTGACCATGTCTTCCGCCAGACCAACCGGCAGTTTGTCGATTTGCTCAACGAGGTGCGTAACAACCGCCTTTCGCCATCTTCTCTTGCGTTGCTCAACAGCCGGTATATCCCCGATTGGAGACCCCGAAAGGACGAGCCGTTCCATATCGTGCTTTCCACCCATAACCGCAAAGTTGACGCTATCAACTCGCGCGAGTTGGCAGCACTGCGAGAGAAGGAGTTTACTTTCCATGCGGTGGTGAAAGGTACTTTCCCCGAGTCGCAATATCCTGCGGACGAGACACTTACGCTCAAAGAGGGCGCACGCGTGATGTTTATCCGTACCGATTCCTCGCCCGAGAAACAGTACTACAACGGCAAATTGGGCGTGGTGGTATTGCTGAAAGAAGACGAAATAGTGGTGGAATGTGAGGGACAGGACGGCGGCAAAGAGCGGATAGAAGTCCATTCGGAGACGTGGGAGAACATCCGCTACATCGCTAAAGCCAACAGCGATGGGATACAGACCGAGGTGGCGGGTACGTTTACGCATATCCCCTTGCGTCTGGCGTGGGCGGTTACGATCCACAAGGCGCAAGGACTGACCTTTGATAATGTGGTCATTGATGCCGCCGATGCGTTTGCCGCGGGGCAGGTGTATGTGGCATTGTCGCGCTGTCGTACGCTGGAGGGGCTGGTGCTGCTGAGCAAGATACCCGAATCGGCTCTTACCAATGCGCGTGAGGTGTTGGACTTTACCGCAGCCCAGCCGCCGATAGAGCGGGTGGAAACGGCACTTGACCCCTCGCAGCGCGAGTATCTGATACAGGTGCTTTGCGGGCTGTATGATTTCCGAGACGCGATGCAGCGGGTGGAGAATCTGCAGCGGTTGGTGAGCAAGTCCACGGCTTTCAACCACGATACGGCTGCCGGTTTTCTTGGGCGTATAGAACAAGCGATGGCGGGATGGCAGCATACGGCGGAGGTGTTCCAAAGGCAGATACGGCAGATCCTCAACGAGGAACCTGTCCGCACGGCGTATCTCTCCGAGCGTCTGCAGGCAGCAAGCGGCTACTTTTCGCAGGCGTTGGAAACGATGCAGAATACACTCAAAGCATCGCCGGTCTATACCGACAGCAAAGACGATGCCAAAGATTTTGAAGAGCAGATTGACGAACTCTATGTGGATTTGGCGCGGCAGGCGTTTGTGATGAGCAAGATAGGCAAAGAGCCGTCGGTGCAGTCTTTTTTTGATGCCCGGCAGGCGTTTGTGATACCCAAGGTGCATATATCCGCCAAGAGCGAACAGAAAGCGGAAACCAACACGGAGAGCCGACACCCGGACCTGCTCAAACGTCTGTTTGCATTGCGTCATAGTATTGCCGAGACACAAGGGTGGGAGAATACCGTCTACCTCGTGGCGCAAACTAAGACGCTTATCGAGATTAGCAACCTGCTGCCTACCACCAAAAAGGATTTGATGGCAGTGTCCGGTATCGGCAAAAAGAAGTATGAGTTATTTGGCGAACAGGTGCTTTCTCTGATCAAAAAGTATATTCGGAAACAGCCAACCACCGCTTATCCACCCGACATCCACCTGACTTTGCAGGAGCAGTCTGCTACCGGTTCTCTTTCACCCGCAGAGATAGAACGTGCTGTGGCGGAGGCGAAGAAAAACAAACGTCTGGCAGGCAGCATGATGACCACTTTGCACCTGTTTTACGAAGGCAAGGACATTGACGCCATCGCCTGCGAGCGCCGTATGACCCGCAACCGGATAGCAGAGCATATTGCCGAACTATTGCAGAACGGTATCATCCACAACTCTGAACTCACCGCCGACGATCGTGATTTGGTGGAAGAGATTCTGGGAGTATAAAGATTTGTCCTGAGATACAGAAAAAACGGCACCGCGCAGGCGATGCCGTTTTTTGTGTATGGTAGTCTCTGTTTATTTCTTCAATGCCGCAATGGAGTCGCGGAGCGAGGCGATACGTGCCTCGGCATCGGCTTTTTTCTTGCGCTCAAGTTCGACCACCTCTGGTTTGGCGTTCTGTACGAAACGCTCGTTGCAGAGTTTAGCCTTCACGCCGCGCAGGAAACCCTCCTGGTGCTGCAGGTCGGCTTCGAGTTTCTTCAGTTCGTCCTCTACGTTGATGAACTTATCTAATGGCACGCTGTATTCGGTGGTACCTACGATGAACGATGCTGCCCCTGCCGATTTCTCCACGTTGCCGACCATGACCTCGCAACTGCCGAGTTTCTCAATCAGCGCACGGATAGCCGCGCCGGTCTCCGCCGTGGTGTTGACCGTCAGCACCTCCTTGAGCGGGATATTCTTGCCCGCACGGATATTGCGGACGTTGGAAACCACCAGTTTCAGGTTCTCTACATCAGCCAACAACTGCTCGTCGGGAGCGGCAAAAGTAGCCAGCGGAGCCACCATAATGCTCTCGCCCACTTTGCGCTCGGCGATGTTCTGCCACAGTTCCTCCGTGATGAACGGCATGAACGGGTGGAGCAGACGGAGCATCTGGTCGAAGAAGAAAAGCGTCTTTTCGTAGGTGGTGCGGTCGATAGGCTGCCCGTAGGCGGGCTTGATCATCTCGAGGTACCACGAGGAGAACTCGTCGCAGTAGAGTTTGTAGATAGCCATTAGGGCTTCGCTCAGGCGGTATTTGCAGAACAGGTCTGCCACCTCGCCTGCGGTCTTTGCCAACTGCGACTCGAACCAGTCGGTAGCCACGCGCTCGCTCTCGGTCTGCGCCTTGTCGGTAACCTCCCAGCCTTTGACCAGACGGAAGCAGTTCCATATCTTGTTGCAGAAATTGCGCCCTTGCTCGCACAGGCTCTCGTCGAAGAGAATGTCGTTGCCTGCGGGGGCGGAGAGCATCATACCCATACGCACACCATCGGCACCGAAACGCTCTATCAGGTCGAGCGGGTCGGGGCTGTTGCCGAGCGATTTAGACATCTTGCGCCCGAGTTTGTCGCGCACGATACCCGTGAAATACACGTGCTTGAAAGGCTTGTCCCCCATATACTCATAGCCCGCCATAATCATACGCGCCACCCAGAAGAAGATGATGTCCGGTCCCGTAACGAGGTCGTTGGTGGGGTAGTAGTACTCAATCTCTTTGTTGTGCGGGTGTTCGATACCATCAAACAGCGAGATGGGCCACAGCCACGATGAGAACCAAGTGTCGAGTGCGCCCTCGTCCTGCACGTAGTTGCCTTCGGGTTTGGTCTCCGAAACGACAATTTTGTCGGTGGGGTAGTCCTCCAAGCCCGTCTGCGCGAGGAGGTCGGCATCGTAGTAGGCGGGTATGCGGTGCCCCCACCATAGTTGGCGCGAGATACACCAGTCCTTGATATTCTCCAGCCAGTTGCGGTAGGTGTTCTTGTATTTGGCGGGGTAGAAAACGATGTCATCGTTCATCACGGGCGGCAGGGCGATGTCTGCGAAGTGCTGCATACGGATAAACCACTGCAACGACAAGCGCGGCTCGATAGGCACGTTGGTACGCTCGGAGTAGCCCACTTTGTTGTCGTAGTCCTCTATTTTCTCCACCAGTCCGAGTGTCTGCAAATCTTCGACAATCCGGTTGCGGCAGTCGAAGCGGTCCATACCGTGGTATTTAGCCACATTCGGACGCAACTCTTCCTCTACGGTGTCCATGTTCAGGTGCGCATCAGGAGTGAATATGTCAATGGTCTTGAGGTTGTATTTCTGCCCGAGAGCGTAGTCGTTCACATCGTGCGCGGGCGTTACTTTCAGGCAGCCCGTACCAAAACCGATCTCCACATATCTATCCTCTATAATAGGAATGACGCGCCCTACACCCGGTACGATGACGTCCTTGCCGCGCAGCCATTGGTTCTTCTCTTCCTTGGGGTTGATACAAACGGCAATATCGCCGAAGATAGTCTCGGGGCGGGTGGTTGCCACTACGGCGTAGTCGGCACCCGTCTCGGGGTTCACCACACCCGGTTCCGCCACTTTGTAGCGCAGGTAGTAGAACTTGCTATGCTCGTCGTGGTAGATAACCTCCTCGTCGCTGAGGGCGGTCTGGCGCTCGGGGTCCCAGTTCACCATACGCAGTCCGCGGTAGATAAGTCCTTTCTTATACAGGTCGCAGAACACGTGGATAACGGCTTTGGAGCGGGTCTCGTCCATCGTGAACGCGGTACGGTCCCAGTCGCAGGAGCAACCGAGTTTGCGGAGTTGCTTCAGGATGATGCCTCCGTGTTCGTCAGTCCAGTCCCACGCGTGTTTAAGGAACTGCTCGCGCGTGAGATCGGACTTGTTGATGCCTTGCTCTTTGAGACGCTTGATGACCTTGGCTTCGGTGGCAATCGAAGCATGGTCGGTACCCGGTACCCAGCAGGCGTTCTTCCCCTCAAGGCGTGCGCGGCGCACAAGGATGTCTTGTATCGTCTCGTTCAGTACGTGTCCCATGTGGAGTACGCCCGTTACGTTGGGCGGCGGGATAACCACCGTAAACGGCTCTCTGCCGTCGGGTTCGCTGTGAAAAAGTTTGTTGTCAAGCCAATACTGATACCGGCGTGCTTCGATGTCTGTAGGATTGTATTTCGATTCCATTTGTCAGGATGTTTAATTCCTAATTGTGCATTATGCATTGTGCATTGTGCATTGCAAAAAGAGCCTGCAAAGTTACGCTTTTTTTTTCATTTGTGCAATATGGTATTGAGTTTATGCTGTCAGGTCTATGTCATTTGTATGTGATTCGTATGTGATTCGTATG
>DKEG01000067.1:0-14271 GCA_002452095.1 Bacteroidales bacterium UBA6828 | reverse complement strand
GCTTGTATTATAGCGAGTTAGCATAGAGGACTTGTGTAATCCGATAAATTATGCTAACTTTGCCGCATAAATGCAAAGAAAAATAGAGACAGATGGCTAAGAAAATACGGATACGCTTTGTAGATTATTTTGCTAATTTCAATCCCTCGCGGACATGGATATACCTGTGGCTGCAGGAGCACGGGTATGAGGTGGAGTTGTCGGATAAGCCTGATTATCTGGTGTTTTCCGTATTTGGAGAGGAACACCTGAAATATAATGATTGCGTCAAGATATTTTGGACGGGGGAGTGCCAGACACCCGATTTTAACCTTTGCGACTATGCCATCGGGTTTGATCACATTGAGTTCGGCGACCGCTATTTGCGCTATCCCCTCTACTATACCTACAACAGCAAGGCGTTTGAGCAGATAGAGCGGAAACATCTCCTGACCGAGGAGGAGATTGCGGCAAAGAAAGACTTTTGCGCTTTTGTCTGCTCCAATGGGCGTGCGGCAGAGCAACGCATTGCGTTCTTTAATGCGCTCAATGCCGTGCGGAGAGTGGATTCGGGGGGGAAACTGCTAAACAATACGGGTGCGCCTGTGGCGGATAAGATGGCTTTCCAGACCTCGCACCGCTTTGCCATTGCCTTTGAGAATACAGCCTATCCGGGCTATACTACCGAAAAAATAGTGGAAGCCTTTGCCTCAGGGTGCATCCCTATTTACTATGGCGACCCGTTGGTGACACAGGATTTTAACCCGAAAGCCTTTATCAATTGTGCGGACTATGCGTCTTTTGATGAGGTGGTAAAGCGTGTCGTTGAGATAGACGACAATCCTGACCTGTTGCGCCAATACCTTCGTGAACCTGCTTTGAATGACCCGCAGATGCGGGCAAAAGCACAGGCGGCATTGGACGCTTTTTTAGAGAATATCTTCAGTCAGGACAAAGAGCAGGCAAAACGGTATAACCGCACCTACTGGGGGGCGCGTATTGTCCGTGAGCGGCAGCGTGAACGCAAGGCGTATGAGCACAGCCTCTACTACCGCCTGTCGCAGTTCTATATGCAGACCCTCTATCCCCTTGCCCGCCGCAATAAACACCTATGGAAACTGACCGAATGGCTGATGCGAAAGACAGGGAATAAGTAACTAACGTGAGCTCGATATAATAAAAACTCCTATGCCGCAAAGCGGCAAGAAATCTAAGTAAATCTTTGACTTTACACCCATAAATTGCTATAAATCTTATCGCCTACGGCGGAAAAGTAAGACAATTTGTTTATATCGAACTGATGTTAACTATTTGCCCAGCAGTTGTGTGTACAGGTTTTGCACGGCGGTATAGGAGTAGTTATCAAGGAACAGTTGTCTCGAATAGGCATTAAAACGCGGGACAGGGTGGGAGGTAACGGCGTTGATACAGTCAATAAACTCCTGCGCGGTATTGCACAGCCCGCCGATACGCCGGTAATCGGCGTGGTAGCCCTCGAAGGCTTCGGCGGTACCTATGATGTTTTTGCCGTACATCAGTGATTCGCAGGTCTTCACCTTCATTCCGCTTCCCGAGAATATAGGCAGTATCATCAGGTCCGCCTCTTGCAGGTACGGACGCAAGTCGGGCGCATCACTGATGACCTCAATATCTTTCAGTTGCGGTGCTTCTTCTTTCAGCCGCGCCATACCTTTTCCCACAACCTGCATACGTATATCCACGTGCGGCAGCACATTCTCCACAAACCATAGAATACCCTCGTTGTTTGGGGGGAAATAGGAACCGAGGAACAGGCATAACGGCTGCTTGCGGGTGAGCGTTGTTGTGTCAACAGGTTGCTCTGTGAGTTTGTCTTCCAGTGCAATCGGCACCAATACATCGGCTTTGCGCCCGTAGCGTTGCTCTATCAGCATAGCGTCCCGCTCGTTGAGTACGATAATCTTGTCGGAGTACAGGCAGGCATACCGGTCGTTGGCATCTGCGGTGTGTATGATGACACTGCGCCCTGGGATATGGGGTAGTTTGGCATCGAAATACAGATACTCTACATTATGAAAGTGGGTAATAGTCTGACCTTTGTATCCCGTTTGTTTGAGTCGCTTGGCGATGATACCGAATACACTGCGGTCGATAAACACACAATCATACGCTTGTGCCAAGCGCACGATTTGCCGTACCCGTTGTGGCGACAAACCGTAGTAGTAACCGAACAGGAAACAGAATACCCCGCGGATATACCCCCACAGGGTCTTGCGTTTGTATTCGTCGTGAATGTAGTAGGACTCTACATTCTGTTTTCCTACCGCATTGCACACCATTTCGTAGTTGCGCAGGCTGCATTGTCCGCCCCCTTCGAGAATCCCTCTGGAGCGTTTGTACCATATAAAAAGAACACGCATATTATATCATTTGATTCGTATCCATAAAGAAATTTTATATATCCATTTATGCGGGAATATCTTGCATAATGCATTATATATTTTTCTTAATATAATATCTTTATACGTTTGTTTTTTCCATAAAGCATACGTCTGTTCGGCTTGTTGCTGTGTAACACCGTTGTTCAGCAATGCCGTTTTACTTTCGCTCAAACTGTTAAGTCGTTGCTTGTTGGTTGCTCCTCCAACTCTAAAATTGCTCAATACTTGTGGAATATGATAAAATGCTACACCGGCGTTTCTGCAACGCAATGCAAAATCATAATCCGCTGCCAATCGAAATGAGGTGTCGTATAGACCTACTTGTTGATATATGTCTTTTCTTACAAAAAAAGTAGGGTGAAATAGTCCGAAGCCTTTATCCAATTGGGCTAAATCGCTGTCAGCACTCTTTTGCTTGAACAGACTGCCATCTTCATTCAACATATTGATGTTGCCGTGGAATATTCCGATGTTGGGATGTTGCTCATAGGCATCCACTATAGTCTGTATAGTATAAGGGGCATAGAAATCGCTGGCATTAACTATACCGATTAGTTCACCATGAGCGTGTAGAATACCTTTGTTCATAGCATCATAAATGCCGTTATCTTTTTCGCTTATCCAATAGGATAAACGATTAGCATAACGTCGGATAATATCAATTGTTCCATCACTACTTTCTCCATCAATAATGATGTATTCAACGTTCCTGTATGTTTGCGCAAGCACACTTTGGATAGTTTGTTCTATATACTTTTCGGCATTAAAAGTAACAGTAACGATAGATACTAAAGGATCAGTCATAACACGAATATGTTTTTTAGAATACGTAATAAGATATTTTTAGGAAGTGTCAAGTGCGTATTGTAGATTAGTTTGTATGTTTGCAAAGCCGCTTTCACCAATGGGTAATTGTTAATAAGATGTAGTTTTTTGATACTGCTATGTAGTCCGTTTACCCGAATTTCTTTTTTCAATGAACCATACATAAAAATGGCAATACATTCTGTATAAGGAATGATATTTTGTTCTACAATCTTTCTGTTTTTCTCTAATAGCAAATCTGTTTCTCCCATTTTTTCAAGCATAGCCAATATATTTTCCATTTTGCGGTAAGTGTAACTCCCATTGGTGTGCTCTGTTTTATGCATATACAAATACCTCTGTACTAATGGATATGTTTCTATTCCATATCGTATTCCACAAGCAAAAACCATTGTATTAAAGAGCCGATCCTCTATGGCTACATATCGCGTATCAACAAATGTGATAGCATTTTTCTGCAAAAAATCACGTTGGTATATATATGTCCAGACGGAAGGGCTATACAACTCTGACTTTCCGGAAAAAATAGACAAATATGCCTCCTTTGTATAACAACATAAACTATTGGACAATTCCTGCATATCAATATACATATCGTATGAACCCACAAAAGGTACTTGTGCTTTCTGTGCTTCGCAGACCATGGTCTCCAGAAAATCCGCCACCATAGTGTCATCATCATCGCAGAAAGCAACATATTCACCGCATGCTGCTTTCAGACCGATATTACGACTATTCCCGATGTGTTGATTATGTGCATTTTCTATAATTCGTATGCGTGAATCCTGTTGTGCATATTGTTTGGCAATTTTGTCGCTACCATCTGTAGGACAATCTAATACACAAATAATTTCGATATTGCGCAGTGTCTGTGCCAATACGGAATTGAGACAGTCGTTCAAACTGTCTCCTGCATTATAAACAGGTATAATAACACTGACGGTAGGTATAATCTCTGTTGTCATCAAAAATGGAATTTTTGTTTTAATTTACGTGTGTACTCCCAAAGAGTACTTTTGAGAACTCTCCAACCAATTACATATCGGATTGCGGATGAAAACCCTTTGCGTGCTACCAATTTTCTAAAGAGTTTTCTGCTTCTGGGACGAGGTGTACTCTTACGTAAAGAATATGGGTATGATAACCGTTCTGAATACGGGCGTTCTTCTATTTGAATAGTGGGGTATGTTTGTTGTAATTGTGAGAAAAACAATTCTCCTTTTGGGGTATTTATTAAAACTGCAGATACATTATCTGTAGGGTGGGTGAAAGGTTTTTCTGTCCCCAATCCTATGAAATCACCTAATGTGATATCGGCTACACGTTCAGGACGTGCATAGCGGCAAGTATAACAATTTTCGCGCAATGATACTCCAAATAGAAAACCTGCGAAATAGTAATCGCGTCGTCCTGATAGATTTAGCAATAGTTGATGTTTATCCCATAATGTAGTTCTAAAATTATGTCCCTCATTGTCTCGGAAACGAACATCTGTTACATTTTGCAGGCGGTGTGCACCTTTGATCCTACGAAACTCTTCTTGAAAATAGCGAACAGGACTGACACCGTGACACATCAAATCTACTGTCAACAGGTTGGAATAGTCTTTTCCTAAGTAGGTCAACAAACCTGCTACTTGGCATGGAGTAGATAAATAAACCACTTGGTTGCCCTCATTAAGCAAGTGCTTAATTTTGTCGAAAGTGTCATCTCCAACTTTGCTGTGTATATATTTGGAACCTTGGTAGACCGACGTATCCTTACCTTTGGCAGCAAAAGTTTGGATTGGAGTGAAATCCGTATCGTATTCTGTGCTGACGAATATGCCATCTTGTGCATTGATGGTAAAATCGGCAATCTTTTTTCCTATACCTCCGGAGGCTGATTTGGCTCTGTCTGCAGTATCTGTATTCCATGCTGCCAAACATTTGATAGGGTATGCAAATTGAGGAGACCGGTTATTAGGACAAGCCTTTTGGCACAAACCACATTCTACACAATGAGTAGCATCAATATGCGGATGCCATTCCCCAAAAGCATCTTCAACCATAGAAATACAACCGCTTTTACAGGCATTAATGCATGCAAAGCACCCTGTACAATATTCAGAAGGACATATTGTCATATATATTTTATTATTGTTCTATCGAATCTGTCAGATATTGTGTTCCGTATTTTCTATCATTTTTTATTATGTTGCTGATGTACTCGGTGTCTATAGTGTCAGTGTCGCATTTTCCATTGTATAATCTGCGAGACAGACCATAATGCGACAATAGATCCTGTATCCTGGTATTTTGCGATTGCGGGTCATGATCTGCAAAACGTTTGGCAACATAAAATTCTTTGCCCAGATTGATAGCTAATGCTGTAGCATGAAACGAATCTGTACATACTATAGTAGCATTTTGCAACAAAGATACAAACTCGTATGGTCCTGCTTCTTTGTCTATCCAATCGCCATCTGCCGTATCTGTGGATACCCCTGATTCATAAGATGGTATTACAATTATTTGCCGAATATCATATTCTTTGCGGATAGTTTTTATCATCTGATTATATACCTCGGCATTGCTGTTCCCTACAAAATAAACAAACATATATCGGCGGGGAACAGGATAATCAAAAACGGCATTTTGAGCGAAATTCTCCCAGTCTTCTTTGGATAGCAAAAAAGTGGGATCGGGTACTGAAACTATATCATTTCGCCCTAATAAGGAAGATAACATTTCTACCGAAGAATGCTCCCGAACTCCAATATGTACAAAACGAGAAAGATATTTTTTTACTTTCTGTCTATAGCGTGGGTTGATTTGTGATGTGCCGATACTGGAACCATAAGCGATTTTTTTATTGTGCTTGGCAAAATATAAATAATAAAACGGATCCCAAAAGAACATTGTATTCCATATTTGGTCACTTCCTGTTACATATATATCCGTCATCCGATTGATTTTACAATGTAAAGGATGGATGGTATAAAAATCAATAATGGAGTAATTGCTTTCCAATTTATTTGCTTTGGTCTCTAAAGTTCCACTATTTATATTCCAAAAAGGAAATAATTTATTGAAGATCTGTTTTATAGAACGAACAATGCCTATTTTTCGGAGAAAAAAAACAGAGTATCCAAGATTTGCTATCTTGTGGTACAATGAATATGCCTGAAGGACAGTACCAAAATTGTCTGACTCAAACCATGTTACAATGACAACTCTTTTGCTCATAAATCTTCTTTGTAGGTTATTTTGCGGTTGCTTGCTTCACCCTGTACAATATAAATTGGTGTGTTTGGAAGATAGGTGCAGACGACACCGCAGTCGTCGGTGGCTTGCAGGTACGGGTCTTGCAAGGCATGGAGGTAGGCTGCGGCTATGGTCTCCAATCGGAACGCCTGCGGCGTTTGGGCGCACATCAGGGTGGCACGGGGCGGAATGGTTTGCACTATCTTGCCCGTAGCGGTCTCCGAAACGGAATACATCGTGTCCGTGGCGGGGATGGCTACCGTTACTGCCTCGTGGGTCTCCAATGCCTTGCAGACATCTTCAATGATACGTGTGCTCACAAACGGGCGTGCGGCATCATGGAGCAATATATTTGTTATAGGATGGGTATAGGTTGGTTGGAGGATAGCCCCAACCATTTTTTGTTCTTTGTTCTTTGTCCTTCGTTCAATCTCCCGAATGGCATTGACGCTCGATTCCCAACGCTCTTTGCCGCCCGCGATGATAAACGCCACTTTCTGCCAGCCGTTGCGGAGCAGCATCTCTTCCGCGCACGCAATATAGTCGGGGTGCATGACGATACCAATCCCGTCGATGCACGCCGCCTGCTCAAACGCCCCGACCGAATGTTCCAGTATGCTCCGCCCGTCCACCAGCGGCAGCAACTGTTTGGGCAGCCCGCCCCCTACGCGGCTGCCCGTTCCCCCTGCTAATATGACGGCGATGTTGGTCATGGAGTATTCTGTAACGTTTGATAGACCATCAGTCCTTTGACTGTCAATAGATATTTCTGACGCGGGTGCTTGGGAGAGTTTGGATACAATAGATGAGCATAACCCGCTTGCATCGCAGGACTCAAACTATAATCCTCAAAATTGGCTCTATCCTTTAACCCTAACATTTGCATTAGTTCCCGTTTCGATACCTGTTGTTCGCCTATTACTTTTATCAGGCGAAGCACAGGCTCACTCAACTGCGCAAGTATGTTTTCAGCACTTGAGGGGGTACTTGAGGGGGTGCTTGAGGGGGTATGCTGCAACTCCGCAGGAGGATTGATAAGCATGTAACGATTTTTAAGTTCGTTGTGTTCGCCAAGAAGCAAATTTCTAAAGAAACTTTCTAAAAAGAGGTAGTCATAGTCCACCCCTTTTGTGGCATTTTTATAATTGGCGCGCACTAATGCGTTGCGGAAATACCACGAGTTGTCTGCAAAGAGGCTATTGTCAATATCAAATCCGATAGACCGCAAATACAGAATCGTAAATACGGCAGTTGTGCGGGTATTCCCCTCGCCGAAGGCGTGTATCTGCCATAATCCCGCAGTAAAACGTGCAATATGAGCAATGATTTCGTCTTGCGATAGCCCTTTGTAACTGAAAGTTCGTTCCTGTTCGAGGTCGTATTCTATGGCAGAGCGTATATCCATATAATTCAGATAACTGACCGTCCCCCCCCGAAGCACCCATTCCTTTTTTGTTATGTTATAGTCGCGTATCCGTCCTGCGAACTTGTACACACCCATAAAAAGATGTTTGTGTATAGCCACATAGCCTTGCAGGGTGAAACCTACCGTGTTACTCTCAAGCAATTCGGCAATTTTCGAGGCTACGGAATCGGCTTCAAATTGTTCATCGTCATCGGCAGTACGTGTTGTTTTTGACAGATAGTAGGAGTGTACCAATCGCTGTGCATCTTTGATGCTGATGTCGCCCTCTATATGCCGTTTTGCAGTATCACGGAGATATTGCGACGGCTTGAGCCCGTCCACATCCTGCAGACCGATGGCTACAGCCCACGCCTCCGCTTTCTCGCGTTGAGACGGCTCGCCTTGCTGTATGTAGTAGTCAAATTCGGTCATACAATATGGGTCATTTGTTTGTCAGTATCATCTCGCAAATCTCCCGGATGGCACCGTCGCCGCCTTTATGTGTAAGAATGATAATACCATGAATATCTTTCACTTGCTGCATAGCATTGGCGGGGCAAACAGCAGTACCTACGTGAGAAAGAAGGTCAATATCGTTGATGTCGTCGCCGACAAAGCATACCTCTTCCAAGGTGATACCCAGTTCGTTGCAAATCTCCTGTGCGGCTTCCAACTTGGTTTGCCGTCCTGTTGCTACTTGGCTGCCCACGCCCATACGGAGATATTCCATACCAAGTTTGCGGGCACGGCGGGCGACTATCTCGGTGGTCTCGCTGGTGAGGATACCGCACGGGACACCCGCCTTGCGGAGCAGCACAATACCCATACCGTCGTACACGCAAAAGCGTTTCATCTCATCGCCGTTGGCACTGTAGTACATACCCCCGTCTGTCATACAACCGTCCACATCGGTCAAGAATAGTTTTACCGGTTTCATAATGTCTGCTTTATCAATGTGCAAAATTACATTTTTTTTTGCGTATGTGCAAATGCGTTTAGGGCAACCGCATAAAAATAATTCAAATCAGTGTGATTTTGAAAGAATAAGCGTAACATTATACTTATCCATTTTCAAAACAGAGGATAGTTCGCAAGCATAGACAGTATGAACTACCTACTTTAATCAAATAATAGTGGCAGCCATCCAGTGAGGGTGGCTGCTACGAGGTCAGCAACTATATGTTTTTCTTGTGGGGTATCGAACCCCCACAAGAAAAACAGCCGTGCGGTAGATGTTTGGGAGACGCTGCTTTTGGGGGACGACGCGGCTCGCGTCGTCATTCGGCGGCAGCCGAAAGGCACCAAGTATGTGTAACGTGCGCCTGCGGCGCATAACAACGTGAGACGCAGCGTCCCCAAAAAAGCACAGCGTCGTCCCTTAGAAAATGCAGCATACCCTTGTGTATATGATTGAAAAGCAGTAACTTTGCAATTACAAATAATATGATGCAATGGCAAGCACTCCTATCTTCATAAAGAATACCGTGCCGATGGCGGTGCGATATGGCGTTTGTACGCATAGAAATCTGCCGCATTGGCATATAGATAGAACCATGCAGTTTGATACATTCCGGCTGGCAGACTCCATCCGGCAGATCCAACTGACCATATTCCTTCCTGCTTCGGGCTCAACCTTTCTCTATTTATATTTTTCCTCTTCTTTCCCTAACTTTATCCTGTGGATAACCTGTTTTTTATGACCGAAATACAACAACAACTCTTTGCACTGCAAGACAAGCAGTACCGGCAGTTTCATAGCAGTCTGATACCCACGTTGCCGCCGGAGAAAATCATAGGCGTGCGTATGCCTGCTATGCGCCGTCTGGCAAAGCAACTTGCCAAACGCTCCTGCATAGAGGCGTTTATGCGCACCCTTCCGCACGAGTACTACGACGAGAATACTCTGCATGGTTTGATTCTCTGTGAGGAGAAAGACTATGACAAGACCATTGCGCTATTGAACTGGTGGCTGCCCTTTGTGGACAACTGGGCTACGTGCGACCTTGTGCAGCCGCGGGCTTTCCGCCTTGCCGCCAAACAGCAACCCGACAGACTCCTGACCGACTGTCTGCGGTGGGTGGGAAGCACCGAACCCTACACCATCCGCTTTGGCGTGAATATGCTGATGACGCATTTTCTGGACAATCTGTTCCGCCACGAACTGTTGGCACGTGTGGCAGCCATAGAGAGCGACCATTACTATGTGCGTATGGGGGTGGCGTGGTATTTTGCTACCGCCTTGGCAAAGCAGT
Organism: Bacteroidales bacterium UBA6828; assembly: GCA_002452095.1. GTDB lineage: Bacteria > Bacteroidota > Bacteroidia > Bacteroidales > Paludibacteraceae > Colicola. The sequence continues at coordinate 4,145 of DKEG01000067.1, read as the reverse complement.
ACGAGGCGGCTTTGCCATATATAGAGCAGCACCGCCTTTGCGAGTGGACGCACCGCAAGACTATTCAGAAAGCCATAGAGAGTTACCGCGTCAGCGACACCCACAAGGCATACCTGAAGACTTTCCGCTGAAGAATAATGTCAGTTCGATACAATTGGGGGATATAAAATGTATGACTAATTAGTAGTAATACGGCGCAGCCGTCCGTTCAATATAGGCTCGATAATGCTGATTGGTGGTCAATCCTATGGCAATTCGTGTTTGCTATCTGTAGTGGTACTATACTATTATCTGTTGTTTAATAGTTGTTGTCAGTTGTTGACCGACAAAGTCTCTTTCTTCGTTATATAGAACTCACGTTAAAACAGGATATAAGCAAAAAGCAGGCACTTTCTTGGTGTCTGCTTTTTCTGTGTATATCCTTTCTTTTTAGTCGAGAGCCGCCATATTCTTCGGGTTGAATAGGTCGCGCCCCTCGGGAGTATAAGCGTAGTCAATACGGTCCTGGTAATGCTGCTCCACTTTGCCGCGGACAATCTTCATAGTCGAATTGACCAGATGGTTCTGCTCGGTGAATGCCTCGGGCAGTACAGCCACAGCCTTGGGCAGCCATACTTCGGGGAACTCGCCAAAGTGCTTGCCGCCTTTGCGGTAGGAATCAATCTCGTCCTGTATCTTTTGGAGCATTGCCCGTTTGCCCTCATCGCTCTTCGGGTCAAGCCCTTTCGACTTGGCATACTCGCGCAACGCCTCTTTGACAGGCACAATCAGCACCATTGTATAGGGGTTCTGGTTGTTGTGTAATACCACTTGCTCTACATACTTGCTTCCGTCGGTCAGTCCGTCCTCAAAGCCCTCCGGACTGTATTTCTCACCGTCGGCACTGATAAGCAGCGACTTGAAACGACCTACCACCCACAGGTAGCCAGGATGTTTCTTTGTTACATAGCCCATATCGCCCGTGTGCAACCAGCCGTCCACAATCGTCTTGGCGGTAGCCTCGGGGTTCTTCCAGTAGCCTGCCATCACGTTCTCGCCCTTGATAACAATCTCGCCGCGCTCGCCGTCGGGTACGACATTCCCCTCAGCATCACATATCTTTAGTTCAAGATCGGAGACGATGCGTCCGCTTGAGCCGAAGATGGCGTGTCCCGTGGAGTTGGCGCAGATGATGGGTGTTGCCTCGCTCAAACCGTAGCCTTGGAACATCGGCATACCCACTGCGCAGAAATAACGCTGCAACTCGATATCCAGCAGCGCACCGCCGCCCACAAAGAATTTCATTCGTCCGCCGAAACCCTCGCGCACCGACTTGAAAATCAGTCTGTCGAACAGATTCACCAGCGGTTTGCGCCATACCTGGCAACCGCCGCGGTTCCAGTACTCCTTATTATATTTGATGGCATTGTTGAGTGCGAAGGTGTATAGTTTCTCGACAAATTTTCCTTTCGCCTTGATACCTGTCTCAATACTCTTGCGGAAATTGCGTGCCAACGCGGGAACGGAAAGCATCACCATCGGGCGCACCTCCTTGATAGAAAGCGGGATATTCTTCAGCGTAGCCAGAGCCGTCTTGCCTACCGGTACGGTAGCGATGCTGCCGCAGTAGGACATCATAGTATAGAAACCTGCCACGTGTGCAAAGCAGTGGTCAAGCGGCAGAATGATGAGCATCACATCGTCGGGATCAACACCGATAATAGAGCGTGCCTGTTCCACATTGGCGGTATAGTTGCGGTGAGTCAGCAGAATACCTTTCGGGTCTGCTGTGGTACCGGAGGTGTAACTGATATTGGCATAGTCGTCCGGTCCTACAGATTTGTATCGCTCCACGAATTTCTCGGGTTCGGCTGCCAGCAAGGCACGACCTTTGTCCATCACGTCGGTAATGCAAATCTCGCGATCCTGATACTCGGGTAGGGTGTCAAAGACGATAACATATTTCACATTCGGGCAATCGGGCAGTATCTTGCGGATCTTGGGCAGTTGTTGCTCCGAGGTCATAATATACTGTGCGTCAGAGTGCCGGATACGGAAAAGCAGGTCGTTAGCCTCTTCGAGTTTGATACTGAGCGGCACATTCACACCGCCTGCATACAGAATACCCAGTTCGCCCGTTACCCACAGGTTGCGCCCCTGCGAAAGGAGGGCGGCACGCTCGCCTTTTTGCATACCGAGTGCCATCAGTCCGGCACCTATCACGTGTGCTTGTTCGCGGGTCTCACGGTAGGTAGTCTCCGTCCACACATTGTCCACTTTCTCGCGGAGAAAGACGTGGTCGGCATACTCCGCAGTGTATTTCTCGACAAAGTCGATGATAGTCAATCTTTCTTTCATAATAGTCTGATTGGTATAAATAGTTCGCAAAGTTACAAAAAATAGTGCATATCGTCAAATATAGACAGAAAAAGGCTCGCATTTCATAAAATGTGAAGCCTTTTTCTTATTATTTATTGTCTTCGAACTGCTATTCAACAATGTTATTTCTGATGTTTGGGTGTCTCTTCGCCTACTATCTCGGCAGCGCGGGCAAGTGCCCCGTTGATATGGTCACGTATGTTCTTGCGCCCGATGAGTTTTACCACACCCGCTTCTCCGTCCGCGGGCAGTTTGGCACAAACTGAATGAATTTACAGTGTTTGTGGAGATGTGAAGCGTAAGCAACCTATAACTATCCTATAACAAAAATAAAGCGTTTGTTATGGTGCAATATCATTAGGAATCTGTAACCTTTCGAAGGTGTTGATTTTGCTTTTGTCGTATGGGCGGGAGACGCGGATATAGTTCTCTGTGAAGCCGTCCATACGGTATTCATTCTCCGATACCCGGATGCGTTTGCTTTCCCAAAGCACGGTCGCCGTTTCGCCTGCGTGGGCGCGGTAGAAAGCCGCCAGTTTGTCGGCACTCACTTGGTGTAGTACCTTGCTGCGGCGTTCCCGCTCTTTTGTCGGCACGACATACAGGTCCATTTCAAGCATACGTGTGTGCGCACGTTCCGAATAGGTGAACACATGCAGTTGGCTGACGGGCAAAGCCGATATAAATTGCAGGTAATCTGCCCAATACTCGTCGGTCTCGCCCCGCACGCCTACCATACAATCCACACCGATGAAAGCATTGGGCATCACGCGGCGGATATGTTCCACACGCTCGGCAAAGAGTTCGCGGGTATAGCGGCGGTGCATAATCTTCAGCACTTCGTTGCTGCCCGATTGCAAGGGAATATGGAAATGCGGTGCGAAATGGCGGCTCTGTGCTACAAAATCAATGACCTCATCGCTCAGCAGATTCGGCTCGCAGGAGGAGATACGTATGCGGTACGGCAGGTCGGTCGGCAACGTGTCCAGTACCTGCAGCAGATCAATAAATGTCTCGCCCGTAGTGCGTCCGAAATCGCCGATGTTTACGCCCGTGAGGACAATCTCTTTTGCGCCATCTTGTACGGCGTGTGCGGCTTCGTCCGCCAGCGAGGCAATGCTTGGATTGCGCGATTTGCCGCGGGCGAGCGGAATGGTGCAGTAGGTGCAGAAATAGTTGCACCCGTCCTGTACTTTCAGAAAACAGCGTGTACGGTCGTCTTTGGAGTAGGCACCATGGAAAGCGTCCACCTCACGAATAGCAGAGGTTTGTACTGTGGCTTCATACGGGCTGTGCTCCAGTCGCTCCACAAGATCTGGAATGGCAAACTTCTCGTCTTGCCCGAGTACATAATCCACCTCGGGAAACCCTGCTATCTCGCCCGGCTTGAGTTGGGCATAGCAGCCCGTTACAATGAGAATGGCATTCGGGTTCTGACGGCGGATACGGTGTATCGCCTGCCGGTCTTTGTGGTCGGCGGCATCCGTTACAGAGCAGGTGTTGATAATGCACACATCCGCCTCTTCGCCTTGCTTGGCACGCACGTGCCCACGCTGCGTCAGGGCTTTGCCTAACGCACTGCTTTCCGCAAAATTGAGTTTGCAACCGAGTGTGGTAAACGCTATTTTCATCTTTCGGACTGCAAAGGTACTGTTTTTTTTCGATATAGGCAAACTTTCGCTATGGTCAACCTGCGCGGCAACAGCAGGGCAATTCGTACAGCCATACCGCATCAAAATTGCATATCATTCATGGGACGCAGACGCTACGGCTTCCCTACAAGCCAT
>DKEG01000065.1 GCA_002452095.1 Bacteroidales bacterium UBA6828 | reverse complement strand
CTGCATACGGAAATGCATACCCTTGAGAGCAGCGGGTGCTTTCATCTCGCGCGTTGCACCGTTGATACCCTTCACCTCCTCATCATCAGCCACAAACGGACGGATACAAGCGTGAGGGCAGACATAAGCACACTTGTTGCACTCAATACAGTTGTCTGCATTCCAAACCGGTACGAAAGCCGATACACCGCGTTTCTCATACTTGGCGGTACCCGACGGCCATGTACCGTCTTCGATACCCTTGAATGCGGAAACAGGCAGCAAGTCGCCGTCCTGACCATTGATAGGACGAACCACGTTGTTGATGAAATCGTCGCCGTCGGTCGGTTTGACCACGTCGGCATTAACGTCCAAGTTCGACCAAGCGGGGTCGATGTCGAGCAAGTGGTACTCACCGCCACGATCCACGGCTGCATAGTTCTTGTTGACCACATCCTCGCCCTTCTTGCCATACGACTTCACGATGAAGTGCTTCATCTCCTCAACGGCTTTCTCTACAGGGATAACCCCCGTAATACGGAAGAACGCCGATTGGAGGATGGTGTTGGTACGGTTGCCCAGACCAATCTCCTGCGCAATCTTGGTAGCGTTGATGTAATACACCTTGATATTGTTGTCAGCGAAGTATTTCTTCACTTTGTTCGGCAGGTTCTTAGCCAACTCTTCGCCCTCCCAGATAGTATTCAAGAGGAAGGTACCGCCCTTCTGCAAACCGCGTGTAACATCGTACATATGGAGGTATGCCTGTACGTGGCAAGCCACAAAGTTAGGCGTGGTAACGAGGTAGGTAGAGTGGATAGGTTCATCGCCGAAACGGAGGTGCGAGCAGGTGAAACCGCCCGATTTCTTCGAGTCGTAGGAGAAGTATGCCTGGCAGTATTTGTCGGTGGTATCACCGATGATCTTCACCGAGTTCTTGTTAGCACCTACTGTACCGTCAGCACCCAAGCCATAGAACTTGGCTTGGAACATACCCTTGCCGCCCATAGCGATTTCCTCACCGACGGGGAGCGAAGTGAAGGTAACATCGTCGTTGATACCTACGGTGAAGTGGTTCTTCGGGCACGGCAGAGCGAGGTTCTCGTAAACAGCCAGCATCTGTGCAGGCGTGGTATCGTTGGAGCCCAGACCATAGCGACCGCCGACAACGAGGATATTGTTCAATCCGAGTTCGTCAAGAGCGTCTTTTACATCAAGGTAGAGCGGTTCGCCGTTGGCACCCGGCTCCTTGGTACGGTCGAGCACGCAGATACGTTTTACCGAAGCGGGCAGTGCCTCTTTGAGGTATTTCAGGCTGAACGGACGATAGAGGTGTACATTGATCATACCCAACTTGTTGTTGCCCTTGGCTGCCTCGTAGTCAATTACTTCGCGGATAGCCTCGCAAGCCGAACCCATGCAGATGATTATGTTCTCGGCATCAGCGGCACCGTAGTAGTTGAACGGACGGTATTTGCGGCCGGTAATCTCCGAGATCTTGTCCATATAGTCGCTCACGATGTCAGCCACAGCGTCATAGTACGAGTTGCAACTCTCGCGATGGGTGAAGAATACATCGGGGTTCTCTGCCATACCTTTCATAACAGGGTGCATAGGACTCAACGCACGCTCGCGGAACTCCTGCAGCGCCTCCATATCCACCAGCGGACGGAGGTCTTCCATATCCACCACCTCAATCTTCTGATACTCGTGGCTGGTACGGAAACCGTCGAAGAAATTGAGGAACGGCACACGGCTCTTGATAGTAGAGAGGTGAGCCACACCGGCGAGGTCCATCACCTCCTGTACGCTGCCCTCGGCGAGCATAGCGAAACCGGTCTGACGGCAAGCCATCACGTCCTGATGGTCGCCAAAGATACAAAGCACGTGGCTTGCCAGCGTACGAGCCGACACGTGGAAAACGGTAGGAATCAATTCGCCCGCAATCTTGTACATGTTCGGAATCATCAACAACAGACCCTGCGAAGCAGTAAACGTAGTGGTCAGGGCACCGGCATTGAGCGCACCGTGTACTGCACCGGCAGCACCGCCCTCCGATTGCATCTCCTGAACCATCACCGTCTCGCCGAACATGTTCTTACGCCCGGCAGCCGCCCACTCGTCAACGTTCTCTGCCATAGGCGAACTCGGCGTGATAGGATAGATAGCCGCCACCTCGGTGAACATATACGCGATATGCGCCGCAGCAGCGTTACCATCACATGTAATAAACTTTTTTTCTTTCATCTTTTTTGTAATTAGTTTATTGAGTTGATTTATTGTAGTAGTCTTTTGGTTTTCTAAAAGTCATTAAGGTCTTTAAGGGTCTCTAATTCTCCGTTCTGCATTCCCCTCCTTTTTTTTTTGGGGGGGGAGGTCGGAGGTCTTAATACAAGAATCCGAGCAGCCAAAGCGGGATCAGATTGCCCCTACCCGTCTCAATGTTGCCCACCGCACACGGACGGATACTCTCGCGTGTAGGAATGTCGGTTTTCACATCAAAATAGTATTTCCCGTCAACAATAAACATTGCATTGCGCTCTGTGGCGTTCACCTTGTGTCCGCCGTGGAGACTGCAATAGAAACAGGTCTCGTACACATCCTGCTGCGACAGTTCGCGTGTGGCAATCATATGCGCAATGTTGGTGTTTTGCATATAGACTTTCGACGGCTTCATAGGGAACTGCTTGCCCTCCATATATAATAGGTTGAGCAGCCGCGCGTCCTTGAGATACTTGATGTAGTTCATCGTGGTGGCACGCGAGAGGTCTATCTCGTCCGATATACTGCTTACATTCAGCGCACAAGGCGTTTCCTTGAGCATAATATAGAGGAGTCGGCGCAGTTTGGGCAGGCACGCCACATCGATCTGCTTGATCATCAGCACGTCCACCTCGAGCATCATATTCATCGTCTTGAGCAAATCCTCCTCAAAGTTCTTGCGCTCCAGATAAGACGGGTAATATCCGTGTTCCAAATAGTCTTTGAAATACTCCAGCGGGTGTACATGTTCGCATATCTCACGGGCGATGGAAGCGTGGCTGCGCAGGATGTCTTCCAATGTATATGGGCGGAAAGTGAGTCCCGTCTGCAAGTTCAGGTACTCGCGAAACGAGAAGCCGCGCAAGTTATACATCTTTACGATGCCGGCGATGTCCTTGTTGTCCTCTATGAGCCGCATCACGGGCGATGCAGAGAAGATGATATGCAGGTCTTTGTACTTATCGTAGCATTTTTTCAGTTCTTTCGACCAGTTGGGGTACTTGAACATCTGGTCAAGCAGCAGTGTATGCCCGCCTGCTTTCACGAACATTCCCGCAAACTCCACGATAGAATGCTCCGTGAAATAGAAATTGTTCAAGTTGACGTACAAGCACGAATGCCGTAGGGAAGACTTACGTTTTTTGGCAGTCAAATCCGGGTAGATCGGTTTTTCTTTGCTCTCTATCTCTTTTGCGCGTGCCAACAGGAAATCTGTTTTTCCTACGCCACGCCCTCCTTTGATGGCGATGAGGCGGTCGTTCCAATCGATTTCGTCCATCAACAGGCGGCGGATAGGCATTTCGGAATGCTCTACCAGATAGTCGTGTATTCGGAAAAAGGGTTCTAACATCGTTAAGATATGCTGTTTAATGGTCTGTTTACCGTAATTGCGTAGTGCGCATTACAAATTGCGCTGCAAAGTTACTATAATTATTCTGAATTTGCAATATGCACTTTGCATTTTCGCCAATTTTTCCACTCATCTACACCATTTTAGTTATCCGTTGATAATCGTTAATTGAGCATTAACTGCCGGGTAAACACCCGGTATCCGGGCGATTACCCGGCAGTTGGCAGCAAGGGTGTCCTATGCCTCGTCGAAATGGACTTGCGACATTGAAACTCGTTGTACGAGTTTAGGTCGCCGTCCATTCTCCTCTCTGTCTTAGGAGTTCTACTCACGCCATGGGGATTCGTTATTGCTACGGCATTAAGTACGCCTGTGGCGCATAACGACGCGAGACGATAGGGAGTTCTACTCAAGCCACAGGCTTTCGTGTCGCTTCGGCACTCAGTGTGCTGCGCACACCTGCCTTACGCTTCACGTCTCCCATACAGAGCATAGTCATACGGTTTGTGCCAAACCGACCGCGGACGAGGGCGTCCGCGTCCCCTGCAAAAGGTTTAGCGCCAACTGCTAAGTAAACACTCACTATCCCAAGTGCAATCACCCGATAATCACCCGATAATCACCCGATAATCACCCGATAATCACATACACCTGATAGCACGAAGGAATTGCTTTATGGTAAGGGTATCAGGTAATGGGTTGAGTGGTGATTGGGTGGTGATTGTATTAAATCTTACACATTTGTAAGTATTTGTTTGCATATATTCGGAAAAAGTCGTACTTTTGCAGCGTAAATAATCAAGCAAACCATCTTCAAACCATTAACAAATGGAATCGTATGGAAACTAATTTCGAGGTGGGTGCCGGAGTAGGACACGATATTTGGATATGAACACACACCATATTCATATTATAGTGCAACACTACGTTTCGCCTTGCGGGGAACTGCTGCTCGGGGCGTTTGAGGGGCGGCTGTGCCTCTGCGACTGGCAGACGGAGAAACACCGCGGGTTTGTGGACAGGCGGCTGATGCGCCTGCTGCACGCCGATATGCAGGAGGGGACTTGTGCGATTATAGAAACGGCAAGACAACAATTGGACGAGTATTTTACAGGAAAGCGCAAGGCGTTTGATGTGCCGTTGCTATTTGTGGGGACGGACTTTCAGAAGAAAGTATGGAATGACCTGCTGCGTATTCCGTACGGCAAGACGATTTCGTATGGGGAGATGGCAACACGGATAGGAATGCCCAAGGCGGTGCGGGCGGTAGCCAATGCCAACGGAGCGAATGCGATTTCCATCTTTGTACCCTGTCACAGGGTGATAGGCAGCGACAAGTCGCTTACCGGCTACGGCGGCGGATTAGAGGCAAAAAGATACTTGCTGCAATTAGAACAAAGATAAAAAGAATATCCTAAATGCTTATTGGTTATCGCCGTGACGGTGATACCACTATTATTGGGGAAATTGGTATAGAGAGCAAACAATGCTGATAGACAGAGGAGCGGACATACAGGCAGGCGTGTCTCCCACAGCCACCACGCCATATAAACACGCATTTTTTACATACCTGTTGTGCAATCCGGATATTTTGTGTACCTTTGCAGTCCTTTTTGTAGAACATCCCCTAAGGAATGGATACTTTATTAGAAATACGCAAGCCGATAGAGAGCCCTTTTCAGGAGTTTGAAAAACTATTTGATGAGAGTCTCAAAAGCGATAATCCCCTGTTGGGCAACGTGTTGAGTTATGTGGCTTCCAAGCGCGGCAAACAACTGCGCCCAATATTGGTGCTGTTGTCCGCCCAGATGTGCAACAAGATAACCGACAAGACCCTCTCTACAGCAGTAGCATTGGAACTGCTGCACACTGCATCGCTAATACACGACGATGTGGTGGACGCATCGCCTACACGCCGCGGAGCAGAATCGGTACAAGCGCATTGGAACAATAAAGTAGCCGTTCTCGGTGGCGACTATATGCTCTCCAAGACCATCGCCCTCATTGCAGAGATACGCAACGGACGCATCTTGGATATTGTGTCGCAATTAGGTCGCTCGCTTGCCTCCGGGGAGTTGCTGCAACTGCACGCCAACGAATCGATGTGGATTAGCGAGGAGCAATACTACCGTGTGATAGAAGAGAAAACCGCCAAACTCTTCGAAGCCTGTATGGAAGCGGGGGCAGAGTCCGCCGGTTGCACGATGCGCCAGCGCACCGCCCTCAAGGAGTTCGGACGCCTGTTTGGTATCTGTTTCCAGATAAAAGATGACATCTTCGATTTCTCGGACAGCGAAGAACTCGGCAAACCGACAATGAACGACATACAGGACGGCAAGGTAACCCTACCTCTTATCATATCGCTCCAACGCGCCCCGCAAGACGAGAGCGCACATATCCGAATCGTGTGCGAAACCCTCTCCAACAGCGATTTGCACATCAATACCGGCAAGGCGGAACAGGAAATCAAATCGTTTGTTATGCGCTATCAGGGTATACAGTACGCCAACGTACAGATGCAGACCCTCAAAAAGAAAGCCGCAGAAAACCTGAAAATTTTCCGCGACTCCAAAACAAAAGAAAGTCTGCTTCGCTTATTCGACTACGCCATCTATCGCCTGCATTAACTGCTCGCGCTGTGCTTCGTCGGATATAGTCTCCAAAACATCTTTCATAAATGCACCTATCAGCAGGCGGCGTGCCGTCTGCTGGCTTAGGCATCGCTGCTGCATATAAAACAACGCCGACTCATCCAACTGCCCGGTGCTCGCACCGTGGGTTGCCTTGACATCATCGGCATAGATTTCCAACTGCGGACGGGTACGCATCACCGCTGTATCGCTCAACAGCAGGTTACGGTTCGTCTGGTGCGCCTCGGTCTTCTGCGCCCCGGGGGCGATCTTCAGTTCGCCGAAGAATTCCCCTTTGGCGGTTCCGTCCAAGACAAACTTGATCAACTGCCGGCTCTCTCCGCCGCCTACATTATGGTGTATATGCGTGGCAGTAGATACCTGCTCCGTTCCTTTCAGGCACGCCAGTCCGTATATTTCCGTCAGACAGCCCGCACCCTGCTGCTCCACAAAGATGCGGTTTGCAACCGGCTCTTCGGGAGACGGCTGTCCTATAGCCGAGTACAGATTGAGCACATGCAAGCGCAAATGCGAACCTGTCTCTTGCACAAAATGCAAGTCCTGCGAAGGCGCATTCATCAGCACCATCTCCCTACTCTCTCCCGCTGCTATGATTGTTTGTTTTTCCATCTGATAAACATCTAAACTACTCAACTCCCAAACCATTGTTTTCAAGCCACTCGTAGCCCTTTTCTTCCAATTCGAGAGCCAACTCTTTCGTACCCGTTTTTACGATACGTCCGTCTGCCAGCACGTGTACAAAATCGGGAACGATATAGTCCAGCAGACGCTGGTAGTGGGTAATCACGATCTGTGCATTCTCTTTGGTTCTCAGTTTGTTCACGCCCTCTGCCACGATACGCAGCGCATCGATATCCAGACCGGAATCCGTCTCATCGAGAATAGACAGACACGGCTCCAGCATAGCCATCTGAAAGATCTCGTTCTTTTTTTTCTCGCCTCCGGAGAAGCCCTCATTTACGGAACGGTTGTTGAGTTTGTCCGCCATCTCGAGCAGTTGGCGTTTCTCGCGCATCAGCGTCAGAAACTGCTTGGCACTCAATGCCGGTTTGCCCTCATATTTGCGTTTCTCGTTCACCGCCGTGCGCATAAAATTGACCATACTCACGCCCGGTATCTCCACAGGGTACTGGAAACTGAGGAACACTCCCTCACGCGCACGCTGCTCGGGCGGCATCTCGAGCAGGTTCTTGCCTTTGAGCAACGCCTCACCTGCCGTTACCTCGTATGCGGGATTACCCGTCAGCACGGCACTCAAAGTGGACTTGCCCGCACCATTGGGTCCCATGATAGCATGCACTTCGCCTGCGTTGATGGTCAGGTTTACTCCTTTGAGTATCTCTTTCCCTGCAATGTAGGCATGCAGATTCCGTATTTCTAACAATGCACTCATTTCTATTCTATCGTTCTATTTTTCTATCTTTCTATAAAATCAGATTCCGAGTTTCTTGCGGATATCCTTCGGAATAGCGTCTTTGTGCACCAGAATATCATTGGTCTTATATTTCATAAACGCCTCCGAGATGTACCAGATACCCTTGTAATCGCTCTTCTGCGTTCCCCACGAGTTCTTCACCATATAGTAGCGTTTTCCGTTCTGGTCGTGTGCCGTACCGAAGATCTGCATTCCGTGGTCGTCGGTAGTCTCCCAGTTGTCGTACGCCTGCTGTCGCATCTCCTGCGTAATCTCCATCTCTGGCAACGGTTTCTTGGTCAGTTCGTCTTTTTTGTCTTTTTCGGTCAGTCCGAGCCAGTGTGCCGCATCGCTGCCTGTCAGGTCTGCGCCCTTGTCGGCATCGGGCATTACGCCGATACCCTTGCGGGTGAAGCCCACTTCGCTCACGTCCGCCCCCCACGCCATCGTGTAGCCTTTGGCAATGGCGTTGTCAATGATACGCATCAGGTCGTTGATGGGCACATTGTACATCTGGTCCATACGCCAGTTGTCAGGCACCTCAAGCGCAAACGTGGAGTAGAACGGATGATGGGTGTACGAGGTAATGCTTACATAGTCGTCCGCATTGAGTCCGAGCGACTTGGCAAACGACTGCGGCGTATATTCCTTGCCGTTGTAGGTAAAGGTCTCGGGGCAAGCACCGAGATAGGTGTCATAGACAGCCTGCAGACCTTTTTTCCATACGGGGGTCAATTTCTTCAGTTTACCGGTGGTCAGTGCGTGTATATATCCGCCCGCCACAGCGTCCAACTCGGCATGCACGGGCAGTGTATCGGCGGGACTGCTGCCGTAGCAGATACCGGGCATAGCCGATTGCGGCACCATACCATAGTTCTTCAAGCAATAGATGACATCATAAGCCGAACCGCCGGCGGCAAACTCCGTGCTGCCGTACATACGTACTACATACTCGGCACGGTCGAGCATCGTATGGCTCACCACGAACATCTCGCTCAGGTCGTATTCGCCCTTGCCCGTACGGAGCAACTCGCTCTCAAGAAAACCTATGGTAGAGAATGCCCAGCAGGTGCCGCTGCGGTGCTGGTCTTTTACGGGCGTGATGGCCACGCTGTCAATCGTAGTAAAACGGAAGCCCTCCGTTGTATCCGCTTTTACGGCGGTAGTGTCTGTTTGTGCCGAAACGCCAAACGCCATTGCGGCAAAGGCGGCACTCAAAAGAAATCGTTTCATATCTTGTTTGTCTCTTAAAATTTCATTTTTATACAAAAAGAGGTTGTCTAACGTGGTGTTAAACAACCTCTGTCCCTACTATGGGAGACGACAAATTACATATCGTCGTGAGCATGCAACTGCTGTACATACTTCGCATGTGCCATCTTGACACGTTTCACCTCTGAAGGCTTGTCGAATTGCTGACGGCGACGGAGTTCTTTCACCACACCTGTCTTGTCGAATTTGCGTTTGAATTTCTTAATCGCACGCTCGATGTTCTCACCTTCTTTTACTTGTACAATAATCATTGCATACACCTCCTTTTTTTCGTCGGAACTCGCTCCGCAACAGAAACTCGTTTCACGAGTTTAATGCTCCGCGCTTCCTCCTCTCCAATCAAAATAAATTTTGATTGGGTCTTGGTTGCAACGGTAAGTTGTCCTGCTTGTTCCTTTATAGCGGATGTTTAAGTCTCCCGCCTGACCCTTTAATCAATTCATAATGCACAATGCATAATGCACAATGCGTATTTATTTTGTACCCAGAGCCGGGGTCGAACCGGCACGGTTTGCACCACTGGTGTTTGAGACCAGCGCGTCTACCGATTCCGCCATCTGGGCATTGCTCACTGCCTCTTTCCGCACCTTAACAGTACGTCTTTCGGGCAAAAGCGGGTGCAAAGGTACGGCTATTTTTTGATATACGCAAACTTTACCCGCATTTTTCCCACAAAAACTTGTACTTTTCCCTCAAAAGCAGTACTTTTGCATTCCTAACAGCAACAGAACAATGAAGATTACCCTCCTTGTAGTAGGCAAGACCACCGATCCGCGTCTGCAAGCCCTCATCGACGAATACCGCCGGCGGCTCACACACTATATATCGTTTGACATAACGGTCATCCCCGAACTCAAAAACGCCAAGTCGCTCACCCAAGAGCAGCAGAAACAAACCGAAGGGGAACTGATACTCAAAGCCGTTTCGCCCGCCTCCGACCTTGTTCTGCTCGACGAACACGGTGCCGAATACCGCTCCATAGAGTTTGCGCAATACCTGCAAAAGAAGATGTCCGCAGGGCGCGATATGGTGCTGGTGGTAGGCGGACCATATGGTTTCTCCCCCGCCGTCTATAGCCGCGCCAACGGAAAAATATCGCTCAGCAAAATGACGTTCAGTCACCAGATGATCCGCCTCCTGTCCGTCGAGCAGATCTACCGCGCTATGACCATCCTGCGCGGTGAACCCTACCACCACGAATAAAACAAGAGGGTCCTAGAAATACTAGAATATCTAGAATATCTAGAATATCTAGAATATCTAGAATATCTAGGCTTTTCTATTACAAAAAGAGCGACTTCCTATCGGAAATCGCTCTTGGGAGCCACTGGGCGGACTCGAACCGCCGACCCACGCATTACGAATGCGTTGCTCTACCAACTGAGCCACAGTGGCGAAAAGCGGGTGCAAAATTACTGCTTTTTTCCGAAACACGCAAGAGATACGACTTTTTTTTGCACGATTGGAATTATTTTTGTACTTTTGCCACTGAAAAAGAAATACTTATGCGCAAGACAATATACATACTGCTGTGCGGCTTATGCGGCATACTTCCCATACAGGCGCAATACCGCACCAAGGCAGTGGATACCCAAATCCGCACGCTGCGGGTGCAATACGCAGAGCAAACCGGTGTGCAACGCCCGTTCCTCGTTCTGCAAGACGGTGTGATTGACGGCACTGACCCGCAAAACACGATAGAGGTCTCCTATGACGAAATGAGCCACAATGTGCATTTCTACACCTATACCCTGCTCCACCTCAACGCCGATTGGACGGAGAGCAGCCTGAGCAGCAGCGAGTACGTGAGCGGGTTCACCACGCAGGATATCACCGACTACGAACATTCGCTCAACACCCAGCGCGACTACACTCATTACCGGTTCCTCTTCCCCAACGAAGACATGCAGGTACGGGCAAGCGGCAACTACGCCCTGAAAATATACGAAGACGGCAATCCCGACAAAGTGGCGGCTTACGTATGTTTCTCGGTGGTAGAACCGCGTGTGGGCATCACCGCCGACATACGTTCCAACACATCGATAGAACTGAGCGGACGCTACCGGCAGGCGGATATAGACATCAACACATCGGCACTCCAACTGCGCGACCCGAATGAGATCAAAGTAGTGGTACGGCAAAACGGGCGCATAGACAACCAAGCCTGCCCCTCCTATCCCACCTACGTGGAGCCGAACCGCCTGCGCTACCAAAACCAACAGGCTTTGATTTTCGAGGGGGGCAACGAATACCGTCATTTTGATGCCTATTCGGTTTATTTTGCAGGTACCGGTATTGACCGGATAGAGTTCGACAACCGCGACTATCACGCGTTGCTTTTTGCAGACGCCCTGCGCGGCACGGGAGCAGAGTATTCGGGCGACTTGGTAACCGACAAATGCGGCACACCCTATATGCACGAATACGACGCCGATGGTCAGTATATGGTGAACGCCGAGCGCACCACCGACAGCGATACCGAAGCGGAATACTTGTGGGTACACTGGACGCTGCCCGCCCCCAATCCGTGGTTTGACGGAACGGTGTATGTGGGGGGAGATATGTTTCTGAACCATTTCGGAGCCGACAACCGTATGCAATACGACAACGAACACCGCTGCTACTACCTGACGCAACTGATCAAGCAGGGCGGTTACGACTACCAGTATTGGTTTGTACCCAAAGGCGGCACAACAGCCACACTCCAGCGCACCGAGGGTTCGCACTGGCAGACCGAAAACGAATACACCATCTATGTCTATTACCGTCCGTTTGGCGGGCGGTACGACCAATTGGTCGGCTGCCAAGTGGTGAAATCCACCGAATAGGTTTCTTTTTAACAATCAATAACACACCCGAAACGGCGTATCCTATGCGCATCCTATGCGCATCCTATAACAATCGCCCCCATTTTAGTCTAAACAATTTTTAACCAATCACAAGAGCAGTAGAGGATATAAAACATAAGTTGAAAAGTGCGGTGGATGTCGGGTGGATGTCGGGTGGATAGCGTTTCCATAACCTGCTACTCGCCCATGAGCGGGTGAGCGGGTGAGCAGATACTTTTGCAAACTCTATACACATACGCAGGCGCGGGCGGGTGTGTATTTATAAAAGTCACCTGCTCACCTGCTCACCTGCTCACTATTTTCCTGCGGACAAAAAAACGGCGTATCGTTTTTGCTTTCATCGGGCAGTCTTTATCCTGTACCTATTGCGTATATCGTTTTTTTTTCGTAACTTTGCAGGCTCAACTCAATTATCCTCACCTATGTCGGTACGTATAGAACATCTGAACAAGACCATCGGCAAGCAGCAGGTGCTGCGCGATGTGTCGCTGTCGATCCGCGACGGCGAAGTGGTAGGTTTGCTCGGTCCCAACGGCGCGGGCAAGTCCACGCTGATGAAAATACTCGTAGGGCTGTGGCAAGAGGACCTGGGACAAAAGACAAAGAACAAAGAACAATGTATCATTGACGTGCCGAAGGAGATTGGGTATCTTCCGGAGCAGAATCCGCTGTATGAGGAGATGTACGTGGCGGAATACTTGCAGTTTATGGGGGGGCTGACAATGCACAATGCACAATGCACAATGCATAATGAAAAGATGGTGAGAGAGCGGGTGGAGACGCTGATTGGGCGCGTGGGGCTGACACCCGAGCGGCACAAGAAAATAGGTCAGTTGAGCAAAGGATACAAACAGCGTGTCGGCTTGGCACAGGCTCTGTTGGGCGATCCCGATCTGCTGATACTGGACGAGCCGACCACAGGGCTTGACCCGAACCAGTTGGTGGATATACGCCGCCTGATACGCGAGTTGGGCAAAGACCGCACGGTGATACTCTCGACACACATTATGCAGGAAGTGCGCGAGATGTGCGACCGGGTGGTGATACTCGACCATGGGGAGATTAAAACCGATATGCCCATCGGGGAAATAGAGGACTTGGAAGCATTATTTCACGAAAAGACCGCCGATGGGGGCATTAATTCATAATTCTTAATTCATAATTCATAATTAGACCAACGTGAGTGAATTTGATATACGACAACAGATGACGGAGAAGGAGCAGGACAACGCCTTGCGTCCGTTGCGTTTTACGGACTTTGCGGGGCAGAGCAAGGTGGTGAGCAACCTGCGCATCTTCGTGGAGGCAGCTAAGATGCGCGGCGAGAGTCTCGACCATGTGCTGCTGTTCGGTCCTCCGGGTTTGGGTAAGACCACGCTGAGCAACATCATCGCCAACGAGTTGGGCGTGGGGTTTAAGATTACTTCGGGCCCCGTACTGGACAAGCCGGGCGATTTGGCAGGGTTGCTGACCAGCCTCGAACCCAACGACGTGCTGTTTATCGACGAGATACACCGTCTGTCGCCCGTGGTGGAAGAGTACCTCTACTCCGCGATGGAGGATTACCGCATAGATATTATGATTGACAAAGGTCCGTCTGCCCGCACGATACAGATTGACCTGAACCGTTTTACCCTCATTGGTGCGACCACCCGAAGCGGTTTGCTGACCGGTCCGCTGCGTGCGCGTTTCGGTATCAACTGCCACTTGGAGTATTACGATGCCGACATTCTGGCGGGTATCGTGGGGCGCAGTGCAGGTCTGCTCGGTGTGCATATAGACAGCCAAGCGGCAGGCGAGATTGCCCGCCGCAGCCGCGGTACGCCGCGTATTGCCAATGCGCTGCTGCGGCGCGTGCGCGACTTTGCGCAGGTAAAAGGCAACGGTGCCATTGACCTCGACATCGCACAATATGCCTTGGAAGCACTGAATATAGACACTTTCGGTCTCGACCAGATAGACAACAAGTTGCTCTGCACGATCATAGACAAGTTCCAGGGCGGACCTGTGGGCTTGAACACCATAGCCACGGCTATGGGCGAGGACGCGGGGACGATAGAGGATGTGTATGAACCCTATCTGATCAAAGAGGGCTTTATCAAACGCACCCCACGCGGACGGGAAGTAACGGAACTGGCATATCGCCATCTTGGTAAAACGCCGTTCCTCAGAAACGAGCAGCAGACGCTGTTCTGAAAATAATTTGTAAATTGAACTATGTATCGGGCGGTTTTTATAGATTGGGATGATACCATCGGGGATTGGATACATGTGGCGAGGAAGTCACAGAACGAGTTGTATGACAAGTACAGACTGAAAGAGTGGTTCGAGACACCGGACGAGTGGTTCGAGAAATACAATACGCACAATACCGAACTATGGGTGCGGTACGGCAAGAACGAGATTAGCAAAGACTATCTGTATCTCGACCATTTTCTGTTCCCGCTCTGCCGGCAGATAGGTATCACCACGGATATGGCACCGAAACGGTTGCGCGAGATGGCAAAGAAGATGGCGGACGATTATGTCTATCTGACCAACACCTATTGCCGGCTGATGACTGATGCCGAGGAGGTGGTGCGCTATCTGGCAGGCAAATATCCGCTAACAGTGGTGAGCAACGGTTTTGTAGAGTGCCAGCACTACAAAATGGAACATACG
This sequence comes from Bacteroidales bacterium UBA6828, assembly GCA_002452095.1. Lineage (GTDB taxonomy): Bacteria > Bacteroidota > Bacteroidia > Bacteroidales > Paludibacteraceae > Colicola. The sequence continues at coordinate 21,117 of DKEG01000065.1, read as the reverse complement.
GGACTCCTACCCTATTTCAAGCATATCGTGCTGAGCGAGGAGGTGAATATCCAGAAACCCAACCCGCAGATATTTGACAAAGCCATCGAAATGAACCGTACGGAGATACCCGATTTACAGAAAAGCGAAGTGATTATGATTGGCGACAGTTACACCAGTGATATAGCGGGTGCCAAAGCGGCAGGGATAGATTCTATATGGGTATTGACAGGCGAGGCACCGGAAGAGCAGAAACACGACGCCACGTATATAGTGTCCCGCTTGCGGGATGTAATGATTCTGTTATGACAATTTGGCAGGTATTGCCGGTTTTGGCATACCTATTGCGTAGTAAGAAACGGTGATATTACCACCAAACAGAAAGGAAAGATTATGAGTAAGAAACATAAACACGAACAGCATAATAGTATGGAAAAGAATAAACCGGAGCAGGCTGAGGCATCCCAGCCGCAAGTAGAGAAAGAGGCACAGACGCAAGAGGCAAAAGAGCAGACACAGCAGAAAACAGAAACTGCAGAAGAGACCCAACCTACCAAGGAAGACGAGGTGGCTGCGCTGAAAGCACGCATCGTGGAGTTGGAGGACAAGAACCTGCGTATGATGGCAGAGTTTGACAACTACCGCCGCCGCACCAACAAAGAGAAATTGGAGTTGATGGAAACAGCAGGTGAAAAAATCTTTACGGAGATGCTGTCGCTGATAGACGACTTTGAGCGTGCACACACGGCTATGCAGAAGACCGAAGACGTGAATAGCCTGCGCGAGGGAGTAAACCTGATTTATCAGAAGTTTATCAATTTCCTCGGCAAGCACGATGTACACGCGATCGAGACCAAAGACGCTGATTTCAACACCGACGAGCACGAGGCGATTACAACCTTTGCAGCCGGTAAGGACAAGAAAGGCAAAGTGGTGGACTGCACACAAAAGGGCTACAAACTCGGCGACAAAGTGATCCGCTTTGCGAAGGTGGTTGTGGGAGAATAAGTTTAAATAATTTGTAAATTAGGAAAATGTAAATTTGTAAATGCTTTGGATATTTACAAATTTCCCGATTTACACATTTACAAATTGATATTGGACTATGGCTGAGAAAAGAGATTATTATGAGGTGCTTGGCGTCAGCAAAACCGCCACACCTGAAGAGATAAAAAAGGCGTACCGCCAGAAGGCGATACAGTACCACCCCGACAAGAACCCCGGGGATAAAGAGGCTGAAGAGAAATTCAAGGAGGCTGCTGAAGCATACGAGGTATTGTCCGACCCGGAGAAACGTAAGAAGTACGACCAGTTCGGCTTTGACGGTATGAACGGAGCCGGCGGATTCAACGGCGGACAAGGTATGAATATGGAAGACATATTCTCACAATTCGGGGATCTGTTCGAGTCGTGGGGTATGGGTAACGGTGGCGGACACTTCTCATCGTTCTTCGGCGGGCAACGCGGTGGCGGTGGTCAGCGTGTGCGCCGCGGTTCCGACCTGCGTGTGCGCGTGCACGTTACATTGGAGGAGATAGCCACCGGCGTGGACAAGAAGATACGTGTCAAGAAACTGGTACCCTGTCCTGACTGCCACGGCACAGGTAGTTCCGACGGCAGCCAAGGTGATGTATGCCCGACCTGTAAGGGTACAGGACGTGTTGTGCGCACACAGCGTGGTATCTTCGGTATGATGCAGGTACAGGACGAGTGCCCGACCTGTCATGGCGAAGGACGTATTATCAAGAACAAATGCCCGAAGTGCAACGGTGAAGGTGTGGTTCGTGCAGAGGAAGTGATTGATATACACATACCTGCAGGCGTGCAGGGCGGTATGCAGATACCTATCAAGGGCAAGGGTAATGCGGCTCCGAATGGTGGTGTACCGGGTGATTTGCTGGTACTTATTGAGGAGGATGAGCACAAAGACTTTGTACGTGACGGCAATGACCTGGTATATAACCTGCTGTTGGATATGCCTACTGCCATATTGGGCGGACAGGTGATAGTACCCACACTGCAGGGTGAAGCCAAAATTACCATAACCCCGGGTACACAACCCGGCAAAGTATTGCGTATGCGTGGCAAAGGTCTGCCTATCATTGACCAATACGCACGCCAATACGGTACAGGCGATATGCTGATAAACGTGGGCGTATATATACCCGAACACCTGAATCGCGACGAGAAGAAGTTGATTGAGCAACTCAAGACCAGCGAGAACGTAAAGCCGGGCAGTAGCGACAAAAAGAACTTCTTTAAGAACCTGTTCGGATGAGGCACCGCTACCTGTTGACCATATCCATACTGCTTGTAGTAAGTTGCTGTGCAGTCTATGGTTTGGTGTCAATCACGGCACCGCGTTTGAGTGAGCCGACAGGTATTGCCCCCGCATATTTCGGACCCAATGCACTGCCGATACCCGACATGTCGGACGGCAGAACAGAGAGCCATCTCCGCATAGAAATTGCGGGAGATGGCTACTTTGGTTATCAGGGGGACCGCACAGCGGATGTGTTTGCACGGGCATATATCCCACTGTTTACGGACAGGGTGAATCTGACCTTGTGGATGCCTGTGCAGGAGTGGTACACTATGACACCGGAGCGGCAGCGTATTTGCCGATTGCAGGACACGGCAGTGATAAGCGGGCATGAGGCGGGCGATGTGTATATATCCACGGATATTCAGTTGCTCAAAGCGCGCAAGTATGCCCCCGATATACTGTTGCGGGCAGCCATGAAGACTGCCAGTGGCGGCAGTTTTGACAAGGCGCGGTACTATGATGACCCCGGGTATTTCTTTGATTTGGCTATCGGCAAGTCGCTCTATTTCGGGGGACATGGAAAGGCTTTCCCCTACTCGGATCCTACGGATGCCAAGGTGGAGTTACGGTTGGCGGGTAGTGCAGGTTTCCTCTGTTGGCAGACAGCCGACGGCAGGCAGAACGATGCCGTGATGTACGGATTGCAACTGCTGCTGAAAACGCAGCACATATCGTGGCGTACCACGTGGGGTGGCTATGTAGGTTGGGAGCAGTATGGTGACAGACCGATGAGCATAAAGACTTGTCTGGCAGGGCATATCCATGATTTTGAGCCATATATACAATACCAATACGGTATCAAAGACTATCCCTTCCACCAGTTAAGGGTGGGGTTGGCATACCATATCAATATCCTCAACCGCACAAAGAAACAACGATGAAACACAGGTGGATGTCAGGTGGATGCTTGGTGGTTGCTATTGTTCAGACTATGACGGCAGCCCCCACTTTCGGTGTGGACAGCGCGAGTAGCGAGTTCTTCCGCGAATGGTATCAGTGGAGCGAACTGAACCACTACTTGGACAATATGTCCGACTATGTTACCTACGAAACGGAGACTACCGGCGAATGGTCGCAGCCCGACCAACAAGTGTTTTCCATTCGCGGTAACAGTTTTCGTTGGAATAAATACTATTATCAGGGTTTTCGCATAGACTCCCGTTTTCAGGAAGGCGGTACATTGCTCTATACGGATATGCAGGAGCACTCATTGGCATTGGACTATGAGCGGGGCAGACTCTATTTTACACCTGACAGTCTGCGGCAGAACAGCCTTCGCCTGAGTGGGAACATCGGCGGTGCAGGCGGTATCTCGCCCGGTACGGCAGAGATGATACATTGGTTTCACAAGACGGCTTCCGACAGGGCTCTGCTACCAATCACAGAGCGGGCACATATCCTCGGTGCGGGACAGGCATCAGTAGGTTATGGCATTCCGTACAAAGGGCGCACGCTGTATCAGCACCTGTATGCCAACTACGGGCAACGCAGACAGGTGGCGTGTGATGAAACGGGCATCAGCGGCACTTACGATGCGCCTTATTGCAAGGTGCAACTGACGGGCGAGTTGCCTATGCCGCAGGGTGTATGGTCGCTCCACTATCTGTTAGGGGCACAGCACCGCACCGATCTCTATTCGGAATACACCTATTCGCAGCAGGAGCAGGCAACAGCAACAGAGTACTCGTTATCGGTTTATACCAAGCGTGATACGTGTTTCACCACCGGTCTGACATACGCTTTGCACGATATACTCCACAACAACCGCACATTTGAGCGCAATATCATTGACCAAGACGGCGAAGGACTCGAACCATGGTATTCGGACGGACAGACACACGAACTAAGTTGGGCGGTCAATTACCGGTTGCCCGTTCTGCCGTGGCTCTCGTTCCATCTTGATGCTTATAATTCATTGGTGTATTTCCGCCCGGGAGCCGTGCAATGGCAAAACCGTTTGTACGCCCGGTATGCCGATTCGGCAAGGACGGATTACTATGATTATGCGTTTCGGTCACACGCTTTCGGTGCCGGTCTGTTGGAGAACGAAGCCCGCTTGCAAACACAGAAGCAGGTACTGAAATGGCTGACCATCCGAGGCGAAGCGGCTCTGACCTTGGATGGTATAATCCTAAGGGACAAGCAACTGGTTATGCCCTCGTGGGAAGCCGAAATGGCAGTGGCGTTCCACCCTACCGGATGGTTTGATGCAGAGATTATCATAGGCAACTATCGTACCCGATATGGTATGAATATGGTGCAGTTGCTCAGCAGCGACTATATGAATACCGGTATATACTATGTCGGTTCGGGACAGCAAGCCAACCGGCTGGGCGGAGCATATCTGTCAATAGACAAAGGACTGCCACAACCGCAATATGCCGTATTGGATATACCTATACGCTTTACGATTGCCGGCCGGCACGAGATAGCCGTTCTCTCCACGGCACGGAAGTACTACAACTGCCAGACTATCGCTTATGCCGACGGCTCGGAGAGCGGAGCAGAGGCACAGTATATCCTGACACGCCGCCCGATAATGAAAGAGGCGGGGTTCTTTTATAATACACCTTTCTATATGTCGAATACCATTCGCTATACCTATCGCGGGCGAAAGGTGTTCTTCTCACTCTCGTGGCAGAGTTATCAGATGTCGGGTACGTCACTAATAGGCAACGGCGTTTTGGCAAACAACGTGGACGCCTTGAGTTACACAATGGCGAATGCCAACACGTACAGGAATGCCAATAACCCGACATCAGAGGTACGCAGTCTCGGACGGTTGGATCAAGACCGTGCTTATATCTGCCGTCTGCAATTAGGGGCAAACATCACCGAGAATTGGGGTTTGTCGGCTAATTTCCATTTCAAAGACGGCACACCCATTGCAAATTATCTGACCGAAGAAACGACCACCGCTACAAACGACAAAGACATAGTGGTCTATCCCGGTGATACAAAAGGTATCAATGTTGCAGACGGACATTTCGGGAAACGCAAAGATGCGTTCTTCAATCTGGACATTCGGCTTCGATACAGGGGCAATATCAATATGCGCAACCAGACAGCGGGTGCCACGGGTGCTGTCCCATTTGAGGTACAACTAAGTGGATACAACCTATATGATTTCGGTACGGAATTGCAGGAATACAGTTTTGACCAGTGTCTGCCACAGAAGCGCAATGCAATGACACTCTGTATTCCGCGCGGATTTATGCTTAATGTGCGAATAGGATTATGCAAACAATAAGGGTATCCTATGCGGAATCACCTACTAATCACCTACTCTTGTTATGATAAGGACTGGGTAAGGTTATGGAAAAAAACAGGGAAAATAACGATAATAAGAAATGAAGAATTCTGAGATATACACGATAGTAAAAAACGGGGTCAGTTACTTACCTATGATAGGGCTACTGCTATTGGTGGCAGCATTGCCGTTTCAGTACGGCTGGGTACAACGGACAGCATTATACATATTGGGCATATCCTATCCGATAGACTATATTCTCAATCGCCGCTGGCAAGGCTGGCATTGGACACGGGACAAGTGGGTATATGTGGTGATGATACTGCTCTTTCTGCTGACACCGATATGGCAGTTGTTCGACCCGACCCCATCTACCGACTATTACCAATTTCAACTGCACCAACGATCGGCGTTTGTGTGGGTAAGTATAGCGGGACTATTAGGCTTCAGTCCGCGCTTACGTACACGCGATGTGGGGGTGGTGATGCTGCTGACCGGCATATATATGTTAGTTACAACACTATACGGATACCTGCACTGTGATTTACCGATATGGACTTTGAGAAATTTCAACTATTATCGTGCGCATCATATCAACTCACATATGGTGATGAACCTGTATATGAATACGGCTCTGATCTTTGGCGCATTAGGTTTGAACCAATGGTCGAAGAAAGGGATGAAATATGCCGTGGTGGTGATGATGCTGGCGGTATGGTGTTTTATCCTGTTGATTGACGGACGCGTAGGATTTGTTACTTCTCTGTTGATCATCACAATTTTCTTTGTGCGTTGGTGCCGGCAACGTAAGCATATCTCGGGAGTGTTGGCATTCACGGTATGCGCTATGGTAAGCAGCGTATTGGTGTACTTCAATAGCCGCTTAACCATAGACAAGATAGAGAATGACCCGCGTATGGTGATTTGGGATTACTCCATACGCCGCATTGCAGCCCATCCTTGGTTAGGATACGGACTATCCAGCCATAGTGTAGAGTATGTAGAAGATGCCTATACTGACCAAGAAATGTACGAGGGGTTCATAGTACGCACCATAGATCGTCATCCCGAGTTTGTGGCACAAGGGCACACAATGATAACCCATCACCCGCATAATGCGTTCTTGGAGTATTGGTTGGAAAACGGGATATTCGGACTATTGCTTTTTATTTCGCTGTTTGTATCGGCAGCGTGTATGTCGTTTGGCGAAAAGCGTATCTATATATGGACATTTCTGCTGGCTTTGGGCATACAGTGTCTGTTCGAACCGATAGGCGACCATCTGCAACCGCAGTTTATTGCACTGATGCTATTTTGTCTGCAACACGACGTGGCTACTTTGGCACCCGTTTCCCGAAACGATGACGGCAATAATCCCACCACCCCTGTATAGCATATCCTAATTTGCGACACTTATGGTGCGTATCATACAATACCAATCGTTTTACGAATTTGTGCAGTTGTTTTTTGTGATAGGAGGCTAATTCGGGATACAGGCGTATTACTTCCAAGCGGTTTCGTATCATATAGTAATACCGCCAGGGGATGTGGTTGAGGTATTGTTTACGGAAGAACGGGTTGTATTGCATACCCAATCCCAACTGGTGTTGCAGCATAATATCGTTCATGGTAACCAACCTGTAACCATATCGTTTGGCACGCGCACAGTATTCATCATCAATCAAATCGATAAAGAAATCTTCCCGCAGGCGACCAAGTGTACGATAGGTATCCACGGAAAAGATACTGCCCGAAGTCATCATAGCCGCCTGTGGTTCTTGATATACAGGCAAATGCAGATGTGATACATCCGTATGCACGGGAGCAAATATACCGACATTCGGAATAGGACATTCATTACACAGTTGAATATAGCGATCAATATCTCCTTGCAGAAAACTACTATCCTGATCCATTGTAAGAATATATCCGGCACCTTTGGCAATGGCTTGTTCGATTCCTCTATTCAAGGCACCAGCGACCCCTCTGTTGTCCTGTGTATTGTCTATGATTATCACCTCCCGTACCGCATTTTGGTAGGAGAGGATATTGTTTTTCTGCCGCTCCGTAGGGTGATACCAAACCACTACAGCAAAGAGAGTACCCCGTACTATCTGTTCCATAGTATGTATTGTTTTAGCAAATGGCGTTGTTCGGGAGTGAAGCCCATACGCTGCATACGCCGTAACAACTTCACACTACGCCACCACCTGAGATAGAATGGTACGGATAACCGTTTCTGCAAAATACGCAACACTTTCACATCTTCGATAAAAGCCTTATATGCCCCTGTGTGGGTAGTGCTGCCCGTATGGAAACGGAACAGGTTAAGACGCCGGTGTATCTCTATCACTTGTCCGCCGAGAGCAATCTCCGTCCAAAACAGCCAATCACCGGAATAGCACATAGACAGAGCCTCACAGGCTTTTGCAGTAACAGCCGTCCGTCTGACTACCACACCGCTGGCGTTATATACACAGTTGCGCCAATACTGATGTTGTCGGGCAAAACAGGTACCATCATATATGGAAACGGTATCGGGTTGGATATGCCGCCGTTTCCAATGGTCATAATCTTTCGGGATAGGTATCCCGTCCTCGTCTATCATCTGCGAAGCGGTCATAGCATAGACCGCTTGCGGGTGCATATCCAGCAGATCTACAGCCGTATGCAAGAAAGCAGGCTGACAGAGATCATCGGCTTCGGCTATCCACACATATTCCCCCTCGCACAAAGCCAATCCGCGTTTCCATTGCAGAAAGGGGGAGCAGCTGTTTTTGTCGTTGACAAGTACAGCCTTTATGCGTTTGTCCTTTGCCGCATATTGCCGCATAACAAACAGACTGTCATCAGCGGAACAATCGTCCAGGAGAATGACCTCGATGTCTTGCAGCGTTTGCTGCAAGACACTATCTATACGGGCTGCCAGATAGCGTGCGTAGTTGTAATTAGGGATGATGACACTTACCTTAGCCATTCTTCTCCGGTGCTTTGCCTAACAGTTTCTTTGATAACACATAAAGCCGTTTGTATGCCGCCAAGCGGTGTTCCATCATCCATCTGCGCCATACGTTTGCCAAACCGATTTGCTTTATACCTATGTAATGATAAGGCTGTAGGCGTTGCAGTATCTCGCGCAGCATATCATCGGAAGCATCCGACAGAATCAGCCGTTTGAGCGTATGTATGCCACGACGCACCAGATGTCTTGCCCCATTCCGGTAGCCGTGCTCCGCCATAAAAGTCATCAGTTGGTACTCCGCATTGAAATAGGAGTAATTGCGATTGACAGTATATCGGGCGGATACAATACTACCGGGACGCACTGTATAATGGTATTTAGGCAGAGCATACACCAATACCCGTTGCGTGCGGTACATCACTTTGTAGGTGAAAGCAATATCTTCATAGAGTATCCCGACAGGATAGTGCAATCCATCAAACAAGGAACGCCTGTATAATTTATCCCACGCATAGTTGTGCAAGATTTTGTCGGTCATCAACATCTCCATTGCTTCATCACGATTACAGAGTATCGGATAATTAACCTGCCGCTTGCAGCGTATCTTGCCGCCTTTGTCAATATAGTGCGAGCAAACACTGATATCCGCATCATAATTCACTATTTGCCGATAGAGAAAATCATACATATCCGGTTCTATCCAGTCATCGCTATCCACAAAAGCGATATACTCTCCCGTAGCGTGATCTATACCGACATTGCGTGCCGCACTCAAGCCCCCGTTGGGCGTATGAAACACCTGAATACGTGTTTCGGCGGCAGCCATCTCGTCGCAGATACGTCCGCTGTCATCGGTTGACCCGTCATCCACGACCAAGATCTCCAAGCGGGTATAGGTCTGACGTATGACAGATTCTATGCACTTGCGTACATAGTTCTGCACATTGTATACGGGTATGACTACACTAATGAGCGGCTGTTGTATGGGTGTTGCTGATTCCATATTGCGTGGTAGTTGTTTTGCTCTGTATGGTCTGTTTCCAAATTTTACAATTGCGTTGCCAATCTTCCTCATTACGATAAGGACGGGTATGATACAAATGCATCAAAGGCGTGCCATAGCGCAGTTGTATGCCCTTATAACCTGCGTTCATCAGACGTTGCCCGAATTCCCGGTCTTCTGCGCCATAACGCATACGCGTATCAAAGCCGTTGGCTTGCAGGATATATTCACGCCATGTGGAAGCATTCCCTCCATTCCAAGTAGCGCGGGTGGGAGTAAGACGGTTGAGCAGCCAGCAGAGAAATTTGCTACGCCATAGTTTACTCATTTTCCAATTCCAAGGCAGACCATGCTGCCGCAACCACGCTATATCAAACAAGCGCTGTGTACGAATATCCTCCTCTGTAACAGCATGACTCAGTTGCTCCGGCAACAGCACTGCCCCACCCGACACAAAATGTCCTTTGCGGGCATGGAGATAGTGCTGACTGATAAAATCGCTGCGTGCAATCAGATCCTGGTCAATAAAAATAAGGTAATCCGCTGTCGCCTCCAATACGGCTTTGTTCAGGATGGTGGTTTTCAAAAATCCTTTGTCTTTGTGCCAGACATACCGTATGGGCATGGTTTTCGCATAACGTTCAACCAACAGCCGTGTCTCGTCTGTGCTCCCGTCATCGGCAATGATGATTTCATCGGGGCGATGGGTCTGGTAGCGCAAGCCCCACAGGGCTTTCTCCAACCACTGCGGATTATTGTACGTAGAGACAATCACTCCTACCGAGAAAGTATCATCCGTGGTAAAATGCTCATGCGAGCGGTGCTGCCAAAACCGTTTGCGTGCGGCTAATATCCATTGCAAACATTGTTGCGGGTCTATTCCGCGTGCTTCTGCGTAGGCGGGAGCAAGTACCTCAAAGAAATCCTTTTTCCCCCACAGACGGCAAAAATCTTCAGCACCTTGGCGGAATGTAACTTTTCCAAACCGCAAGCGATTGATATCCACCACCTCAAACTGCCAATGCCCGTCCACATAGTCATAAAGTATATTTCCCGGCGAATAGTCGCGATGAAGAACTCCCTGCCGGTGCATGTGTGCCGTCCAACGGGCAAAAGCCCTGATAAGCGGCTCTTTGCCCTCTATCCGACCATCACGGAAATCATAGAAAGTATGTTGCAGCGTACTTTGCAGCGTAATGAGATAGGAGGTTTCCAACAGTTTGCCGCCGCACAGAACATATCCTATAGCAGTGGGCGTATCAATCCCAAGCGATTGCAATATATAAGCATTTTCGTAGGCACGTTGTGCCTTGGGGGAACGCAAAAACGAATAGACTATCCGATTGAACAAAGCGGGTTTCCTGAAACGTTTCACGTTGATGCACAAACCATCCGGCAGAGTGATGACACGTATTTGGTTGCGGGCATTATAAATCACTTCTCCCTGATGCTCAAATTGTTGCGGCAAAGTCTCTATCCAACTGCGCAGATACTCATATTGAGGGTGTACAACTATCTTCATAGTGTGTGTTCTATTCGTTTGACAATGTCGGCAGGAGCGATATTCAGACAACGATAGTCGCCGAAACGACAGGGGCGGTTGCCATAAACGGAACAGGGGCGGCATGGAAGCGAACGCTGAATACAATCTGCGGGGTTCTGCCCGTAACCGAGGAAGCCCGCCGCGGGGTGCGTGGCACCCCATATAGAGAGTACGCGCGTACCTGCGATAGAGGCGAGGTGCATATTTGCCGAGTCCATTGTAAGCATAAGGCGCAGGCGTCGCATAACAGCGATTTCCTCCGCCATAGTGTAGCGACCCGCCAAGGATTCTACATTCGGATACTTGCTTTCCCAGTCGTGCAAAACGGCTTTCTCTTTCTCACCCGCGCCAAACAGGTAGATTTTCTCGCCCTTCGCAGACAAGAGGCGTACCACCTCCTCCATCTTATCCAAGGGATATATCTTGCCCATATGTGCGGCAAAAGGAGCGATACCAACGCCCGCCCCCTGTGCAGAATAGTGTTCTACGGATTGTAAATCAAAGACAAAGCCCAGACGGCGGAGCACGGCGCAGTAGCGATCCATAGTCGTGGAAAGCGGTTTGTCCACACAATGTGTGCGGGTGAGCCACCATTTGGAAAAACGCCCCTTGTGGATAGCAGCCACTCTCTTGCCAGCCAACAGGAAACGCCAACGCATATATTTGCTGCGCAAGACATTGTGCATATCGGCGATGCGGTCAAAGTGCTTGTAATCAATATCCTGCAACAAAGTATTCAGTCCCGCAATGCCGTGGTAGCGGTTTTTCAGATCAGCACCGAAAAAGCGGACATTGCCGGTCAAACCCTCAAAAAGCGGGGCGGTCTGACTACGCGAAAGAACGGTGATTTCCCAATCGGGATATGCGGCAGCCAACGCCTGCACCACAGGTACAAGCATTGCCACATCGCCAAGGGCGGAAAAACGTATGATGAGCAGGCTTTTCAAGGCGTTATTTCTTCCCGTAAAGAACAGGGTTGAGAGTCGGATCGTTGTACATCTTCATCTGGCGATAGACCTTCATAATCCGCGCCCCCGAAGCGTAGTCCGAAAGCAACTGGCTGATAGAGGTGGTCATATCCTGCAACTGCTCGCGGAGAACAGCGAGTTTCTGCACGCATTTGTCGTGTTGCTCGGCACTGACATCAGTGCGGTTAACCTGCTCCTGCATGTGATAGATCTTCACATGGAGAATGCTCAAACGATCAATAGCCCATGCGGGACTCTCGGTGTTGATTTTCGCATCCGAGTGCGGTGTGATGTTGTGGTACTGCTCCCAGAAATAGGAGTCGATACGCTCCACAAGGTCGGTGCGCTCCTGATTGCTGCGGTCGATACGGCGTTTGAGTGCCAACGCTTCGACGGGGTCTATCTGCGGGTCGCGGATGATGTCCTCGAGGTGCCATTGCACGGTATCAATCCAGTTCTTCAGGTATAAGTCGTGCTCAATCGTACCCGCTGCGTAGGGGTTATGAATGGGGGCATCGACATTGTCCGTCTTGTGGTAATCCTGCACCGCGGTGCTGAAGATTTGATTGCAAAGTTCTACAAAATTCATATCTGTGTGTATTTTATTTACTATTATTTGTTAAAATATAGTCGGGTTATCCATAGGCTATCCACAGCACATCCACAGCACATCCACCTTACTTTTCTATACGGAAGCCATATAATATTTTTAACAAGTAGTATAGGATAGAAATTAATGATTGATTAACGTGAGTTCAAGATAACGAAAATTGATAAAACAAAACTTACAAAACCTTGTCTTGCGGTGCAACACGCGCCGCGCTTGTGGACAAATATTGTCAAAAATTATTCAAATAGGCATTATCAAGATTGTGTTTGAACGGACGGCTACGCCGTATTATCACAAATTAACCATAAATTTCATATCCAAAAATCATATCGAACTGACGTTAATTAGTTTTCCTTTTACCCCAATCTGTGATGAGTCCGGTTTTGCAGATGGTCAGCAAGGCACCGAACCGGTTGCCGAACTGCGTGCCGAAGTCGGCAGCAAGGCTCAAGCCTAAATCCAGTCCGAGGGCTTTCCTGAAGTGTTTCTGCACCTCAAGCAGCAGACCCGTATTCGTGGAGAGCAAAGCGGTAGTGCGGCAGTCGTTGCCATAGTTCTTCGCATAGGAGCAGACAGCACGGTAGCGATAACCGAAGATGTCGCCCCGCAGCCCGATATAGTGGGCTTGCACACGGTTGTTGAGTGTGGCAATCGTGCCATCGGCATTATATATGGGAGAGGTGATAAACGGTGTACCGATGGTGTGGTACCAATAGTTCCAGCCATTGCGGTAGATACTATTGCGGTAGTAACTGTCCGCCCCGCCGTAGATGTAGCCGTCTTTGTCGTGGTAGGGACCGGACTGGTCGGTGGTATTGATAAATTCATAGGTCAAACCGCTGATATACTGCCATTTGGTTTGCGAGATGTTCATTCCCCACAAACCGTCTGCCACATTCATACCCGCCCCGAAGAAGCGAATAGGTCCGTCCTCAAAGATATTCTGCCAATAGGCACTCACTTTCCAGCCCTCGCCTTTGACATCAAGGGTCAAGATTTGGCTGCCGATATGGTTCCCCTGTGCATTGATTTGGTCGTTTGCCATAGTGCCGCCCGATTGCACCAAGAAAGCGTTCTTAAAAGCGTGCCAGTCGTTGCCGAGGTCGCCATAGATGGGTGAAAAACCGCCCCATTGCGCCACGTGGTGGAACTCATAACTGAGATTAACCGGCAGTCGTCCACCGATACGCCCGCCTATCCATTTATGGTGAACCTTTCCCTGCGTGATATATACATTGTCGAACTGCAGTTGGTGGGAAATGCCGCCTTTGATTTCCAAATACCCGAAGAACCCGGGGAACGCCGTCCAGCGGTCGATACCGACACGGATACCCGGCAAAGGGCGGGCATTGGCGGAATAGAGCAATCCGCCGCTTGTGAGCAACGGGTCGGGCGCACCATACTGCTCCGGCTGTATGCCTGCCGTGATGTCTACGATGTACAGGCGCACGTGCGCATACGCAAGGTTGGAATAGAGGTTCGCCGTGCGGTTTTGCGAGGGCTGTATCGCCGCAGTCTGCGACTGGAGCCGTCCCGTGAGGGTCAAAGCAAAATCGTAGTCGAACCAACGGTTCGGGCGTGTGGCAGTTTTGATGACCCCAGCAGTAAGATTGCCGCTAAACGGAGCCGCCGAGATGTCGCCGTTGCGGTTGGTTTGCAACCAAAATGGCGCAGTTTGCCCATACGACGCAACACCCTGAATACCAACCGTATAGAACAGGGTATCGCAGTGTGTATCAGGGGCATCCATCGGCAATGGCCACCCATTCCAAGCCGCAGCACGGAGTGTACAAAGGAGACACAGCAGGGACAATATGAGACATTTAATCTTCAATACGATAGAGGGTGTTAAGGGGTTGTTCCAGCGGGTCTTCGCCCAAGCCGATGTAGGCTATACCGTTGATAGTGAAACCGATACGGTTGATTGCCGCTTCGGAGGTGTGCCCTGCAAGAGTCCACATGTCCGCCTGCGGGTCGTAACGCAAGATGTCATCAAAGCGTTTGCCATCGGTGAGTGTCCCGCCAAAATGCTGCCCGTTTGCCAAATAGATATAGCGGGAACTTGCCGCACAAACGGCATTCTCCCGCTTGCTTGGCACAGACTTTCGTTTTGTCCATTCAGCCTGAAAATCAACTTCATACCATTCGCTGAGACTATGCGTATTGTAGCCGGTACCGAAAAAGTGCCGCCCGTTGCAGGTTGCTCCTGCTCCTGCCATTGAAGCATATTCCGGGTGCCGGCTGCGGTCGATGGTCGTCCATATATCGGAAGCGATGTCGTAGCACAACATATCGGCACTGAAGCCCCAGCCGAAGCCATGCACACAATAGATATGCGTGCCGTCGGTGTAGGCAACGGCTCCCACCGTGTTCTCACTCGGGAAATCCGCCAACTGCCGCCAAGTGTCTGTGGCGGGCGTGTACTCCCACCAATCGTTGAGATAAGCATCATCGCCATAAGCATATCCGCAGAAACCGAGACCTATATATGCCTTATCGCCTACCGCACAAGCAGTGCCATTAACACGCGCCTGCAGAGGTGTCTCTATGGCGTCCGACCATATATCCGACCGGGCATCATAGACATACATATCACTACATACGGCGTTTTCTTCACCGCGTCCGCATACCACATACCCCTTGTTGCCAACAGCAAAAGCCATTGCCGATGTCCGCGCCACGGGCATATCCGCACAACGGATAATCTGTGCGGGGTACTCCTCAAGCGGCGTGCAAGCAGCGACAAAGAGGACGGATAGCAATATGTAGATTTTTGGGTTGATGGGCTTCAATGGAGAAATTAACGATTTATTAACGGAAATTACTAACCGCGGACGAGGCATCCGCGTCCCCAGCGCGGTTCTGCATTTTATCGCGGGTCTGTCGGGGGTCTGTCGCGGGTCGTCGGTCATTCTACACGGGTCTTTTTCTTGAGTTCGAAGTCGCGTCCAAGGTAGTTCTGGCGCACAATGGGGTTGGCTGCGAGTTCCTCGGGCGTACCGTGGAACAGGATTTTCCCCTCGAAAAGCAGATAGGCGCGGTCGGTAATCTTCAGTGTCTCGTCCACATTGTGGTCGGTGATGAGAATGCCTATGTTCTTGTCTTTCAACCGCCACACCACGTCTTGTATCTCCTGCACCGCAATCGGGTCAACACCGGCGAAGGGTTCGTCCAACATCACGAACTTCGGTTCGATAGCCAAACAGCGGGCTATCTCGGTGCGTCGGCGTTCACCGCCCGAGAGTCGGTCGCCGAGGTTCTTGCGCACGTGGGCGAGGTTGAACTCCGAAATGAGTTGCTCCAACTTCTGTTTCTGATACTCTTTGCTGAACTTGGTCATCTCCAGCACCGCACGGATATTGTCCTCCACGGTCATCTTGCGGAAGACCGACGCCTCCTGCGGCAGGTAACCGATACCGAGTTGCGCACGCTTGTACATCGGGTACGAGGTGATATCCTTGTCATTGAGGAATATCTTGCCCGCATTGGGGGTAACCAACCCCGTAGTCATATAGAACGTGGTGGTCTTGCCCGCGCCGTTTGGTCCGAGCAAACCGACAATCTCGCCCTGCTCAAGGTAGATGCTCACATCGTTCACCACGGTGCGTTTGCCATATTTCTTGATTAAATGCTCTGTCCTCAGTATATCCATTTCACTCTTATGGGCTATTCCTTCTCGCTCCTTAATATATAGGGGTCGAATTCGACCCCTATAGGAAACGGGAGGTACTGGTTTTTACTTTTGTTAGTACTTGTATCGGTTGCCTATCCCTTGCGCATCCCTTGCGTATCCCTTGCTGTTTGACGCGAATGAGTGGCGGGTGAAGAAGGGGTGATTTTAGTTATTAATTGTTAATTCAACGGGGCAATGGTCGGAGTGAACCGCGTCGGTTAAGATACGTGCACCGGTGATGCGGGGGCGGAGTGGCTCGCTGACCCAATGGTAGTCGATACGCCATCCGGCGTTGCGTTCGCGGGCACCAAAGCGGTAACTCCACCATGTATAGCGGTTGGCACTTTGGTCAAACACGCGGAACGAGTCAATCATACCGCTTGCCTCCCATCTGTCCATCCACTCGCGCTCTTCGGGTAAGAAGCCACTCACGCCCACTTGCCGCTCGGGATGGTTGATGTCAATGGGCTTGTGGCAGATATTGTAGTCGCCACAAACCACAATGTTCGGTCGTTCCCGGCGCAGTTCAAGCGTCCACAAGAGAAAATCCTCCAAGAACTCCATCTTAAACTCTTGACGCACACCACCCGTGGTGCCGCTGGGGATATAGACGCATACAACGGTGATGTCGCCGAAGTCGGCACGCAGTACACGCCCTTCGCAATCATATTTTGGATTGCCCATACCCGCAACAACACGATCCGGCACCTGCTTGCTGAAGATTGCCACGCCCGAATAGCCCTTCTTCTCGGCGGAGTGTATGTAACTATGGTAGCCGAGTTCCTGCATAGCCATCGTATCTATCTGCTCTGGTTGCGCCTTGCTCTCTTGTATGCAGAAGATGTCGGGGCTCTCCTGTCGGAGCCAGTCGAGGAGCCCTTTGCTCACTGCTGCGCGGAAACCGTTGAGGTTGTAAGAGATAATTTTCATCAGCGCACTATTTTATGACTCCCCTTATCGGTCCGTACGATATAGATACCGTGCGGCAACTTGCTATTTACAGGCATACTCTTGCCGGTCAGGGTGTATATACCTATCACATGCTCATCATCTGCAATATCTATTATCGCTGTTTCAAGCGGCTTCGTTCCACCCTTGTAGGAGAAATAGATAATGCCGTTTTCCTCCTTGACGTCCGTTATCGGATGGTCGGCAATACCCGTATAGGAAGTGGCACCGGCTGGGAAGAGGTCCGTGGCTTTGTTGGTGCTTGAGGTGTTGGTCTTTGCCTCAATGATGTCCACCCCCATATTGCTTGCCGTATTGTTCGGCTCATTATTGTACCACTTGGAGTAGGAATAGTTGATTTTTGTCAGCATCAGCCCGTGCCCCGCAAGATACTTGTCCCAACCTGTCTGCTGGCGGTTCTCTAGCAGATAGAAAGTAGCCGGATTCGGGTCATTGCCGATCAGGTTGTGTTGGTCGGTCGTGGAAATCAGCAACACCGTATTGCTTGCATTCAGTTCGTTAAGGCTATAGTATGCGGAATCAACCAATAATTCGGGCGTTGCCCAACCGCAGAAGAAACGCTCGTAGCCGGAGTAAGCAGGCGGGGTATTGCCATCATTGTTATAGGGTCCATAGTCCATAATATCCCAGTCGCCGTGTGTACGCGCGTTTTGATTAACGGTATTGTAGAGGTCCGGCAAGCCAAGCACATGACCGAACTCGTGGCAGAATGTGCCGATACCTTCATGGTAGCCCGAAACACTGCTCATCTCATTGCTGCAGGCGTATTTGTCAATCTTTTTGCCGCACAAAGTGAGACTTTTCCCTGTTTTCGTCAGCGAATGAGCGTGCGGCCAAATAGTGTTGGCTGCCCCGCCATCCGCTTCGCCGACACCGGCATAGAGGACATAAACAAAATCTACTGTATTGTCACCGTCGTTGTCATAGAGAGAAAAATCAATCTGATATTCCGAATAAGCCAATTGGCACGCTTCCATAACCATCTCCTCGGGGGCTTTGTCATATCCCCAATTATCGTTTTGACCATAATAGGAATAGTTTTGGCTGACCGTTACGGGACCTACCACATCAAATTGCGGGTCATATTGCCCGAATGATACATCGTGGAAATACTGCCGTGCCGAACCTTGAGCAGTAATCGTTATTCTGCGTCTGTTTGCATTTGTGTACGAATACTCACGAGTATAATTTTTCCCGTTAATCATATTCTCTATCTCCGCCTTGTCGGTAACAAACGCTTTGTCCTTGAAGTTCACAAGGATAATCAGTCCGCGCGGAGCGATATTGGTGGGATAGGCTTGCGCGGTCTGTTGCGGCAAGCGGCGCCCATGGGTACGGCGCACTTGTATCTGTTCTTCGCTTAGGGCAGGCACTGTCTTGTATAGTCCGTCCGCGCCTTGCTCTATCCATTCCCCCTGTTCGTTGGTCTGCCAATGGAAACTCTCATCACCGTGGTTGTACACCATTATCTCTGTACCGTCGGCTTGTACCACCAATCGTCCTTCTCGGCGGGCAGGTACAGACCACACGCACAATGCTGCCATACAGCATAGTATTAAAATTGCTATCTTCTTCATTTGGGTCAGTATAATATCACTTCTTTCTTCACTCCGTGCCGGTCAAGCCATTTCTTTTCACGCACGGTGCGTTGCTCTTTGTTGTGTGCTTTGATGCAACTCGCCACCACTTTTCCGCTCTTCAGTAGCTTGGCATAGCAGAGGTAACCGCGCTTATTCTCAAGCACTTGCCAGCCGTCCAAAGTCATCGTCCAGTGCATCCGCTCATCACCGCGCAAATAGGTCTGCAGAGTGTCGCCGTCGGGCTGTGCACGTTCAATCACTCCGGGGTAAGCCGGCACACTGCGGTGAGGCGGCACCTTGGCATAACCCGCCGTGTATAAAGCACATATTGTCAGGATAAATAGTATCTTTTTCATTGTATAGTTTATGAGTCGATAGGTTTATGAGTTGATTAGTAGTTGAATTGGTTGAATGAGTTCAGAAGTTTATTTCATATTTATTCTTTGTTCATCGTTCTTTGTTCTTTGTCGGCAGCAGTGCCCACCGCCATCTTCACCTTCTTGAATAGGTCGCTGGCAAAGACAAAATCGTCCAACGCCTCGTTCCCCGTATGGAAAATGTCAAAGCGCGAACCCTGCCACTCTTTTTTGCCGTTTTTGAGGAATACGATATGGTCGCCTATCTCCATAATCGAGTTCATATCATGCGAATTGATAACCGTACACATATTATACTCCTCAGTCAGTTCGTGTATCAGTTGGTCAATCACAATACTGGTCTTCGGGTCTAGCCCCGAGTTCGGCTCGTCGCAAAACAGATATTTCGGATTCATCGATATTGCCCGCGCAATCGCCACACGCTTCTGCATACCGCCGCTTATCTCGCTCGGCATCAATGCAAAAGCCCGCTCGGGGATATTTACACGCTCCAGGCAGAAACGCGCACGCTCCGTCATCTCCTCCTCGGTTTGCTTGGAGAACATCTCCAGAGGAAACTTTACATTTTCCAGCACCGTCATCGAGTCGAACAACGCCGCCCCCTGAAACAGCATACCCACATCACGATGCAGGAGACGTATCTCTTTTTCACTCATATTAGCCAAATTCTGTTCTTTTGCCACAGAACGGCTCATTCCCCTCTCTGAGGGGGCTTGGGGGAGTTGTGTCTTGTAGATTATCTTGCCCGAATCTACGGGATACAGACCGATAAGCGATTTCATCAGCACCGTCTTACCCGACCCCGACTGCCCGATGATCATATTCACCTTGCCGTCATACATCTCGGTGCTGATATGATCGAGCACCACTGTCCCGTCGAAACTCTTTACTATATCCTGTACTTCTATCATAAAATCCGTAGTATTCGGAAATTATATGGTTAATTCGTGGTAATTATATGTTCTTCCAATAATTAACGTCTAATCACACGATTATTAGCGTTCCTTTATCACAGCAGCAACTTGGTCAGCAGCAGGTCGGCAAACAGTATCGTAATACTCGAGTTCACCACCGCACTCGTACTCGCCTTACCCACTTCCAATGCACCGCCGTGGACGTTATAGCCGTAGTAACTGCTCATACTCGTAATGATAAACGCAAACACCAGTGCCTTGATAATACCGTACCACACATAGTACGGATTAAATGCATACTGCACCCCGACAAGGTAGTCCTTTACGGTAATAATATCGGTGAATGCACCTACCGCCCAACCGCCTATCAAACCGATAGTAGTGGAGATAATTACCAAAAAAGGCATCATTGTAACGAACGCCAGTATCTTCGGTAGTATTAGGTAATTCGCCGAATTAACACCCATTATCTCCATTGCATCTATCTGCTCCGTGATACGCATCGTACCTATCTCCGAAGCGATGTTCGAACCTACTTTTCCCGCCAAAATCAGACAAAGGATAGTGGACGAAAACTCTAGCAACAGCGTCTCGCGGGTCAGCAAACCCGTTGTATAGGTAGGCAGCAGCGGGTTCTCGGTATTGGTCTTTGCCTGAATGGTAAGGATCGCCCCGATGAACACCGAAATAATCATCACAATCGGCAGCGACTGCAAGCCCTGCTTCTCTAATTCGCACGAGTACTGCCGCCAGAACATACGCTGCCTGTCAGGCAAGCGGAACACCTTCCCCATCAGCAGAAAATACTCACCTATATGTTGAAAAAACTTCATAGACGTATAATTTGCGCAAAGTTACTGCTTTTTTCTGACATACACAACAATCTTGCCAAATAGCCTGCGTAACCGCATCAAAATTGCATATCATTCCGGGGACGCGGACGCTGTACTGTCCAATAACAAA
>DKEG01000038.1 GCA_002452095.1 Bacteroidales bacterium UBA6828 | reverse complement strand
CACTTGCTTGTTGAATCTACGCAAAATAAAAATACGCCTTCACACTTGCCTACCTCAAATCTTTTTTGTATCTTTGTCGCCATAACAAAAATCATATTATGCTTTACCGCCATAACAGAAATCCAATTATGGATAGAATGACAGCAGAAAATAGATTAAAGTCTATTTTTGGCATTGAGCACTTTTATGATGAACAATGGGATGCCATATCCCACTTATTATCCGGCGATAGAATCTTGATGATTGAACGAACAGGGTTTGGTAAATCATTGTGTTATCAATTCCCAGCAACTCAGTTCTCTGGCATTACCGTTGTATTCTCTCCCCTTATTGCGTTGATGCGAGACCAAGTAAATGGCCTTATTGAAAAAGGTATCAGTGCTGCTTATATAAATTCAGAACAAACGTACGAGGAAAATACGGCAGTATTAGAGAGGGCATTAAATAACGACCTTAAGATACTTTATATTGCACCGGAAAGACAGGAAGACGAACGCTGGATAGAAGCAACTAAACAAATGAACCTCTCTATGGTAGTGATAGATGAAGCACATACCATATCTACTTGGGGGCATGATTTTCGTCCTGCATTCAAAAGAATTATCAACTTAGTTAAACTTTTGCCATCACACTTGCCCATATTGGCCACAACAGCAACAGCCAATAAAAGAGTACAAGCAGACATTGAGAAACAGATAGGAGGAGAGTTATACACCATAAGAGGCTCACTTGCACGCCCCAATTTTCATTTATATGTAATCCGCGTTAAATCGGAGGATGAGAAACTAATATGGCTGGCGAAAAATATCAATTCTTTGCAAGGAACAGGACTCGTATATACCGGCACAAGAGTAGATACCGAGACGTATGCCAAATGGTTACAATATGTAGGAGTGAGTGCTATAGATTATAATGCAGGTTTAGATGCTGAAACACGCAAATCTATTGAAAAAGGGTTGATGGATAACAGATGGAAATGTATTGTATCTACAAATGCGCTGGGTATGGGTATAGATAAGCCCGACATACGTTTTGTTATTCATACTCAGATACCTGCATCTCCTATTCATTACTATCAGGAAATAGGAAGGGCAGGGCGTGATGGAAA
Source organism: Bacteroidales bacterium UBA6828 (assembly GCA_002452095.1). GTDB lineage: Bacteria > Bacteroidota > Bacteroidia > Bacteroidales > Paludibacteraceae > Colicola. The sequence continues at coordinate 22,273 of DKEG01000038.1, read as the reverse complement.
ACCCACATGCATAATTTTGTTTTACAACGATAGCCGAAGTGCAGAAGGGGATGTTGAAGCAGATAAACAATTGCCACTCTCTTTTATTAATGGAGCGCGCCCTTCCGAAAGCAAATATCGAAAAGTCATTGAATTGCTTCAAGAAGAACCTTTAACAGAAAGAGAAATCGTCAAACAAGGCAACCTGAAATCAAATCAGGTAAGAACTATTCGGTACGACCTTATTGAGCAAGGAATAATCAAAGAAGTTTTGTATAACAAAACGAAAAGGTATGAATATCAGTATAATGCTCCACATTTTGACTATGCAAAATATGAAACATTGCGGTTAGCCAAACTTAAAGAGTTAGATTCTATGGTTGAGTATATCTATACCAAAGAACCAAGAATGAAATACCTGTGTGGTTTTCTTGACAGCACAGAGGAAAACACTTATACAAATTGTGATAATACGAATCTCCCTGCGCTTGACTTTTCCGACAAAGAGGATTTAAGAAATAAGTTACAAACATTCCGAGAAACATATTTCCCAGAATTGGAGATGTGTGAATCTTCATGGCGAAACGTTACTACTGAAAGAGAAAAAATACAACTACTCATAAAATTCCCATATCCGGATACTATTGATATTTTTAGGAACCATGAATTAGTTAATAGATATGTGAGAAAGATTTGTCAAGATGATTTTTCTGTATCTGAATGGGAAAAACTAACGGAGTTAATATCTGCTCACAAGGAAAAGAAATCACATATTACAAATGGCGTTGCAGCATCTTATTACGGAGTATCTAATGTCGGCACGGCAATTCATAGATCAAAATACGAGAACGGGGGAGATTTCCCTGATTTCTTACTGCGGTTGATGCTGAAAGCGTTCGGGAAAAAGTTTGGAAGATATCATTACGATTTAGTCATGTATGTTCCTCCCACGCATTCCGGTGATTTAGTTCGGCACATCGCAGAGAAATTTGCCTTTGTAGTAAAAATTCCAATATCTCACGACCTGCATAAAACAAGAATTACTCAAGAGCAAAAGATTTTTCAAAACGCATATAGCAAACAGGAAAATATCAAGGATGCTTTTGGTATCAATATAGATGTGAGGGGAAAAAATATCATTCTGATTGATGATATATACGATAGCGGAGCAACTATAAAAGAAATAGGCGCAATGTTGACTCGAAAGGGAGCAGAGTATATAACACCTATTGTCATCGCAAAAACAGTTGGAGGTACACCTTTATGAATATGACTTATTGGTTTACTTTGACTTTTATTCAAGGAATAACGGTCAAAAGAAAAAATGAAATATATGTCAAGTGCTGGGAACATTCTCCGCGCATAACTATCGAACAATTATTTCAAGATAGCAGTGTTTGGGAAAGTATAGGCCTTACGCCTGAGGAATGTGAAATTTTTGCTAATTCAAGAAACAATTTGGCAAACAATTCATTCTTGGTGGAAAATCTTCTTTCTCAAGGATATAACATCATACCTATCACATTACAGGATTATTCCAAAACATTGAAGAAAAACTTAGGTACAAGTAGTCCGACCGTGTTATTCTCGAAAGGAAATCTTAATCTGTTACAGGAACCGGCTGTTGCTATAGTTGGTTCTCGAAATGCAGATCCTGTTTCTCTGCAATTCACCTCTGAAATTGCAAAAAAATGTGTTACTCAAAATAAGGTCGTTGTAAGTGGTTTCGCAAAAGGGGTGGATAAAATGGCATTAGATGCCGCATTAGAAGCAGGAGGAAAGAGCATAATAGTTCTTCCTCAAGGTATAACAACCTTTGCATCTGGTTTCAAACAATACTATAAGTACATATTGCAAGGTCGTTTGCTTGTGGTCAGTATGTTTTATCCTAATGCTCCATGGAGTGCGGAATTTGCCATGAGAAGAAATCCGTATATTTATGGATTAGCAGATGAAATTTATGTGGCACAAAGTGATGAGAAAGGAGGCACTTGGTCCGGCGTGATTGACGGATTGCGAAAAAAGCGTACTATCTATGTGAGGAAGCCTAATGTAAACGAGAGAAATGCAAATATTCTTCTGATTCAAAAAGGCGCAACCGCTGTTGATAACCAAGGGACTCCTATCCCCGTAGCCCCAGAGGAAATGCTAACATCGGAGGAAAGAAATAAGCAACAACTTATAACCCGAATCCAATCAATACTAAGTACTTCAGGAGAATTAACTAGTAAAGCCATCTTAGAAAAAACCTCAATAGACTGGTCTGATAAAAAAATAAAAGAATTTCTTCGAAGTTCACCTTGCCGAGAACTTATAGAGGAGCATAAATATAAAAATAGAATTTTATTTAGGATAAAAGGAACAACCAATCAGTCCGAAATAAAATTTGACTAGTATCTTGTTGCTATGGCTTAAACATTATGTTTCAAACATCACTTATGCGAATAGTATTTCACACACTATGCTAAACAGACTTATGTCCCACACCTTGCAAATACGCAATACTATAGCCAATTGCCTTATCTTTCAGTTGGGAAACAAGTCAAAAGGTATAAAAAAGAGAATAATGTTATAACTATATATGGAAAAGAATAGCAAAATCTATGTGGCAGGTCACCGCGGAATGGTTGGCAGTGCCATTGTGCGTGAGTTGCAGCGTCAGGGCTACACCAATATCATCACACGCACGCACCGTGAGTTGGACCTCTGTCGTCAGGAGGCGGTGGAGACTTTCTTCGCTGAGGAGAAACCCGAATACGTCTTTCTCGCAGCCGCAAAGGTGGGGGGTATCGTTGCCAACCAGAACGCACTCGCCGACTTTATGTACGACAACATGACCCTTGAGATGAATGTCATCCACTCCGCGTGGCAGAACGGCTGCAAGAAACTCGAGTTCCTCGGTTCCAGTTGTATCTACCCGCGTCTGGCACCCCAGCCTATGAAGGAGAACTGTCTGCTCACGGGGGCATTGGAGAAGACCAACGAGGCGTATGCTCTTGCCAAAATATCGGGCTTGAAATACTGTGAGTTCCTCAACCGCCAGTACGGTACGGATTATATATCCGTGATGCCGACCAACCTCTACGGACCCAACGACAACTACCACCCCGAGCACTCCCACGTGCTGCCCGCACTCATACGCCGTTTCCACGAAGCCAAAGTGAGTGGGGCGGAGAGCGTTACCTGCTGGGGCGACGGCAGCCCGCTGCGTGAGTTTCTCTATGTGGACGACCTCGCCAACCTCTGTGTGTTCCTGATGAACCACTATTCCGGCAATGAGACCGTCAATGCCGGCACAGGCAAAGAACTGACTATCAAACAACTGACCGAACTTGTGGCAAAGGTCATCGGCTACCATGGGCGTATCGAATGGGACACCACCCGCCCTAATGGCACGCCCCGCAAACTATTGGATGTCTCCAAAGCCACAGCCCTCGGCTGGACATACAAAACCGCCCTCGAAGACGGTATCCGCCTTGCCTACGAAGACTTCCTCCACAACCCCATCCGCGCCGAGAGATGAGAACCCTTTGGCTTATAATCTATTACGCCTTTGCCCGTCGCTTGCCCAAGTCCACTATTCCTGTCTTGGGCAAGATGGCATATCGCTTGCGCTACCGTTGTGCCAAGCATTTGTTTGCAGAGTGCGGCACTTCTGTCAATGTGGAGCAGGGCGCCTATATCGGTAATGGCAAGCAGTTCCGTGTAGGCAACAACGTCGGCATTGGCAAAGACTTCTGTTCTCACAACCGTCCCCTAATTATCCACGATAGGTTGCTAATGGGTGAGAATGTGCTTTTTGAGGGGGGGCAACACTCATTCGCTGACCCGACAATGCCGATAGGTGCTAAAGATACGGATATACAGACCCCCTTGGAAATCTGCGGTGGTGTATGGATAGGTGCGCGGGCTATCGTCCTGCCGGGTTGCAAACGTATCGGGGCGCATAGTATTATCGGTGCCGGCGCAGTGGTTACCCGCGATGTACCCGACTATGCCATCGTCGGTGGAAACCCTGCTAAAATCATTAGAATGAGAAAATCTCTATGATTTCATTAATGGTTTGAGTATATGGTCAATTATATGTTCCTTAAAAGGTAAAAAGACTGAGTTCTATAACCTAAAAAAGGCTACCCGAAACATAAAATCGGATAGCCTTTTTATTATAGCATTATGTGGAAAAACTTACCACGCAAACAGCGGGTGTTGATTCATCTCGCGGTTTACCTCTTCGCGCACGCGAGTGATGGTGGCGTCTGATTCGGGCTGTTGCAGCACTTCGTCAATCAAATCTACGATCCACGGCATTTTGTCTTCTTTTAGTCCGCGGGTGGTGATGGCGGGCGTACCGAAACGCAAACCGCTGGTCTGGAATGCCGAGCGGGTATCAAACGGCACCATATTTTTGTTGGTGGTAATATCTGCTGCTACAAGGGCTTTCTCTGCCACTTTGCCTGTTAGGTCGGGAAATTTCGTGCGCAGATCGACTAGCATTGAGTGGTTGTCCGTGCCGCCCGAGATAATTTTGTATCCCTTATCCATAAATGCTTGTGCCATCACAGCGGCGTTCTGCTTCACTTGCTTCTGATAGGTTTTGAATTCGGGTGCCAATGCCTCGCCGAAAGCCACAGCCTTTGCGGCAATTACATGCTCCAACGGCCCCCCCTGTGTGCCTGGGAATACGGCAGAGTCAAGCAGTGCTGACATCATTTTTACCTCGCCTTTCGGAGTGGTCTTTCCCCACGGGTTTGGAAAGTCCTTGCCCATAAGGATGATACCGCCACGCGGACCGCGCAAAGTCTTGTGAGTGGTAGAGGTTACGATATGTGCATATTTGACGGGGTTGTCCAGCAAACCGGCTGCGATCAGACCGGCGGGGTGTGCCATATCCACCATAAAGATGGCACCAATCTCGTCTGCTACGCGGCGAATACGTGCATAGTCCCATTCACGGCTATAGGCACTCGCACCGGCAATAATCAGTTTCGGACGCTCGGCACGGGCAATCTGCTCCAATTCGTCGTAGTCCACACGCCCGGTCTCCTCTTTTAGGTTGTATGCTACAGCGCGGAACATCAGTCCCGAGAAGTTGACAGCACTGCCGTGCGACAGGTGTCCCCCGTGCGAGAGGTTGAGACCCATAAATGTGTCGCCCGCTTTCAGGCACGCCATAAATACAGCCATATTGGCTTGCGCACCCGAGTGGGGTTGTACGTTTACATACTCGGCTCCGTAGAGTTGTTTCAAACGGTCGCGGGCAATGTTTTCCGCCATATCCACCACTTCGCAACCGCCGTAGTAGCGGTGTCCGGGATAGCCCTCGGCATACTTGTTGGTCAGTACGCTGCCCATCGCTTCCAGCACTTGGTCGCTGACAAAGTTCTCACTGGCAATCAGTTCGATTCCTTTGGTTTGACGCTCCCGCTCCATGCGGATAATGTCGAAAATTTGTGAGTCTCTCATATTGTTTCGTTGTTTGGTTTAATATACTGTTTCGCCGTAGATAATAAGATTTATGGCAATTTATGGATGCCAAGATAAAGATTTAATTAGATTTCTTGCCGCTTGCGGCAAGGAGTACATTACTCGCTCTGTAGTGATTCTATAACCAATCCTGCCAGCATAAAACCGAAAATAGCAGTGATATGCGCTACGGTGCCGTTGATCTGCGCTTTGCTCGTGCACCACTCGTGGTTGATCAGGTCGGTGCGTCCGAGGTCGGATTTTTCGCCTTGCGTCTCGGCTTCTTGTGCGGCTTTCAGTTGCGCTTCGTTAACTTTCGGACACATACAATGCTCCGTACCGCAGGAGTGGTTCTGACCTTTGTTTTGGAGCAACTCGTCGCTGTACACGCACTTGAATTTGCGTCCGGGAAACTGCTTGTCGCGCTTGAAACGTTGGCGCAATGCGCGTGCCAATGGGTCGCCTGTTACCTGCCAAAACTCCGCTACTTTGATTCGTGTCGGATCCATCTTCAATGCCGCACCCATTGACGAGATAAACGTTACACTCTTCAGGTGGGTGGCGGTCAGTATCAGGTCGGCTTTGTCTTTTAGGGAATCAATGGCATCAATGATAAAATCATACTCTTCAAGGTGATAATCCGCTTTGCTTTCTGCCGAATAGATTCCTTGAATAGCGGTTATGTCCGCATTCGGGTTTATTTCAAGCAGTCTCTCGCGCAATACATCGGTTTTTACACGCCCAACGGTCTTCATCGTGGCCATCAATTGGCGGTTGACATTGGTGATGCACACGCGGTCGGAATCCACTATGGTTAGGTGCATAATCCCTGAACGGACTAGTGCTTCTGCACACCATGAACCGACACCACCCACGCCGAAAATAATTACCTTCTTCGATGCTATGCGAGCCATAGTCTCGGCTCCCATCAGTAGTTCGCTTCGGCGTAGTATGGCTTTTTCTATATGCGACATTGGGCTGAGATAGATAGGAAATAATTTTATGCAAAGGTACATCTTTTTCCCCACATACACAAGCGTCTTTGCGTCCTATTCTGCTTTTGTCGTTTTTTTGTAAATATAGGTTGTTTATCGTTTTGTGGCACCTGATTGTGCGTCCACCGGGGCGATTTTGTCTTCTTTTTGTGGCATCTCGCAGCCCTCGATGGGGGCGACTGTTGCCGGTTTGCCTATCTTGGCAAAGGCTTTTTGCAATGTCGGCACGTCGGTTTTATTGGCATCGTAGGTTACCACCACCGTCTTCTTTTGCAGGTTGCACTGAATGTCCTTCACACCCTTTTCGTAGGCGATATTGCTCATTATCTTGTCGATACACCCCTGACAATGAATATCCACATACAGTGTTACTTGTTTTTTGTTCGCTTTGGCAGATGCACTCGTTGCGCACCACAGCATCGGCAATAGCGCAACCAAAATCATTAAAAATCGTTTCATATTTTTACTTTGTTTTTGTTATTCTTATCTTTAAGGACTTTAACGCCCTTATTGTTATACTCTGTTAGCCCCCCTTTTTTTTGGGGGGGGAGGTCGGGGATGGGACGGTCAGAATGGTCAGTCTGTTGATAATTTCCACCTGAAGCCCGCATACACTTTCCACCCCGTCGTCGGTGCCCACGCCATCGAGGCATCGAATCCTTCGGCAAAAGGCGCATCCGCTCCTATTACGGGCGAGTCTTGACGGAAATTCGTCATATTCTCCGCCCCGACATAGATACTCCATGTGCGGAAGTACTTGGTTATCTGCGCCATCAGTTGCGGATACCATTTGTAATACAGGTCTCCGTTGTGCTCTTCGTATTGGTGCGAACCGAGCGTGCTGATGAAATAGTCGTTGAACCCGTCAGGCATACGTCCGCCGCCGTTGAATTGTGCCGTTATGTCGAACTGCCACGTCTTGAGCGGTGTTTGGTAACTGGTGGTAATCAGGCCCTTGAATTGATTGGTGAGCGGTTTGCGGCGCAAGTGGATCGCACCATCGCTGCCGTACGAACTTTCCCGCACATCGGTGTAGCGGAACGCCGCCGTCATCGTCCATCCGCGCAAGATTTCCATACTGGCTTCTATTTGCGCATTGTGTGCAAAAGACTGTCCGCCGACATCGCGCAGGTTGTATAGATACACCGCCCGTGTGGAACGGTCGTAGTCTGCCACTACACTATTGAGAAACTGCGTGTAATAATAGTCGGCGGTCAGTTGCAATTCGCGCCCTGCTATCGGGATATAAAACGTGGTGCTTATCCCCGCATTGACAGCCTGTTCCTGCTGTGGTTTCCATGAGGATACAGGGAGGATAATCTGTCGGTGCGAGGGTAACATCGCCGCATGGTCTGCTATGGTATTAGGCGAACGATACCCCATACCTGCTGAAGCGCGTATCGCCCACCACTGCCATGGCGTGTAGCGTGTATTAAGTCGGGGGGTGAAGAAGAAACCGTATCGGGTGGAGTAGTCTGCCCGCACGCCGGCTACCAACGACAATCGGTCTCCCCCCTTTAGCGCATATTCGGCAAACACGCCCGGTGTCAGTTCCCATCGCCCGAAATCCATCACTCCTGCCGCCGAAATCGTATCCATCAACGTCTCATCATATTTGTCATAATTCAAAGATACTCCCACCGACAACTTATGCTCCAATCCTAAAGTATGTGCCATTTTATGGAGCCCATCCTCTGAAAGAGGGGTTGGGGAGGTCCTGGGGGTGGGGGAGTTCCAATTCTTCTCAAATATCGCATTCAGATACCCATTGGTCTGTGCGGCATTCCATAGCCGTGCACCATAGATATTTTGCTGGTTGTGGTACGAGGCGGCGGCAATGATGCCAAGCGATGTGCCGTGTATCGGGTCAAAGATAATCCCGTTCTTCATCCAACCGTCCACCCGATACACTTGCAAATCAATCAGATAAGGGGTATATGGTTCTTTGTTCTTTGTCCTTTGTTCATTGTCCATAGCGGTTTCACCGCCTCTGCGGTGATCATACAGCCCGCGTACCAACGCCTGCATAATATATTTGTCTTGTTTGTAGTACCAGCGGTTGGCAATGTTTACGTTCTGGCTCTTGGGCATATCGGCGAAACCGTCCTTGTTGGCGTCCATAGAGAGAAACCCCTGTTCGTAGTGCGCCATCAGCCCCGTCGCCAATTCTTTGTCCTTTGTTCTTTGTCCTTTGTTCTTTGTTCCTTGTTCTTTGTCCCCAAGCGGAATCTTCCACCCGCCTTCCACGTTCACCTCGGGGTGCAGTTCCGTATTGAGCATGGCATTCACCGAAACGGGGCTTTGGCTCTGTGGCTTGAGGTATTCCACGTTGATTTGTCCTGTAACCGCCTCATATCCGTTGATAACCGACGATGCCCCTTTGCTTATTTGCACCGACTGCATCCACGTGCCGGGGATATAAGCCAGCCCGAACTGCTGCCCCAATCCGCGCACGGCAGGTATATTCTCTGTGAGCAGTTGTACGTAGGTGCCGCTTAGCCCGAGCAGCCGTATCTGTTTGGCACCGGTCGCTGCATCGGCATACGCCACATCCACCGATGGGTTCGTCTCAAAAGCCTCGCTTAGGTTGCAGCATGCCGCCTTGAATAGTTCACCTGTGCCGAGCGACTGGGTGTCAAAAGCCGACTGACGGCTTCTTAGCACCGTCATCTGCCGTTCCGTAATCGTTACTTCGCCTAACACTATGTCGCTCACCAACACAATCGTGAGCGGTTCGTGTCCGCGAACCTCGGTGGTGTCGTTGTGAAAACCCATATACGATGCCACGAGTAAGCGGGTGCTGTGGTCGTTTTCAAGGGTAAAATGCCCGTCTGCATCGGTAGTAGTGCCGTGTGTAGTGTTCGCCCAATAGACATTCGCGCCCACCAGCACTTCGCCTCGGTCGTCAAGCACCACACCTCCTACACGCGCGTATGCGCACGTGCATATAGATAGGAGTAAAATAAATAAAATTCGTCTCATAATAGTTGTTTGGAAAGTGATACATATCCTCTTCCCCACCTCTCTTCAGGCGCGGAAAAACAAGGATACACTTTCTAAATCAACCAGCGGCATACACGCTGCAATACACCCTTTGTATGGTCTTTATAGGAGAATAACGGAGGCGGGTAAACAGTACCTGCCTTGTCGGTCAAAACACGGGTGGATGTCAGGTGGATGTCAGGTGGATAGGCTGATCCGAATAGGTCGTTTTCGGCTTTGTCCGGCAGGCAAAATGCAGGTGCGGTCTCAGTGCTGTCCACCTCAAAATGCTTCACCCAACAACAGGCGTGTGTCTTCGACAATGCATATTGTCCATTGTTAATTGTACACTGCGTATGGTTAACTGCACACTGTGTTTCGCGGCATTTGTTGCAGCAATAGTGCGACAGCGTAAAGCCTGTCCCTCCCAATAGGAAAAACACGCTGAACACCATAGCCACCATATATTCTGCAATCCGTTTCACTATAAATTATTATATATTCCTGACAAATTAACGTCTAATTATATGGTAATTAACGTTTCAAGTCCTTTCTCTTGTTGCATTTCCCTGCCAACGGACAATCTCTGCACCCGCCATCGCCCTCGCAAGGTTGCCTGCGCTGCTTTCTCACCGACCACCACACGCCTGCCACAGCGCACAGAACAAGTATTATAACTAATATCTCTTGCCACATCTCTTTCTACACACCGCAAAAACTATACCGCAAGGTTTAAGTTTGATAATGAATTAATGATTAATTAACGATAATTAACGGAGAATGTTTATGGGCAATATCAGGCGAAAATCAGATTCCCTACTTGATACACCACAAATGCCGCCAACCACGCAACAACGATGGAATTAACTACCGTGAACGCCGCCCATTTCCAGTTGATTTCGCGGCGGATAGTGGCTATTGTGGCAACGCACGGGAAATAGAGCAAAGTGAATACGAGGAATGCGTATGCCCCTACGGGGGTCAGAGCCGTTGCCGACATATCTCCGCCGAACAGGATGGCAAACGTAGCGGCAATCGCTTCCTTGGCAGGCAGACCTGTCAGCAGGCAGACCGACATCTTCCAGTCGAAGCCCAACGGACGCATCACCGGTTCGATAAACCGCCCGATGGATGCCAACCAAGAGGTCTCTATATGGTTAAGGTCGCCGGAGGGGAAGTACTCCAATGCCCAGATAATCACCGATGCACACAGCACCACGGTCGAAATCTTCTTCAGAAAGTCCGATACGCGATACCAGATATGCCCGCCGATGCTCTTCCATGTGGGCATACGGAATGCAGGCAGTTCGTTCACTTTGTCGTCGGCTGGCTTGCGGAACCACTTGGTTTTCTTCATAATAAACGCAAACGCAAAACTCATCAGTATGCCCAGCAGGTAGAGCGACAGCAGCACCACCGCCTTGTAGTTCTCGAAGAATGTGTCAATAAACAGGATGTACACCGGCAGTCGCGCCGAGCAGGACATAAACGGTACCATCAGCATCGTCAGCGCACGGTCTTTCGGGTCTTTGATGTCTTTTGCAGCCATTATGGCAGGTACGTTGCAGTCGAAACCCATCAGCATCGGGATAAACGAACGTCCGTGCAACCCCAGGCGGTGCATCATTCCGTCCATCAGGTACGCCACACGCGCCATATACCCCGTGTCCTCCATCAGCGACAGGAAAAAAAACAATATGATGATGTTGGGCAGTGCTGTCAGTAGCGACCCCACACCTTGTATGATTCCGTCTCCTAAAAGACTGCTGAACCAACCGGTGGGCATACTCTCCATACAGAGCGCATAGAGCGCATCAATGCCTTTTTGCATCAGGTCTTGCAGCGGTTCGCCGAGCGCAAAAGTACACTCAAAGACCACTCCGAGTATGATGGCAAGTATCGGGAAACCCGTCCATTTGTTGGTCAGTATCTTGTCTATCCGCTCCAGGCGGGTGCAATGTTTGTCGTCTTTGGGGTGCACGAGAGTCTGCATCAGTACGCCGTGTACATAGCCTGCATAGGCGTCCTCGTCGTGCTGTTCCCATGCGTGATACACGGGGTGATCCGTCGATACGGGAGCGGCATCAGTCTGCTCTATCAGATGAAGTATTTCGCCTATTCCGCGCCCTTTGCTTGCGCTTACCAATGCCAGCGGCACGCCCATCAAATCTTGCATCTTTGGTAAGTCGAGCGAGTGCCCCGTTTTTACCAACAGGTCGTAGCGGTTGAATGCCAGCACAATCTTTTCCTGTTCGTCAATGATGTGCGGGGTGAGAAGCAGACTGTTTTCCAAATCCGTTGAATCCACCACCTGCAGTACCACATCGTATGCGTGCCCGTGCAGGTCGTCGGGGTTGTGTACCTCCTCAAAATCAATTGTTTTGCCCGTCCAAGCCGCTTCCTGTCGCAGTGCCTCTATCAGTGCACTCTTGCCGCTGTGCGCACTGCCAACCACTGCCACTTGTATCGTTTTATAGCCTCTTTCCATAAAATTATAGATACTACTTCCCAAATCGACTGCAAAATTACACCTAATCTCTCGCGTGCGCAATACCTAATAGTGGGGAAATCTTGTTGTAAATGATGAACGGATTGGCAAAAAAAAACAATTAATTGTATTCTATATTTGTATATGTCAGAAAAAGATAGTAATTTTGCACAAGTTTTAGAATAAGTCGAATTTAACAAGTCTGTTTGGAACATTGAATACGAAAATAAAACCACAAAACTAACTAAAAATAAACAATCGGAAATGAATGTACGCGAATTGTTAAAAATGTATGGGATGCAAGTTACCGCACCGCGTATCTTGGTGATTGAGGATTTGATGAACAATCGGCTCCATGCTACGGCGGATGAGATTTTTCATAGGGTTAATCAGCGCGATGAGTCGGTATCGCGTGCCACGGTATATAATGTGCTGAATGCCCTTGTGGAGAATAAGGCGGTACGTGCTCTGACCATTGATGACCGGCAGGCGCACTACGACATCGACCTTTCGCCGCATGCGCATTTCCGTTGCACCCGTTGCGGGCGTATCATCGATATGGCGATGCCGTCTATCGGGGAGGTGCATTTGCCCGAGGGATGTACGTTGGACAACGAGGAACTCTACTATATGGGGCTATGTCCCGATTGTGCCAAAGCAATGCACAAAAACAATAAGTAAATTCAAACATCATTCAATAAATTAACATTTTAAAAAAACAAAAACACTATGAAGAAGAAATTTATCTGCCCGATTTGCGGATACGTATTTGAGGGCGCAGTACCACCGGAGCGTTGCCCGCAGTGCAAGCAAGTGGTTACATGGAAAGAAGTGGATGAGAACGATGGTATTGTTTTCGCTTGTGAACATGTTGTCGGCATAGCCAAAGATACCGACGAACAGATGAAAAAAGACCTTAATGCCCATTTTATGGGGGAGGCTACCGAGGTTGGTATGTATCTGGCTATGTCGCGTCAGGCTGACCGTGAAGGCTATCCGGAGATTGCCGAGGCGTTCAAACGCTATGCTTTCGAGGAGGCTGAGCACTGCGCCAAATTTGCCGAACTTCTCGGAGAGGTTGTTTGGGATACCAAAACCAATGTCGAGAAACGTATGATGGCAGAGGCGGGGGCTTGCGAGGACAAACTTCGCATCGCCAAACGTGCAAAAGAACTGAATTTGGACGCTATTCACGATACTGTTCACGAGATGGCTAAGGACGAAGCCCGTCACGGAAAAGGCTTCGAGGGACTCTACAACCGCTATTTCAAGAAATAAATCTGCCATTGAATCAAACCTGCACAAGAGGCTGTTTCCTTTCGGAAGCAGCCTCTTCTTTGTATATACCTTGATGCTGTCAGGTCTATGTGATTCGTATGTGATTCGTATGTGATTCGTATGTGATTGCTGGGTGATTCGTTATAGGATAGTCGGTGTTTACCCGGAAGTTGACGGTGTTTACTCATAAGTTGGCACCACTTTTGCCGGGGATGCGGACGCCTTCGTCCGCGGGCAGTTTGGCACAAACTGAATGAATCGCAGTGTTTATGGAGACGGGAAGCGTAAGGCGGATGTACGCAGTGCTGTCGTTCTTGCGGGCAGACATCTATAAAGGTATATCAAAATAGTACAAAACGGGGCTGAAAAGGTGATTGTGTAATAATTGTGTCAATTTTTACACACTTGCTTCGTTTTTCCGTTGTACCTTTGCACTCGTAAAATTTTGCAAAACCGAGTTGGCAAAATTATGACTGCATAGCAGGTCTAACGTATAACCAACATATAACTAACCTATAATAAAACGCAACAAATGAAAACCTTTATGGACAAGGACTTCCTCCTGCAGACCGAGACTGCACAGGAACTCTATCACGAACATGCGGCAAAAATGCCGATTATTGATTATCACTGCCATCTCATTCCGCAGATGGTTGCCGAGAATAAACGCTTCGAATCGATTGCACAGATTTGGCTTATGGGCGACCACTACAAGTGGCGTGCTATGCGTTCCAATGGTATCGACGAGCGGTTCTGCACAGGCAAAGACACTACCGACTGGGAGAAATTCGAGAAATGGGCGGAGACTGTGCCTTATACTTTCCGCAACCCCCTCTACCACTGGACGCACCTCGAACTCAAGACCGCTTTCGGCATTGACAAACGTCTCAGTCCTGAAACAGCGCGCGAGATCTACGATGAGTGCAACCATCAGATTGCTACCGACCCGAAATTCTGCCCGCGCGGTATGATGGAGCATTATCACGTGGAGGTTGTCTGCACCACCGATGATCCTGCCGACAGCCTCGAATGGCATAAGGTAGTGGCTGCTGACCCTACTTGCAAAACCCGTATGCTCCCCGCATGGCGTCCTGATGCAGCGATGAACATCGAAGCCGCTACATGGAAAGCCTATATCGAAAAACTCTCGCAGGTAAGCGGAGTGGAGATACATACGTTTGCCGACCTGACCGACGCCCTTCAAAAACGTCACGATTTCTTTGCAACGATGGGCTGCCGCCTGTCCGACCATGGTATAGAGGAGTTCTATGACGAACCCTATACCGAGGCGGAGATCAATGCGATTATGGACAAGGCACTCGCAGGCAAGGTTTTGACTGCTAACGAGATACGTCAGTACAAGCACGCTTTCCTGCACATGCAGGCAGAGATGGACTACAATGCCGGCTGGACACAGCAATATCACTACGGGGCTATCCGTAACAACAATACCAAGATGTTCAATCTGCTCGGTGCGGACACCGGATTTGACTCTATCGGTGAGTTTACAACCGCCAAGGCGATGGCGCATTTCCTCGATGAGATGAATATGGAGGGCAAGTTGGCTAAGACTATTCTATACAACCTCAACCCGTGTGCCAACGAGGTGATTGCCACAATGTTGGGTAATTTCCAGGATGGCTCGGTGCCCGGCAAGATTCAATTCGGTTCGGGCTGGTGGTTCCTCGACCAGAAAGATGGTATGGAGAAACAGATGATGGCACTCTCTAATCTCGGTTTGCTGAGCCGCTTTGTGGGTATGCTCACCGACAGCCGATCGTTCCTTTCCTATCCGCGCCACGAGTATTTCCGCCGCACGCTGTGCAACATCCTCGGCAACGACATCGAGAATGGTCTTGTTCCCTACACCGGCTACGAGAAAGCACGCGTACAACAGATGGTAGAAGACATCTGCTACAACAACGCAAAGGCTTATTTTAATTTCTAATATAAGGGGAAAGGGCAATGCCTTGTGTGTTGTCCTTTCCCGCTTGCTTTTGTAATGAAAGTACGGTTCTTAATAGTTTGGTTGGTAGTCGTGTCTGCCGCTATGCGGGCAGAGAATGTGCCTGCAGTGAAGATTGACACGGTGGCAGACGGCTACGTAGTAACCAAATGGGAACAGGACGGACGTTTCACGGTGGCACATTTTGAGACATTCGATGCCTCGCGTTTTCAAAAGAACAAACCGCACGGAGTCTTTGCACGTTATTATGCCGACAGCACTCTGTATAGTCGTACAACATACGACCATGGCAAGAAAAACGGACTATATCAAGAGTATTACCCAAGCGGGCAACTGCGTGTGGAGGTGACGTATAGTCAGGGCAAACTAAATGGTGAACTGCTGAATTACCACTCCAACGGGCAACTGAAACGCCGAGAGCAGTACGAGATGAACGGAAGCCAAGGCGGGCAGTGCTTCGACGAGACTGGGGCGGAAATCGCATTTACATCTTGGCGGACAGAACCACAATTTGTAGGTGGGAGCGAAGCCCTGCGCTTGTATTTGGTTTCGCAAATGCACGTTCCTTCGACATTAAAACACAAATGTGGTACGAAAATCAAATTTCAAGTGCAGCGGACAGGAAATATCGCCAACGCGAAAGTAATGGAGTCCAGCGGGTATGAAGAATTGGACAAACAAGCCTTGCAGATTGTGGCAGGTATGCCTGACTGGATACCCGGAACAATAGACGGGAAAACTGTCCAAATGAATACCTTTGTCGCACTTTCGTGGACACCACAACATGATGGGACGGTAGTCCGTAAAAGCAAGAAAAAATAAAGCAATTACAACAAAAACAATACTACTAAACATGGCAAAAATTGTTACTTTGGGCGAGATAATGCTTCGCCTGTCGCCTGCTGGCAACGACCGTTTTATTCAAACTGACTCTTTCCGTATCATACCAGGTGGCGGTGAGGCGAATGTGGCTGTTTCGTGTGCTAACTATGGGCACGAGGCTGTCTTCGTAAGCAAACTGCCCAAGCATGAGATTGGTCAGATTGCAGTAAATGCCCTGCGTCGTTATGGGGTAAACACCGAGTTTGTCGCACGAGGCGGCGACCGTGTCGGACTTTACTATTGCGAGACAGGTGCTTCTATGCGCCCCTCTAAGGTTATCTACGACCGCGCACATTCGGCTATTGCAGAGGCAGACCCGTCGGATTTCGATTTCGATGCAATTATGGAGGGTGCACAGTGGTTCCACTGGAGCGGTATCACCCCCGCTATTTCCGATAAGGCGGCTGAGATTACACGCCTTGCCTGCGAAGCCGCTAAACGCCACGGCGTAACGGTTTCCGTGGATCTCAATTTTCGCAAGAAACTGTGGACGAGTGAGAAAGCCATCTCCATTATGCGCCCGCTGATGCAATATGTAGATGTTTGTATCGGTAACGAAGAGGATGCGGCTCTCTGTCTCGGCTTCAAACCCGATGCAGATGTGGAGGGTGGTCAGACCAACGCTGAGGGTTACGAAGGTATTTTCCGCCAAATGCAGCAGGAATTCGGCTTCAAGTATGTCGTTTCCACGCTCCGTGAGAGTTTTTCGGCTACATTCAACGGCTGGAAAGCCCTTATTTATGACGGCAAGGAGTTCTACCAGTCGAAGCGTTATGAGATCAACCCGATCATTGATCGTGTAGGTGGTGGAGACTCGTTCTCCGGCGGCTTGATTCATGGTCTGCTCACCAAGAAGACGCAGGGCGAGGCATTGGAGTTCGCAGTGGCTGCCAGTGCATTGAAACACACCATTAATGGCGACTTCAACCTCGTTTCGGTAGAGGAAGTGGAAGCCCTTGCAGGCGGTAACGCAAACGGACGAGTACAACGATAAATCAAAAATATCTCCAATCTCCCCAACCCCTCCAAAGGAGGGGCTTACGGAACATTCATTAAGTCCCCTCCTTTGGAGGGGCTGGGGAGGTCAATCAATTGATTATATATGGCAAAATTTGATAAGTTGGCCGTAATGGCTAAAATTGGTGAGACGGGTATGGTGCCTGTCTTCTACAACAAAGACCTCGACTTGTGCAAGAACGTGGTAAAGGCTTGCTACGAGGGTGGTGTACGTGCGTTTGAGTTTACCAACCGTGGCGATTTTGCACACGAGATATTCGGTGAACTCGCTAAGTGGGCTGCTAAAGAATGTCCTGAGTTGGCACTCGGTGTAGGCTCGGTAGTGGATGCTCCTACGGCGGCACTCTATATCCAACTGGGTGCTTGTTTCGTGGTAGGTCCGCTCTTCAACCCCGATATCGCTCCTGTATGCAACCGCCGTCTTATCCCTTACTGCCCGGGTTGCGGTACGGTTACAGAGATCGGCAAGGCGCAGGAACTCGGCTGCGATCTGACCAAACTATTCCCCGGTGATGTCTATGGTCCGAATATGGTCAAGGGGCTGAAAGCCCCGATGCCGTGGTCGAAGATTATGGTTACCGGCGGTGTGGCTCCCGAGAAAGAGAACCTTGAGAAATGGTTCAAAGCGGGCGTGTACTGCGTAGGTATGGGTTCCAAACTGTTCCCCAAAGAGGTCATCGCTGCCGGCGACTGGGCATATATCACCGGCAAATGCAAAGAATGTCTTGATGTAATCAAGGCTGCACGATAATAATTCCACACCTTAAGAGACCCAAACCTCCCCTAACCCCTCCTACAGAGGAGGGGAATTCGGAGTATTTGAACTCTCCCCCTTTGAAGGGGGAGTGGGAGGGAGTTTCTGAGGTCGAAAAACACTTACTTTATGTCAACACAACAAAAACTTATGACTAACTGGCGTTGGTGGTTATGTTCGTTGCTCTTTGTGGCAACTACGGTCAACTATCTCGATCGCCAGGTTCTTTCCCTCACGTATGAGGAGTTTATCAAACCCGAATTCCACTGGACGGATGATGATTATGGAACCATCACCAGTCTGTTCTCTATCTTCTATGCCATTGCTTGCCTTTTCGCCGGTAAGTTTGTGGATTGGATGGGTACCAAGAAAGGCTATATGATTGCCATCGGCGTATGGTCTGCAGGTGCTTGTATGCATGCGGCTTGCGGTTGGGCTACCGCTCACATCGAGGGACTTGGCAGCGTAGAGGCAATGCGTGCCGTGGAAGCCGGTTCCAATGTTGCGCTTGCAGTCGCCACTACTTCGGTCTATCTGTTCCTGCTGTGCCGTGGTATTCTCGCTCTTGGTGAAGCCGGCAATTTCCCTGCTGCTATCAAGGTAACTGCAGAGTATTTCCCTAAGAAAGACCGTGCTTTTGCCACCTCCTTGTTCAATGCCGGTGCATCGGTAGGTGCTCTTGCGGCTCCGCTTTGTATTCCGCCTTTGGCTAAACACCTTGGTTGGGAAATGGCATTTATCATCATCGGTGCATTAGGATTCATTTGGATGTTCTTCTGGCAGTTTATGTACGACAAACCCGAGAATAGCAAGCATGTCAACGAGGCGGAATTGGCTTATATCCATCAGGATGATACAACTGCGGAAGCAGCCAAAGCCGATGTGGATTCTACAGAGAATGTCATACCTATGTATAAATGCTTCGGCTATCGCCAGACATGGGCATTCATTGTCGGTAAGTTCTTTACTGATGGTGTTTGGTGGTTCTTCCTTTTTTGGGCACCATCCTATTTCCAGAACCAATTCGGTTACAAGGCTTCGAGTGGTATGGGGCAAGCCCTGATTTTCACACTCTATGCCATTGTTACCGTTATCTCTATCTTTGGTGGCTATCTGCCCAAATTGTTTGTAGAAAAAAAAGGAATGGAACCATATAGCGGGCGTATGTTGGCTATGTTGCTCTTTGCTTTCTTCCCGATGGTGGCTCTCTTTGCGCAGCCGTTAGGTTCGTTCAGCGCATGGTGGCCTGCTGTTCTGATTGGTTTGGCAGGTGCCGGACACCAGGCATGGTCGGCTAACTTGTTCTCTACCGTGGGCGATATGTTCCCCAAATCGACCATTGCCACTATCACCGGTATTGGTGCTATGGCAGGAGGTATCGGTTCTATGATTATTCAAAAGGGTGCCGGTAAACTCTTTGTATATGCGGAGACTGCAGGCGATGCGTTCCAATTTCTCGGTTTTTCGGGCAAACCGGCAGGCTATTTTATTATGTTCTGCTTCTGCGGTATCGCATACCTTATCGCGTGGGCGATTATGAAGGTTCTTGTACCGAAATACAGCCCGATTGAAGGTTAACATATAAGCCTATTTACATATTAAGGAGACTATCCCAAACAGGTAGTCTCTTTTTTTATGCATAAATATATAGGTGCTATGCATTGTATATCATTTACGGCAACGAGACGGCAACGAGACGGCAACGAGGCAGGTTTGTTTATACGGTTTATGCGGTTTCGCTACTGCATAAACTGTATAAAACGCAGCATATCCACGTAGCCAAAGCCTTTTCTTTCTACGTCTTTTCTACGTAAATGATAGCACAAGGCACATTTTTGCATATACTGCATAGTCAACGGGTTGTATGGACGATGGAGGTGGTGTAACTATTGGAAATTGTAGCACGATTTTTGTGGTAGTTTGCCAAATGATACAACCTCAAGAAATACTGCGTCGCCGCGATATGCGCGATGTATTCACTTTTACCATCGACCCTGCCGATGCCAAAGATTTTGATGATGCCCTGTCGTTCCGGTGCTTGGACGACGGATTGTTGCAGGTAGGCGTGCATATTGCCGATGTTACCCATTATGTTACTCCCGGTTCGGAAATAGACGAAGAGGCATATCGCCGTGGTACGAGTGTCTATCTGGTGGACAAAGTCATTCCGATGCTTCCGGAGGAACTCTGCAACTACCTCTGTTCTTTGCGCCCCGATGAGGACAAACTCTGTATGTCGGTTATCTTTACGATGACTCCCGAAGGGCAGGTTGTCAAGCACAAACTCTGCCGCACAGTCATTCATTCCGATGTGCGTCTCACTTACGACCAGGCACAGGAAATTATAAAGAACGAAGAACGAAGGACAAAGAACGAAGAACAGTTAGCAGATGCTATCCATACTCTTAATGAGGTAGCGAAGCACCTGCGCAACAAGCGTTTTGCCGACGGTTCGCTCTATCTGGAGCAGGATGAGGTGCGATTCCGTTTGGACGAGAACGGCGAACCCGTAGAGATTTATTTCGAGCATCCCAACGAGGCGCACCATCTTATAGAGGAGTTCATGCTCCTTGCCAACCGCACCGTGGCGACTATGGTGGGCAGCAAGCCCTTTGTCTATCGTATCCACGACAAACCTGACCAGGACAAACTCAAAGAATTGCACGCTTTCCAAAAGCGTATGGGCGACAAGGTACAGCCGCAAGTGATAGAGATACTTACCATTCGCGCTATGGCAAAAGCCGTTTATTCTACCCACAACATCGGGCATTACGGTTTGGCGTTCTCCCACTACACCCATTTTACATCCCCTATCCGCCGTTACCCCGATATGCTGGTACACCGCCTCTTGGATAAATATATCCTGAGCGGCAAAGGCGAGAGTTGGTCGGCGGAGCAGTTGGAGGATATGTGCCAACATTGCACGGATATGGAGATACAGGCGCAGGCTGCCGAGCGCGATTCTATCAAGGAATACCAGGCAAAATGGATGCATAACTTTATTGGTGAGGAGTTGGACGGGCATATCTCGGGGGTAACGGATTTCGGTCTTTTTGTGCAGATAGACGACTCCCGCTGCGAGGGCTTGATACGCATCAACTCCATTCGCCGCGGTGAGTTCTTCCAATACGACGAGAAAAACTACCGCCTTATTGCTGTCAATTCGGGTGAGACGTTTACTCTCGGCGACCCGCTCCGCATACGGGTGGTGCGTGCCGATGCCGAGAAACGGCAGGTGGATTTTATCCTTGCCGACGAGGATTATACACCGCGCAAGCACACGCCTAAACCTGTAAAAGCAAGCACGGACAAAACCAAAGGCACAGACAAGAATAAGCGCGGAGATAAACGCAAAGGCTTCGTTAAAGGCAAAAAGCGCAAAAGATTTGCATAGTCCGTTTTTTTTCGTTACCTTTGCGGACTGTATGAAAAATCGTTTCTTCTTTGTTGTGGCTCTGCTGTTGTGTACTGTCGGCATACAAGCGGAGGTATTGACTTTGCGCACGGGGGCACAAGTGCAGGGTACTATTGTATTCCAAAATGAAGAAGTGATTGTTTTCAAAGATGCCTCAGGAGCACGTTTCCAATATCCTCGTGCGGAGGTGTTGTCTGTTTCTAATGAGGTTGCTGTTATCAATCAGCCCCCGGCAGACACCATTCCTCCCGTTGCTTCCACCAAGAAAGTCTCTGTTCTCTTGGAGTTGGCTGGCGGGGCAACCTTTATTCCCTCTGATACCATTGGCGGGCATTTCGGGGCGAATCTGTTGGTCGGTTCGCATGATATGCTCGGTAAGCGTATATTCTTGGGTGGCGGAGTCGGTTATCTTGGGGAGTTTATGGGCAACCGGCAATACGCTTTTCTTCCCATTCAGTTGGCAGTACGTGTTCCTTTTCTGCAGCAGAAACACAGCCCGATAGCAGGGGTGGCGTTAGGGTATGGGGTAGCCTTGAGCAAGGACTATCTCGGCGGGTTGTATGCAGGGGCTAACCTCGGCTATTGCTACCGTATCAGCAACAAGTCCGCATTGTATGTCGCTGCCGATGTGCAGTTCCAGCAAGCAAAGATAGATGTACGGGAAAGTATAGAGGGCAATGTATTTACCAACCATACCGGTCGCTCCTTTGTGCATACCGGTATTCGTCTTGGTTTCTTTTTCTAAGGAAAGGTAAGTGCGCATTGTAAAAATATGCATATTGATTGTTAATGATTAATTGTTAATTGTGTAATGGTCAAACGAACAGCCAAGCAACGTCGTAGCCATCGTGTGAGCATTATGCTCAACGATAGCGAGGTGCGTGCGTTGCAGAAATACTGCGATAGGTACACGGTTACCAACCGCAGCAAACTGATTCGTGAGACCCTGATGCACAATATCCTCAAGCGTTTCGACCGCGATAATCCTACTTTGTTCGATTGACGATTTTCATTGTAAATATACACACATAACAAAACCAACTCCGCCTATGGC
>DKEG01000003.1 GCA_002452095.1 Bacteroidales bacterium UBA6828 | reverse complement strand
CAAGGTCTATCGCCCGCGCTTTCAGATTGAATTTCTCTTTCGGGACGCAAAACAATTTACAGGATTGACGCACTGCCAAGCCCGTGATGAAAAGGCATTGGATTTTGCTTTCAACCTGTCATTATCTGCTGTCAATGTAGCGAAAGAGGTTTGCAGGAGACAAAATCTCAATCTGTCAATCGCCGACTTTAAGTCACTGATACACAACACGATGATGATTGAACGATTTTTGTCAATGTTCGGGCGAATACCGAACATCAACAAAAATCAAAGGCTAAAAGAACACTATGTCAAAGAACTTATGCTATATGGGCTTAAAACGACTATTTAAGCACTATTGGTTATCTAATTTTTAACGAACTATTGATTAGGTGTATATACACACAAAAGGCCGCTGACTTGTGTCAACAGCCTTTTGTCGTTGTACTTTAAGACAAACCGAATTACTCAGCAACTGTCTCTTCTACAACTTCCTCAACAACAACTGCGCTATCAGCAGCAGCGGTATCCTTCTCTACTACAACTACTTCCTCAGTAACAGTAGCAGGAGCGGCAGAATCGCAGCAGGACCCTTTTTCGCATTTAGCGTTTTTGTTGCCGCAACTCATTGCGCACAGCGCAACAGCAGCGATAAGAAGAACTTTCTTCATAACCTTAATGCATTAAATAAGTTAGACCTCCGAGTTATTTCGGAAATCGGGTGCAAAATTAGTACGTTTTTTGCATATATCCAAAAAAAAATGTAATTTTGCACAATAATCATCATATTTTATGGATATTAAGAGATTTTTTACATCAAAATCGACTATTTTCGTCTTAAAAAACATACTATTAGCCATTTTGATAGTAGTTATTCTCCTAACCGGTCTCTATTTTTGGCTGCGCCACTATACGGAACACGGGGTGGAAATTGAGGTGCCAAATGTAGTCGGGATGTATATCGAGGAAGCACAACCACAAGTAATGGCTGTGGGGATGGAACTGCAGGTAACCGACTCCACTTTCTCGAACATGGTTCCACTCGGTACCATTGTGGAGCAGGTTCCGCCTGCCAATAGCCACGCCAAGAAAAACAGAACCCTCTATGTGGTGGTTAATGCACGCTGCAAGCGACAGGTTCCCGTTCCCGATTTGCACGATATGAGTTATCGTCAAGCGGAGGCCACACTCCGTTCTGTTGGAATCAATGTGAGCGACCAATATGAATACGAGCCGTCGGAATACAAAGACCTGGTGCTGGAGGTTAAGCAGAACGGGCGTACTTTGCAACCCGGCGAGCGTATTGACGAGGGCAGTATGGTAACGTTGGTGATCGGCTTTGGAAAAGGTACGGAAATGGTATCTGTACCCAATGTAGTGGGACTGACTTTGACCAATGCCCGTTCACTGCTACTCTCCCAACGGCTTACAGTGGGAGTGGTTGAATATGATACACAGGACGCTGAGACTGCAGGGGAAAAGGTAGTCTATCTCCAGACACCCGCTGCCGGAGAACAGTTGTTGGAAGGCTCTATGGTGAACTTGAAACTCTCTGCCAATGTGGAGAAAGCCCTTACTACACAGGGGCAGGAGAGCGAGGAGGATTTCTTCTGATCAGTTGGTTTCTATAGATATATGGCAGAGGAACTATATACCGTTTCTCCTGAAGACGAAGAGGAGGTTTTTGAGCGTTGGCGCTGTCAGGTGGACAAGGGGCAGACCCCACAGAGGGTGGACAAGTACCTGAGCGAACACATGGCGGGTACCTCGCGCAACCACATACAGAATGCAGCGGATGCAGGCAATGTGTGGGTCAATGGCAAAGCCGTTGCCTCCAACCATAAGGTCAAACCGTTGGATATTGTTCAGGTTTTGCTCGACCATGAGCCGCACGACTATACTGTCTATCCGGAGAATATCCCCCTCAACGTGGTGTACGAGGACGATGATGTTCTGGTGATCAATAAGCCCGCAGGGCTGGTCGTCCATCCGGGACACGGTAACTACGAGCATACTCTGCTCAATGCGCTTGCATTCTATTTCCGGGAACAGAGCAAGGCACGCCATACACAGGCGCTTGATATCAACGACCCGGGCATCGGTCTGGTGCATCGTATCGACAAGGATACCAGCGGGTTGCTCCTTATTGCCAAGACTCCGGAGGCAAAAGCCAACCTTGCACGCCAGTTCTTCGACCACACGACCGAGCGTACATACAATGCCCTCGTGTGGGGAACGTTTGCGGAGGATAGCGGCACTGTTGTCGGGGCGTTGGCACGCGATAATCGCGACCGCACTATATATAGGGTATGGGATTTGGAGGAGAACCCCAATGCCAAAGAGGCAGTTACCCACTGGCGGGTCTTGGAGCGCTATCCTTATGTTACGCTGGTCGAGTGTCGCCTTGAGACCGGACGCACTCACCAGATCCGTGTTCACATGAAATACATCGGGCATCCGCTGTTTGCCGACGAGAAATATGGGGGAATGGAGATTCTCAAAGGTTTGCGCACGCAGAAGTATCGCCAGTATATACAGAATTGTTTCTCGCTCTGTCCGCGACAGGTGTTGCATGCCAAAACCCTCGGCTTTACCCACCCGCGTACCGGTGAACGGATGTTCTTCGACAGCCAATGGCCTGAAGATATGACCGCCCTCATCGATAAATGGCGTCATTACGAACCGAACACCCTATGCTGAAAAATAAAAGAGACTGCCTGACAAGTATAGGCAGTCTCTTTTCGATGTCGTTTTTCGTAAAAATTATATTGTATGGTCGAGGACGCGGACGCCTCGTCCGCGGTCAAGTCGTCAGACTTGTTTGTTTTTTCGGTGTCTTTTAGGCTTGTTAGATACCCTCTTATGTTCTCTATTCTTCCGAGAAATGCACTAATACGTGCCTGTACGAGTTGAATATCTTTGATTTGGAAACAAAACCGAGGTAACGCCGCTCGCTGTCCACCACAGGCAGATTCCAAGCCCCCGTGTCCTCAAACGTCTCCATCACTTTCTCCATTGGCATATCAAACGTCAGTATCGCCTCCGGCGAGGTCATTAGTTGCCCCACCGTAAAGCGTTTGTACAGGCGCGGTTGGAACATGATATTGCGCACCTCATCCAGCAGTAGCACGCCTTTCAGGTGCCCTTCGTGGTCTATCACGGGGAAAATGTTCCGGTGGCTGTCAGCAATTACTTTCACCAACTCGCCCAGCGTCATCTCGGGGAATACGGTGGTCAGATCGGTCTCCAACACATTCTCCATCTTTAATAGTGTCAGTACATTACGGTCTTTGTTGTGCGTCAGCAGTTCGCCTTTCTGTGCCAAACGCATAGCATACAGACTGTGTGGTTCAAAGAGTTTGATCGTCAGGTACGACACCACCGACACAATCATCAGCGGCATAAACAGGTGATACCCGCCTGTCAGTTCGGCTATCAGGAATATACCTGTCAGCGGCGCATGCATAACGCCGGACATTAGTCCTGACATTCCTACCAATGCAAAATTAGTCTCGGGTACACCCAGTCCGATCAGGTTCAGCAGCCGCGCCGTAACAAAGCCCACCAGCGACCCCATAAACAACGAGGGTGCAAAGATACCGCCCACACCGCCACCGCCGTTGGTTGCCACCGATGCCACAATCTTAAAGGCAATAACCAGCACAAAATACCCCACAACCACCCATGTCGCTGTGCCTAAACGGGCAAATGGGCTATTCTCCAATGCCGACAGCGAGTCGCCGTTGATCAGTTTGGTGATCACACCGTAACCCTCGCCATATAGTGGCGGAAAAAGAAATATCAGCACACCCAGCGTAATACCGCCTACCGCAATCTTCAGCCAGAAATTCTGCACTTTGTGCTTCATCCATTGCTCCATACGGTTCATTCCGCGTGTGAAATAGAGCGATACCAATCCGCACGCAATACCCAAGATCAGATACCACGGAATGTTCAATATATGGAACGCCTCGTAGGTATTCAGCGGGAACATCGGCGTCGAACCGGTCGCAATATATGAGATAGCGGTTGCCGTTACCGACGAAATCAGCAGAGGTGCCACCGATGCCATCGTCAGATCCATCATCAGCACTTCCAACGTAAAGACCAACCCCGCAATAGGGGCTTTGAATATCCCGCCTATCGCCCCGGCTGCACCGCAGCCGATCATCAGCATCATAGTCTTTTGCTCCAAGCGGAACGCCTTGGCGAGGTTCGACCCTATGGCGGCACCTGTCAGCACAATCGGCGCCTCCGCGCCGACCGAGCCGCCGAAACCGATAGTCAGTCCCGACCCCACAATCGATGTCCATATGTTGTGGGCTTTGATGATCGATTTGCGTTGCGAGATGGCGTATAGTATCTTTGTGATACCATGCGAGATGTCGTCTTTTACAATGTAGCGCACAAACAACGCCGACAGAGTGATACCTATCATCGGGCAGATCAGATACCACCACGTGTGTTCACCGGCAATCAGGTGCTCCTCGATAAACCATTGTATGAAGTGGATAAAGGTCTTCAGAATAATCGCTGCCAAAGCAGAGAAACAGCCTACAAAGAAACTGAGAAGCAATACCAACTGCTTCTCGCTTATGTGGCGCTCCCGCCATTCTATGATCCGATCGTATGTACTCATCTGACATCTACAAATCTCTCTGATACTATCATCCCCCTCCCACCGTAGGCAAATAAGATTTACAGCAATTTAGGACTATTTCCCCCAAAAATATTTATTTAGATTTCTTGCCCGCAAGAGCAAAGGAGTTTTCTATTGAACTTATATCAAAGCAAGCGGTCTCTATTCGTCCCAACCGATGCCCTTATACTTGTTCAAATCCCATTCTTCCTCCACTTCGTTCAGGTAGATCGTCTTCGGTTCGTCTTCTTCTTGCGGTTGTTCGCCTTTCTCTACCACCTTCACATCTATCGGCGAGTGTGAAATCTCAATCACTTGGTTCTGCTCCTTGTTCAGTTCCGCCCAGAGCATATCCTTCAGTTCGCTGATACCTAATCCGCTCACCGACGAAATCGCTACCACGGGTATGCCTAATTTTCCCGAAAGGGCTTGCGTATCAGGCTTCTCACCGATGTCGCATTTGCTGATAGCCAATATGCGTGCCTTGGTCAGCAACTGCGGGTTGTATTTTTCCAACTCGCTGAGCAGGATGTTGTATTCCGCCTCAATATCCTCCGTCGTGGCAGGCACCATAAACAGCAGCACCGCATTGCGTTCGATGTGCCGCAGAAAACGCAGCCCAAGCCCCTTGCCCTCCGATGCGCCCTCAATGATACCGGGTATATCCGCCATACAGAACGATTGTCCGTCGCGGTATGATACGATTCCCAACTGGGGTGTCAGCGTGGTAAACGGATAGTCTGCAATCTCGGGTTTGGCTGCCGACATCACACTCAGCAGCGTGGACTTGCCCGCATTCGGGAAACCCACCAGACCTACATCGGCAAGCACTTTCAGTTGTAGAATCACATTGCGCTCTATTGCAGGCTCGCCGGGTTGTGCGTAGCGGGGTGCCTGATTGGTAGCCGTGCGGAAATGCCAGTTGCCTAAGCCGCCGCGACCGCCCTTCAGCAGCACCACGCGCTCGTTATGCTCTTTCACCTCGCATATATACTCACCCGTATCGCCGTCATAAACCACCGTTCCGCAGGGTACTTCGATAATTTTGTCCTCACCATCCTTGCCGAAAGAGCGACTGTCGCCGCCCTTTCCGCCGTCGGTTGCCATCACATGCTTCTGATACTTCAAGTGCAACAGCGTCCACAGGTTGCGGTTTCCTTTCAGGATTATATCACCCCCTCTCCCGCCGTCTCCGCCGTCCGGTCCGCCTTTCGGCAGATACTTCGCGCGGTGAAAGTGCATACTTCCCGCACCGCCCTTACCCGAGCGGCAGTAGATTTTTACGTAGTCGATAAAGTTGCTTGATGGCATAGTTGAGTCTGTAATTAGTTATTGCAAACAGGATAACTCCTGTGTGGGGACGACGCGTCTCGCGTCGTTAGTCCACAACGGAAAAACTTTTGGTTGTTTTTCTCTATTTTTCTTGCCGCTTGCGGCAACGGAAAGACCTTGTAAATGTGCAATTTACAAATTTGCTAATCTACACATTTACAAATTCTTTATTTTACGCGTTGCAGGATATGGTCAATCTGTGCAAACGTATCCTCCATCGTGTTGTTGCCGTTGATGGCAAAATAGTTGTTGTTGTGTAGATAGTAGGTTGCTACGGGCTTCGTTACGTCCTTATATACTTGCAGACGCTGTTTGATAGTCTCATAGTTGTCATCGGCACGACCGCTCGTTTTGCCGCGGTTCAGCAGGCGTTGGATAATCTCCTCTTCCTCTACAAACATATCCAGCATTACGGCACTCATATTGTGCTTCTTCAGCAGTTCGGTCAGGGCTTTTGCCTGCTCTACCGTACGGGGGAAACCATCGAAGATAACGCCTTTCGAGTCCTTTGGCAGATTCTTGATGAAGTTCTCTATCAGGGCAATCATTTTTGCATCGGGAACTAATTCACCCTTCGAAATGATGGCATCAATCTCCTTGCCAAGTGCGCTGCCCGACTTGATTTCGGCACGCAGTACATCGCCTGTCGAGAGATGCTGCAAACCGTATTTCTTTACAATGAAATCAGACTGTGTCCCTTTGCCGCTGCCGGGGGCACCACAAAGAATTACATTCAACATATCCTTGAAATTTTCAGTTTTTTATACCTTACTGATTGTCCCCCGCACTCGTTTCTGCTTTTGTTTCTTCTATTTCTCGCTCGCACAAACAAGCAGAAAACCCGGCAGGAGACCAAGCGACACAAAACGAGTTGCCCAAACTGAGCAACTCGTTCTATTTGCTTATGTTTAATTAGAGAGCGAGTTTTGCACCGGCTTTGAATTTCACTGCTTTCTTTGCAGGGATTTCGATTACCTGTTTGGTTGCAGGATTGATACCCTTGCGGGCAGCCTTCTCTACTACCGACAGAGTTGCGTAGCCTACGAGTTGTACGCTCTCGCCTTTTTTCAGTGCGTCTGCGGTTACGTCCAATACTGCATCCAGAACCTTCTGTGCTTCTGCTTTCGATACTTCAGCCTTTGCTGCTACGGCAGCAACGAGTTCAGCCTTATTCATAATAAAATGTTTTTGGGTTATTAATTAAACGTTTAATTTGCTTACCAATAGGCTGGTTCGCCCACGGATAACGCTTGCAAAGATACTACAAAAAAGCGAAACCGCAAACAATACCCCTGCAAAAATGCTATTTTTTACCTAAAAACATCATTTTTACTTAAAAATGCACGCTTTTTGTATAGTCGTATGTGTTTATTTTATTACTTTTGCGCTTATTATGAGAAATTTACCTACAGTTACACGCTACCTGCTCCTCGCGAATTTTGTCGTTTGGATGCTCGATGCCGTACTCCAACGATATGGCATCCAACTCACCAATCTCTTTGGTCTCCACTATTTTACCGCAAATCAATTTTATTTTTGGCAGCCGTTTACATATATGTTTATGCACGCCAATTTCGGACACATATTCTGCAATATGTTCGCCGTGTTGATGTTTGCGCCCGTCTTGGAAAACGAGTGGGGGAGCCGTAAATTCCTTACCTACTATCTCGTCTGCGGTATTGGTGCCGCCCTTGTGCAAGAAGCCGTTTGGGCACTGATGTTCCAATCCGCCTTCTCCGCTATGCCCGCTGTGCAGGCGGCTATGTATGCCAATCGTCTCGTTACTATCGGCGCCTCGGGAGCCGTCTTTGGTGTCCTGTTTGCCTTCGGTTGGCTGTTTCCCAATGTGCCGATGTATATCCTATTCGTGCCGATACCTATCCGCGCACGTATCTTCGTTATTATCTATGCGCTTATCGAACTCTTTGCCGGACTTGGCGGGGTGGTCGGACTTACAGGCGACAACGTAGCCCATTTTGCCCACCTCGGAGGTATGCTCTTCGGTTGGCTGCTTCTCCTCTGGTGGCGGCACGGCAAAGGAGACGACATCTCACGCTGGTGGCGCAATCTCCGTCGTAAGTTCCACAGCAAATACCCCCGTCTTGATAGCACCCGCAGCAAGGACTACTCCGACTACCACTACCACGAGCGCGTCTGACCATAGTTACCCCGGTTGCTTTGGGGCAACTCGCTGACACGGATTTTGATTTGTAATACAAAACGGGACTGCCTGATGTGCTATAGGCAGTCCCGCTTTGTATTGACGGCTATCTCCTTATCTCACCTTTTGCCCTGTGATGGTGTAGCGGGTGCCGTCTGGCGTGAGAACATACAGTGTGCCATTATCAAGTATGAGCCGGGCTGCTGAACATGGTGTCGTATCGCCTTGCGGCACAAGGGCTTCTTCGGCGCCGGTCATAGTCTGTTTTAGTGCCACGCTGATATATTCCACTCCCTTGGCAAAGGCATAACCCGTGGGCAGGTCGGCTTGGTTGGCTTCGTAGGTGGCAACACCGGCATTGAGGTCTATCGCCCAATAGAACGGCACATTCTCGATATGGCAAAGTGTCTGTCCCTGTTCGTCGAGCGCACTGAGTACCAACCCTGACAGTGCATCACGCACCGCAGCCATATCCGTCTGCTCTACATAGATAGCCTCTTTGTCTGCCTTGGCGGTGGCTGTGCGCAGGGCAATATCTTGGTGCGAAGAGGAAAGCACGATGTCATAGCGGTGCTTGCCCGGACGCGGATTGTCCACCGACGCAATGACGGTAATGGTCTCCACGGAGTCGGATGCGTTGTGATAGTACCCCCGCTCCGCTATGTATGGATAGCCTTGCACGCTGTCAATCACCACCGGAGCATTGTTTGCATATAGATGATAGAAGTGAATCACCGCCTCATCATCGGCAGAGAACATAGCAAACAAGGTATCGCCCGCAGCCACCGGCACGGTATAAGCCACGGCGGAGTAAAAACCATAATCAACAAATGCGTTTCCGTCCGCATCCGCATACCACTGATAGGTATCGCTCCACAGATACTTGGCGGCACCGAAGTCTGCCTGTTCGCGCAGGGGCAGGGTAACGGGTCGTGCCTGTTGGAGCAATATCTCAAACAAATCCGCCTCCTCGTAGGCTACAGTATAGTCCGCACGGTCGTCTTTGCGGGAGAATTCCGAACAGAACATCAAGGTGCAGTCCATATCCTTGGACGCTATATAAGTGAACGTAGCCACACGGGTAGTGGGGTCCAACGTCTCATGCCCGATAGAGTTATAAAGTAAATCACCTTGTTTCAAGGTCGGGTCAATGAGGTATAGTGCCCCTTTATTCATGCCTTGCACAGCCTCTGCAAAGAACCGGTACATCTTGCCCGCCTCGAGATGAACGGTATATGCCTCATATCCGACGGTGTATGTTGTGTAATCGGCGTCAAACTGGAGTACCTTGGAATGTTTGTTGATGGCTGTATGGCGCACCTCGCCAGCAGGCAACACACCCGATACCGGTAGGCTGTCGGGGTCGCACGCAGGGTGTTGCGCATAGACAAAACCGGCTTCAGGTACCTGCGAGAAGTTGTACACCACTACATAGAGGGGTATCGTATCTGTGTCTCCGAACACTGCGTAGTAGGTCGAGTCTGCCCCCAGGGACTCGATAGATTTCGCTTCCTGCGTCAGCAGAGAGTCGTAATATACCTGTGCAAAGACAAAGCCAGGTTGGTCGGTATAGAGCGACCCGCCGTACACCTGCCCTGCGTTGGCGGTGAAGGTATAGCCTTTGCCGGGCACCATGATGTTGTTGAACGGATAGAGTCCGTCGGTAATAGTGCCGCTTACCACCGTATCCGTGCTTATCGGCTCAAAGTGATAGGTGGCAGGGGTGCCGATAGAAAGCACGTATTTCGCCTCCATATCCTGGGTGAGCGTTATCAGGTGATACGTTCCCGCCTGCAGACTGTCCACATGGCGTGCATCATTGTATATCTTGGTATCCTTGCCGTCTTTGTACTCAAAGAGCATGCATGTGCTGTAATCGTCCTCCCAAGCCGTTTCCATACGTATCTCCGTATAGGTCGTCTCGGTGAGGGTGAACTCATAGCCGCGATAGAAACCGCCTGCCGTGGTGTACCACTCGCTGTTGGTCAGCGTGTCGGACATATACGGCAGTGTAACAGGTGTGTAATGCACGGGAGTGGCACGGCATATATGCACATCGTAACTCCCCTTATCACCATAGCGGCTGCAGCAGGAAATACCGTATTTGCCTGCCTCAAGAGTGATAGAGTCCACATCATTCCATTGATTTAACGGTTCCCCTCGGTCATTGAGAGGTATTACAGTGAAGGATGCTCTTTCGTTATCTATGCGGCCTGCAAGCAATATAGTGGTGGTCTCGGACAGAGTCAGGCTATAGAACAAACCTAACATGTTCGGATACCCGTAATTGTCGGAACGCATATCCTGCATATAGTCGCCCTTGGCGTGATAGTCCAATGTGATAGGCTGCCATGGCATAACAGCAGGCACACTCGGGGTATGCTCGCCTGCAATAACCCACGTCGAAGCCGACTGTTCGTCGCATTGTGCCAGCACGGCAGCCGCATAGTAACGGCACGTATCGATATTGTGGAACGTATATACGGTGTCGGTGGTGCGGATGGCTACCATATCGAAATGCTCGTCAGTCGCCGTACCGTTGTATAGTGCTACCAAGTAGGATGACGCATCGGTCTTGCGCCAGCGCATGGTAATATCGGTGCCGTCTGTAACGAACTCCACTACTTTGGGTGTCGGACACAGACTGCACGGGTTGCCGCTCCAAAGCAATGTCCCGTCCGGTGTGTTGGTCATATCACCTTCCTGCATATCCAATACAATATCCCCGTCGGCGTTGGTAATACGGAACGATACTTCGTCGTCATAAGCACCTTCGCCCCAATAGATATCCACCTTGCCGCCGTGAGTGGCGTAGGTGAAGGTCTCTTCTTCGCCCTCCGTCATAGCGACAACCGTCTCTATTCCGTTCTCTACAAAGTGCAGTTTGCCGCCGTTCCAGCCATCGTCGTATTTGTCGTAGCCATCAATGGTCAGCACGCAGCCCCCGCCGCTTTCTTGCTTCTGTCCCGCTACAAACCGTGCCTTGTTCCACAACTCTTCGGCACCTTCCACGCGTGCGCATACGTAGGCATAATAGGTCTTCCCCGCAGTCAGCCCCTCTATGGTATAGGTCGTGTCCGACGTGTGATGAATACCCTTTTGGTAACGGAAGTTCTGTATCTCGTGGTCGGCTACAACAACATCATACTCGCAACCGAGGTCATTCCATGTTACCACTGCTGTTGCGCTGTCCGTACATTCCACACCCACCTTTGTGCCGACAAACACTACATCAACGTATGGTACAGACCAATGGCAAGTGTCATTGACAAAGAAATAAGGTCGTACCACACTGCAACTGTTGTCATAATCTACCGTATATCCTGCTGCGGGTATATACACATGGCACAACGTATCGCCCTCATAGATAGTGCTGCGGTTGGCTGTCTCCACGCCGTTCACCATAGTACGGATGGTTACATGGTCGGGAATATCAATAAGATCCAGTACCCCCGACTTGGCAGGACGTATATGCGGAGTCAGCACCACATCTTCCCCTGGCATAGTGAACCAGCCATGCTTATCCTCTCCGTACCATTGCAACGATGCATTCGGGGTATTGGTTGTCAGCGAATCCAAGATGTATCCCCTGTCCACCATAACCCGCACATCTATGTTATTATTGGGATAGTAGGCTTCTGCTGCAGGGAAAAGCACAATGCTGCAATGCTCGGTGGGCGTTGCGCTGATGTTGTACATCTTGTACTCCACCAACGAGATGTCGTCTAACGAGATATACATCGGAGTACCACCAACCTCCCCGCGGATACCCAATACGTATGTAGCGGTGCTGTCCACGGTGAAGTCTTTGTATATGTACTCATAGTTGCCGTTGGTCAACCTTGTTTCCGTAATCATTGTCTTCCGTGCATTCATATCCGCCTCGGCGCACAGATAAACCTGCAAAATGGCATCTTGGGTCTCGGTACCGTCTTGGCGTGCATACATGGCAACGCGGTAAGGCTTGCCTGCCTCCAATTGGACGGGTGTAAACAGCCAGTCGATATTCCCCCACAGGAGCGTGGCGTTCCATGTCCCGCTATTGGGTTCGCGGTTATAATCCGTTTCCGAGTTGAATACCCACGCATCGCTTTTCTTTTCGCTTTGCTGCACCCATGTGTTGATAACATCGCCTTGGGTGTGCGAACCCTCGAACCCCTCGTAGAAGGGTACCGTGTGTACGGTCGTCGTTTGGGCAAACACCGCATTTGCTGTGCCTGTGATACCTGCCAGCACCATCAGGCTAAAAAGTAAACATCGTCTCATTCTCTCTATAATATATATATTGTTTCGTTTATATAGTTCCGTTGGAATTGCTTATGCTGTTCCGTTGGAATTGCTTATGCTGTTCCGTTGGAATTGCTTATACTGTTCCGTTGAAATTGCTTTTTATGTTTATCTCCAAATGTATCATCATAAAAAACGTATATTTTTGTTGTTTTGTTGTTTTTTGCTCGTCGGAGGCTTATGCTGTTCCGTTGGAATTGCTTATACTGTTTCGTTGGAAATTGACGGATCTATACAAAATACAAAGTTGATTATTATACAGATTGATTATTATTAACGGTGCAAAATTATATAAAATCGGTGGATTACACAAGTTTTTTCAAAAAAAAGCCGGAGCATAACCTCCGTTTGAGTTCCGTTTAGTTTCGTGCTGACAAGCATAGGTTAAACTTAGGTGATTCTTAGGTGAT
>DKEG01000020.1:2473-12614 GCA_002452095.1 Bacteroidales bacterium UBA6828 | reverse complement strand
TTTGATGCGGTTGCCCTGAGATACTATGCTTGCACTTGGATCTCGATAAAAGTGTATCTCGACAACACTTTTATCCGGATAATTTGCCGATATCGAATTTCTTACCTATCTTTGTGGCAAAAAATGCAGTGCTATGAATATACCTATCCAGCCTGTTGAGAAAGTTTGTCCGCGGTGCGGAGCGATATTTGTGTGTACGCACAATGCCTTGTGCCAATGTGTCGGTATTCCGTTGTCGGTTCGCGCACGTGCGTATTTGCAGGCACACTATCCCGACCAATGTCTTTGCCGCCAATGTCTGCAGGATATCAGCGAGCGGTTCGCCGATTAAAGTTGATACAGCGATTACCCGGAAGTAGGTATCAGGGGTCTCCTGTACCTCGTCGAGATGGACTTGCGACATTGAAACTCGTTATACGAGTTTAGGTTGCCGTCATTTCTCCTATTTTCTCCTCTCCTCTCCTCTCCTCTCCTCTGTCTTACTTAGGTGTCCTACTCAAGCCACATGCTTTCGTGGCGCTTCGGCACTCAGTGCGCCTGTGGCGCATGACGACGCGAGACGCGTCGTCTCCATAAACATTGCAGATTCATATGGTTTTGTGCCAAACCGACCGCGGGCGAGGCGCCCGCATACCCGGTGATGGCTTGCAGGGAACCCGTAGCGTCCGCGTCCCCTGCAAAAGGTTTAGTGCCAACTGCAGGGTAAACACCGTTGATACAATAATATTTTGTTTGGGAAATGGGTAGCATAATGTCACACTTACTCTTCCCAGATCACACAGATTTGAATTATTTTGATGCGGTTGGCTTGTCTATGGCTCAATGAGATGTTTCCCAAAATGGACGCCTGATTAGCGGAACACTCTGTCAACGGATGAAATTGGTTCGTTGGCGGGGTTCGGGTTGCGGATGGTCTTCGGGGTGCATACCGCGGAGCATCCACGCCATATTGCGGGCGAGGGTGCGCATAGTCTGCAAGCCCTCAAGGTCCTGTGCGGCTTCGCCTTTGGCTGCTCCGTGTACGCTGTTCCAGTACTGCGACGGAACCACGGGCATATTGTTGATGGTGAAATACTTGTTCAGCCGGTCGAAAGTGGCACTTGCTCCGCCTCGGCGGCATACTGCCACGGCTGCTGCGGGGCGGTATGCCAAGAGCGACCCGCTTGAGTAGAACAATCTGTCCAACAGGGCACAGAGTGAGCCGTTAGGTCCGGCATAATAGACGGGCGAGCCGACAATCAGTCCGTCAATGCCCTCTTCCAATATCTTATGCAGGCGGTCGTATACCTCGTCGGAGAATACGCAACGTCCTTTCTCCACACACCCTCCACAGGCAACACACCCGCGCACGAGGTGCGAACCGATCTGCACCGTAACGGTGTCTATGCCTTCGGCTTGCAGCGTCTTTTCCACCTCTGCCAGCGCAATACTTGTGTTTCCATGTAGCCGCGGACTGCCATTGATCAAAAGTACTCTCATATCTTTTACCTTTCAAAAATTTCTCTAAACCCTCAACCCTCAACTCTCAACCCTCAACTCTTCACCTCATTCACCAACTCCTTGCCTTCTACAAAATCCTTTACATTTTGCAGGGTGGTCGTGGCGATGTTGGTCAGTGCTTCGCGGGTGAAGAAGGCTTGGTGGGAGGTGAGTAGCACATTGTTGAAACTGAGCAGACGCGCCAAGGTGTCGTCCTCAATGATGTTGTCGGAGATGTCCTCATAGAAATAGCCGCCTTCTTCCTCATATACATCCAAAGCGGCGCAACCGATGTGGCGGCTTTTCAGCCCTTGTATCAGTTCTTCGGTATCAATCAGCCCGCCGCGTCCTGTATTGACAATCATCACACCCCGTTTCATCTTGCTGATGGCTTCGGCGTTGATCATATAGTGGTTCTCATGGGTTAGCGGGCAATGGAGCGAGATAATGTCCGCTTCACGCAGGAGTGTATCAAAATCGACATATTCCAGTCCGTATTTCTCGGCAAAAGCATGGTCTGGGTAGGGGTCGTAACCGAGAATACGCATACCGAAACCTTGCAGCAGTTCGACCAGCACTTTGGCTATCTTGCCCGTGCCGATGATACCGATGGTCTTGCCGTAGAGGTCGAAACCCATCAAGCCTTGCAGCGAGAAATTTCCGTCTCGGGTGCGGGTAACGGCACGTGGTATATGGCGGTTGACAGAAAGGATCAGTCCGAGCGTAAACTCCGCAATGGCGTGCGGTGAATAGGCGGGTACGCGCACCACGCGGATGCCGGCTTGTTGGGCAGCGGTTAGATCCACATTGTTGAAACCGGCACAGCGCAGCGCAATCAGTTTGATGCCCAAACGCCCCATCTCGGCAATGATGTCTGCTGTGAGCGGGTCGTTGACAAACGCACATACCGCCGTGGCTCCTTGTACGAGCATCACGTTATCCATCGTAGGATGCGCCTGGTAGTATTTGAGTTCAAAACCGAAACGCTTGTTGCCGTTGGCATCCAAACTGTCATTTACAGCGGAGAATGTCTCTTGGTCGTACTTCTTAGTACCGAAAAATGCTATTCTTGTCATAAAATACGTATTTTAGTAAACTAACCACAGGGTAAAATCAGGGGGGGAATATGGAAACAGGCTATTGGTTGATAGTGAGCAACTGGTCTTCCATCAGGTAAACCTGCTCGAGTGGTACACCATGGTCCACCAGCAGTTGCCTGTCGGGGCGGAACAGGGCAAAGAATGCTTTTGCCGACTTGCATAGCATACGTGCCTGGCGATAGTTCTCGTATGCCATCAAGCGGTCGCCGCGCACAAAGCAGCAGTGGGCATAGTTGATATAGTCTATCGGTGTCGCCTGCTCTTCCACCAGATGGTTGGCAAGCCATTGTTCGGCTACATCCAAGTCGTCCCACAGCAAGTCCATTTTGCCGATAGAAAGATAGGTGAGTTGCATACGGCGCAGATTCTGCGGGTCGTCGCCTACAATCACATTATAGACCCACGTATCAGGGAACATACTGACCAAGCCGGCCATATACTCCCGCTCGCTGTCGGGCATCCACGATTCGATAGACGCCAGTTTGCGCTTCGGGTCGTCGTTTGCGTCAATACCCAGCACCTCTTTGAGCGTATCGGGCATATCGTTGGCATTGAGTTCGCCTTTTGCCATCAGGTCGCGGATGTTCACTTTGCTGGAGCGAACTAGTGCACAGAGGGTATCTAGGGCAAGCGATGAGTCGGAGTCAATGGCAGCCGCAAAGGCATTTTCGATAGCGGGGAAATAGTCGATACGTACATCGTAGTGCGCCAACAGCAAAATGACGCTGCCCAATGCCTGACTGACAATCACCTGATTTTCTGTACCAATCGCCTCAATGAGCAACAGAATCGCCTCTTCGGAGAAACACTCGCGCAGGTTGGACGATAGGGCGGCAATCGCCAGAAGAGCCTTTGCTGACTGTTCTTTGTCCTGTAACTGAGTGCGAAGCCAGTCGAAGTCTTCGGTCTGCATCTGTACGCACGACGAGAAATAGCGCATCACGCTCTGCGGATTGCTGCCGTTGAAGCCGTGCATCTCGGGCGACAGCCCGCGCAGGATACGCATCTCGGCATAGATATCGTCTTCCAATCGGTATGCCTCGCCCGTCATCTCGTCCAAGAGACGATCACGATTGGTATCGTCCATCGTGAGATAGTAGTCGAACAGGTGTTGGTAGTTCTGCTCCAACTGGTCGATACGGTCGGCATAGACCGCCATACCCAATTCCGCCACCCATTGGCGAATAATTACCAGCCCATGGTGCAACATCCTTTCGCCCAAGGCTCGCTCCAGGGTGTTGACCTGCGAGGACAAATCGTTTTTATCTTTCTTTTCCATTTTATTCATCGGTTAGGGAACGCAATGCACAACGTATCTCAGTTTGTACTGCCTCGGAATTAGGCACCAGCGGCAAGCGGAGACAGTTGGAGATAATGCCCAATGCTGCCAATATGGTTTTGATACCTGATGGGTTGCCCTCCGCAAAAAGCAGGTGGACCATCTGCGCATAGCGGGCTTGCAAGGCAGAGTCTTTGTTATAAATAATCTTGTGAAAATCAGCAGGAAAAGCGTTGCTTGCCACCGAAATCAGTCCGGAGGCACCTGCTTCCATCAGTTGGCAGGCGATACCATCGTCGCCCGATATTACTAAGAAATCGGACGGGGATTGCCGCAAAAGGTGCTCTATCTGGGGCACATTGCCGCTCGCCTCCTTGATACCGCATACTTTGTCGGGGTTGGCTGTATGGATACGGAGAGCCGTCTCGGGAGTGATGTTCACGCCCGTGCGCCCGGGTACGTTGTATAGGAGTACAGGGACAGGCGATGCTTCGGCTATGGCGCAGAAATGCCGGTATATACCCTCCTGCGAAGGTTTGTTGTAGTAGGGGCAAACCGACAGGATGGCTGTGAAATGCTCTGTCAAAACGGGTGCGAGATGGTGCAATTCCTCCACCACGCGTGCGGTGCAGTTGCCGCCAACTCCCAATACCAACGGCAATCGTCCCGCTACTTTGCGGACTATAAATTCACGCACAACGGTCTTCTCGTCGGCGGTCAGTGTGGCAGCCTCGCCTGTCGTACCGAGTACGACAATATAGTCGGTGTCGCCTGATAGTTGGATATCCAGCAAGCGGTCAAGCGCTTCATAATCAACGGACAAGTCCTCCTTAAAGGGCGTAACAAGTGCCGTACCCAGACCATACAGGTCGCTTTGCGCACGGTCGTATCTTTCGTGAATGTCAGTCATTGCTTCGTATGGTTGCTATGTAATGTACTATTTGTCGGAATACAAATTCCGTACCATCATCATTGGTCTGAATCAGCATATTGTGTATGCCGTCCTCGTCTTTTGGGGATAATTTTCTGCCTGCCTTAAATCGGGCATTGGTGCAAAAGGCAAGGTAACGCATAGGTAACAGCGGGTGCTTGGTCAGATCGATGAGCAGGTCGGTGGGTTCGGCTAATTGGTCTGTAACATCCTTGTGCGGACGACCGAAAAGGGAGAAATCTTTGCGGCAGAATACCAGCCCTTGTCCTACTCTTTCCGAGCCGTCGGCATAGGTAATCAGTTGCACGGTCTTGCCTGTTTTTTCCAGTTGTCTGCAACAATCTGCTAGTGCCAAAGCCTCTTGGTCATCCGGTGCGGCTTCTGCCAATAGGCATATATTCCGTACTTTTTCCCAATCGGGAAACCCGCCCTGTTGCTGCGGGTGCTTGCGGATATAGTGTTCAAAAAGTCGTTCTTTTAGGCTCATACATCATTTTCTCCTATCATTTGCAGAAACTCATCTTCGTTCATCAGCCGTATGCCTAGGGTCTCTGCTTTTTTTAGCTTCTCGGGACCCATATTCTCGCCGGCGAGGATAAACGATGTTTTTTTGCTTACGCTGCCTGTGTTCTTTCCGCCGTTGGCTTCGATCAGGGCTTTGTATTCGTCGCGGCTATGGCGGGCAAACGTACCCGAGATGACGACAGACTGACCTGCCAGTTTGTCAGAGGAGGGTACCGTATCTTCGGCGGACTCCATTTGCAGCCCTGCAGCCCGCAAACGGCTGACAATCTCCCGGTTGCGCCCGTCGGCAAAATAGGCGATGATGTTGTCGGCTATCTGGTCGCCTACATCCTCTACGGCAGTTAGTTGGTCGTGTGTAGCAGCCATCAGCAGGTCGATACTCGGGAAACGGCGGGCAATCTTCTTTGCCGTAGTCTCTCCAACCATACGTATGCCGAGGGCAAAAAGCACACGCGCCCACGGTACCTGTTTCGAGGCTTCTATACCGTTGAGAATGTTCTGTGCCGATTTTTGCCCGAGGCGTTCCTGCTGTGCCAACTCGCTGAGTGTCAGATCATAGATGTCGGCAATGTTGTGCAGCAACCCCTGGTCGTAGAGCAAGGCGATCGT
Organism: Bacteroidales bacterium UBA6828; assembly: GCA_002452095.1. Lineage (GTDB taxonomy): Bacteria > Bacteroidota > Bacteroidia > Bacteroidales > Paludibacteraceae > Colicola. The sequence continues at coordinate 6,691 of DKEG01000020.1, read as the reverse complement.
CTCTTCGCCCAGACCGTCAATGTTCATTGCGCGGCGCGAAACGAAATGCTCCATCTTGCCTTTTATTTGCGGCGGACAGGTCATATCGTTGGGGCATCGCCATGCCGCTTCGCCCTCTACGCGCACCAACGGCGTGCCGCATTCGGGGCAATGCGTGGGGAATACGGATCCGTTTCCGCCCCCCAAAACAGCGTCAGCGCCCTCAAAGAGGGGACTCGACGGATGTTCTGAAAGCCCCTCCTTTGGAGGGGTAGGGGAGGTCGTAGAGGCGTTGGTCTCCTCTTTCCCCACGATCTTCGGGATGATCTCGCCGCCTTTTTCCACCCACACCATGTCGCCCTCGCGGATACCGAGAGAGCGGATAAAATCCTCGTTGTGCAGGGTGGCACGCTGTACGACCGTACCCGACAGTTGCACGGGGTCAAGGTTCGCCACGGGAGTAACCACCCCCGTGCGTCCCACCTGATAGGTTATCTTGTTGAGGCGGGTCAGTTGCCGCTCGGCTTGGAACTTGTAGGCTATTGCCCAGCGCGGGGTCTTGGCGGTGTAACCCAGTTCCTCCTGCTGTGCCAGACTGTTCACTTTCAGCACGATACCATCGGTGGCTACCGGCAGGTTGCGCCGCTCGGTGTCCCAGAAACGGATATATTCCATCACTTCGTCAAGCGAGTGGCACACGCGTATCGCATCGCTTATTTTGAATCCCCAGCGGCGTGCCGTCTGCAGGCGGTCGTAGTGGGTGGCGGCGGGCAGATCTTCGCCCAACATATAGTACAAATAGGCATCTAATCCGCGGCGTGCCACCTCGCGCGGGTCTTGCAGTTTGAGTGTTCCAGAAGCCGCATTGCGAGGGTTGGCAAAGAGTGGCTCCTCCTGCGCCTCCCGCTCGGCGTTCAGCCGCTCAAAGTTCTTCCACGGCAGCAGCACCTCACCCCGCATCTCGAAGTGCGCAGGTACGTCTGCGCCCTCTACGTGCCATGGAATCGACCGTATGGTCTTGATATTGTCGATCACGTTGTCGCCTTTCTCCCCGTCGCCGCGCGTAACGGCTTTGGTTAGTTGCCCGTGTTCGTACCAGAGGGAGATACTCAGCCCGTCGAATTTCAGTTCGCATACTATCTCCGCATTCCCCGGCAGTTTGCGTATCCAGTCCTCCACCTCTTCCCGCGAATAGGTGTTAGCCAGCGAGAGCATCGGATAGCGGTGTACCACCTGCTCAAAACCTTTCTTCCCAAGGTCGGAACCTACATGCTGCGTGGGCGACTTCGGGTCGAACATATCGGGATAGCGTGCCTCCAAGTCCTGCAACCGCCGCATTTTTTGGTCAAACTCTTGGTCTGACATCGCGGGCTGGTTGAGAACGTAGTACTTGTAGTTCTGCTCCTCCAACTCCTTGCGCAGCGAGCGTATCTCCTCCCGCTCCGGTGCCTCTATTTCCGAAAACAAATCCATTTATTACTTATTCGATTTGGATTTATGTTAACAATTTATTTGTTTCTTTCTTTAATGTGGTGCGTATAGCACCGCAAAGCAAGTTTTGCTTTATAAGTTTTCATTATTTCACACGAGTATTACTGTGCTTGCAAGAACTTTTGATAATGTAAATCTAAAAATTCCCGTTTGGGATAAAATCTATTAGGTAGCATTATCTTCTGCCCATTCAGGTTGTTCAAATACAATTTGAAATTCTGTTCTTCTATGTCACTCAACATCTTTTCAGAGATAACTATCTTAAAGTCCGGTGTTATTCCCAATAAGTGTTTATCGTATGCTTTGTGAAATAAGACATTGAGACATAATCCATTTTCTGGATTTGTTCTATTGGTATTATCTTCTGCCCAATCTACAATATGGCAGGACTCTAATAATTCTGGAGTATTGATACCAGAAATGCAACAGCGAGAATTGTAGGAACTTAATACGGCAGACCGAAAAAAAGATTGGTTTACCCGCTGCTTTACAATGGCTATACGTTCTTTTCCTTCTGGCAGATTAGTTGTATCTATATTGGCAACATCCTCTACATTACGCTGTGAGAACTTGGCGATTAGGCATTCGCTTTCATACGCCAATTTATCGGGATTGGCATAGAATTCATCCCATACCTCTTGTTCTATTTTTGCCCCATGTACCAATCCTGTTATCCCCTGTGCTTTTAGCATCGGATCCAATCGCCCTAAATTCCCGATCTTCATATTTAATGCACTTGGACTTCGTCTCAGGATTTTTGCATACTTTATGACAACAGGGTTCGTTTTGCTACTCTCCTTGAATGGAATCTTGCAATATACATTAAATGCAATTATGGTTTCGTCTCTTGTCCAATTCTTTTCCATAGAGTAGTAATTTTTAGTTTATAGTTTTCGTTTTCTGCTGTCTTATTTCTCCATTTTCTTGCTGATTTGCGGCATAGGGATTTCTTGTTTCGAACTCACATTATGTTGTTATCTGTTGTTTAATAGTTGTTGTAAGTTGTTGACCTACAAAGTCTTTCGTTATATAGAACTCACGTCATGTTGGTTAGAAAACTATGGTACAATGATTTTGCGTTGGTAGGTCTGTCCCCCGCTATATACATATACGATGTACACGCCCGATGTAGCGGGGACGGGTAGGGTGTAGGGCGTGCTGTCAATGTCGCCTTGCTCCACAAGCCACCCATGTGCTGTATAAATGGCGTAGTAACTCTTATCGTTCGCGTGATAGGCATTGTATATCGTTATATAGTCACTGAAAATCAGCATCTGCGTACCGTCGTTATCTACAATGCCAAAATTGTTCACTATCGGATCGGTGCTTGCGGCTGCTAATGTGCTGTCTAATGCCAAACCCACCAACACAGGGTCGTGGTCGCTGTAGCGGAACATGGTTTGGTCATTTGATTTGTCGTAGGTGTAGTCGTCCGACTCGTCGGAATTGATATGGTACGCCGCCATGCCCGTGATTTGCGGACGCAAAGTGGTATTGCATATGGCGTGGTCAAGATACCCCGCCTGCCCGTGGAACGTGTAACTATAACTCGTGTCGCCGTGGAAAGCACGGTGCAGGTCAATCATACCCGCAGTGGCAAAAATGGTAATCGGGTCTTCTTTGGCGTAGGCATTCAAGTCTCCCATAACAAGCAGGTCACTCTCGTGGAACTGCGGACGGATTCTGTTGTATTGATTGATAACCGATTTCGCCTCCATCGTGCGCGAGTAGTTGAAAGTGCCCTGCCCGTCGCCTTGGTCGGCATCGGAACCCGAACCGCTGCCCGACTTGGCCTTGAAATGGTTGAGCGAAAAGAAAAACACCTCCCCCGTCTCTATCTCTTGGAAAGCCTGTATTTTCTTGCGGTTCTGCACCCGCTCATTGTTGCTGTATAGTTTGCCGTCCGGGCACACTTTGTCCGTGCGATAGACATAGCCCGACTTGGTATAGGAGCCGTTTGCCGAACCCCCGTCGTCTATGTAGGTGTATTCATACCCCGTATCTTCGGTTAGGTCTGCGGCTATCTCTTTGAGCGCACTCTGCCCCTGCTCTATCTCTACCAAACCATAGATGTCAGCACCTATCTTCGCAAGGGCTTGGCGCACTTTGGTGCGCTGTTTCTGATGCTGCGAATAACTGTCCGGACCATAACCCATCCCCAAATTGTCCACTAAATAGTATTCCAAGTTTGCCGCACAAACCAGCAACCGGTAGTCGCCAACATCGGGCAACCCTGCCTCGATGTCCGCACGGGTGTTGCCACGGAAACTGCCGCTTTTGTAGGTCAGACTGCTTTGCGAATTGACCCGCACGGTCAGATTGTAGATTTTTTCGCCCATACGATGGTATCCCGATACCCCCGACAGGCTCATCGTACCGCTGCTGTTGAGCGACAAGATAGACTTGTATTCCGTGCTGCGAGGAATGGCTTGGTTGGTAGGCGAAAAGATACGCCGCGGGGCGATGGTCAGGTCGCTGTAGTAGTTGTTGCAGACATACATCGGCTGGTCGAACACCACGATCTGCCCCACATATCCGCTCAGTTCGCTGACCGTCCACGTCTCGGGATTGGCAATGGTGATATGCACTTGTGCACGCACCTGTACGGCAAACACCACCACACAGAGAATGAGTATATTTTGTAATTTTTGCATCTGTAGGTAAATATAAGCCTGCAAAGATACATATTTTTCTCCGTTTGTGCAAATATCCGTTGTTTTTGCCATAGCAACCGCATCAAACATTAAC
>DKEG01000020.1:2241-2410 GCA_002452095.1 Bacteroidales bacterium UBA6828 | reverse complement strand
GGGCAGTTTGGCACAAACTGAGTGGATTTTGCTGTGCTTATGGAGATGTGAAGCGTAAGGCATGTGTGTGCAACACACTGAGTGCCGTAGCAACACAAATCCCTGTGGGCTGCGGAGAACTCCTTGCCGTCCTGCGTCGTTAAGTTCGAAGAGACTGTCTAACAAGTAT
>DKEG01000020.1:0-2171 GCA_002452095.1 Bacteroidales bacterium UBA6828 | reverse complement strand
TTTAACTTGTTAGACACCCTCCACTTATTCTTTCAAAATCACACTAATTGATGCGGTTGCCCGGATAAGGTGCCATTTAATTTATAAGTTGAAAAAGGTCTTTTCTTGTGTATCTCTTGCTTGTTATTATCATTTGTTATGAAACTTTTGCCTGTTGTTATTATTTGTATATAATCATAGGTGTAAAACTTGCATATCCAAAAGGTTTGTCTTAATTTTGCAGTGGTTTTTTGTCGAATGGGTGCATTATTTATGTGATTTACCTTAACAATAGGCAATTATACTCTTATCCTCCGAACTATATTTTCCAAACGTTGTGTAGGCTTTTTACCCCATAGCGAACAATGGGCTATATGAGCAAATACGATGAACTTACGGAATAAAGGAAATAAAATACAATAACACCAAATCATTTATGCTAAAATGAGAAAAATCTTTATCGCCTTAACGAGTCTTTTACTCACTATCGTTGGTAGCGAGACTCTCTATGCAGATTGTGTTCTTCTGGACGAATCGGCAGAAAAAGAAATTATGAACAAGTGGAGTACTTCCAAGACAGTAACCTACACTATCAGCAACCCGCGTCCCGCAGGTCAACTGACATTCAACTTCTCCAAAAGTGGAGCAGGGATTGGGGGGGTAACTGTTACTGCCAAATACAATGATGGCTCGTCACAAAAAATCATTGACGGGAAGAGTGATGGAAGTCAAAGTTATTCTTTTGACAAAAAGATAGTTACAGAATTGCAGTTCAAGGGTACCGGTACACTCACCAAGAAAATCAGCAATGTGCGTCTGACGCAGGCTGCATATTTTAATGCGCCATCTATCACAGATTTTGGCAGTGCCAAAATCAATACCACAGATGCGACACAAACCACCACTATGGATTGGAGTGATGTCGCCCCTATGCAGGTTAATCTGACTGGAGAGGGTGCATCTCAATTCTCCTATACAATGGACGGTAACGCACAGACTTGTGCTTATGGAACGGCTGTCTTATCCGTTACGTACAAACATGATATAGTAGGTAGCCACACTGCTACACTATCTCTCAGCAATGGCACCTACTCATACGATATCCCCCTCACAGGCGTTACCGAGAATAAAGACCAGGTACTTAGTTGGAGCGAAGAGTGGGAGGAAGAGAAACCTGCTGTGTTGGTTGGTACTCCGATTACCGCTGCCGCTACTGCCACCAGTTCGCTCCCCGTTACTTACACATCATCTGATGAAAGTATTATGGCAGTTACTGACAACGGGCAGGCTCTTCAAGCCCTCAAAACAGGCGAAGCCATCATCACTGCCACACAAGCAGGCAACGACGAATGGGCGGAAGCAACCCCTATCAGTAAGACTTTCAGCGTGTACGATAAGTTTACCCCCGTCTTCTGGCTCAACAATACCCCCGACCAAACCGAGGCAGACCTCAAAGTCGGCGAGAGCATCACTGTCAACATCGAGAACACCACCGACGCTCTGCAGATAGCCTGCGGCGATGAACTCGCATACACAAAGGGCGAAGGAGTGCTCACCATCACCGCCCTTGCGGCAACCGACAATGCCACCATCACCCTCACACAACCCGAGACGGCAACCATCTTCAGTGCCACCCGCACTTTCACACTCCATATCACCAAGAATACTGCCTCGCTCACCCACAACCTCCTTACCGACTACAAGGTGGACGACGAGATAGCCTTCACTGACCTCTACACTGCCACCAACACCGAGGTGGAAGTATCTGTCCTTTCCTCCGATGAGTCAGTCATCAAGGTCGAGGGCGACCGCTTGCACGCAGTAGGTGCCGGCACCGCTACTATCACCATCTCGCAAGCAGAGAACTACAAATGGACTGCCCTCAGCACCGAACAAACCGTCACCGTCAGCAAGCATGCCAACACCATAGTATGGTCATTCGCAGGCGAGAACGCCGACAGTAAGACCCTCTCTTACAACGAAACCATAGCCGTTGCCTGCACATCGGACAACACCGACATCGAAAGCAGCCCTATCACCATTGCCCAGACCGCAGGCGAAAACATCGCCACCTACAACGCGGAGCAACAGACCATCACAGCATCCTACAACAACGGCACGGCTACTTGGACTGTCTCCCAACCCGAAAACTACAAATACCTCGCCGCAGAGGCTACCATCACCGTCACCGT
>DKEG01000061.1:24862-55409 GCA_002452095.1 Bacteroidales bacterium UBA6828 | reverse complement strand
CTGTCGCAGTCAATCTTGCATGCCCCCGCTGTGTAAAGAGCCGACAGAGACGGTGCTGAAATAGTCATCTTGGCTTTGGTATAGCGGTTATTCAGTACCTCTATATACAGCACCCCCTCACGCACTTCTGTTGAGACATCACCCAACGAGTTGCTCCGTATAGATAATTGATAATCTGTTGATTGCTGCAAACGTACCGCCGCACAGCCTTTGATGTTGATTGCCGTGAACGGTTCTACGGTGCGTTGCTCCGCCTGCATAACGGCATCATCGTCGTCAAAGTCCATGTCATCATCGTCCAACGCCTGCATAGTCTGTACGAAAGAAACAATACCGCCTTGATTGTTTATCGCCTGTGAAGCCAGAACGCCAAGCCCTGCAAGCGACAGCACCCACAGAATAACCGTTATCCACCAGAATCGTGCTTTCGGACCCCGACGGGTACGCATATACGTTACTATCGGCGTGATAATCATAGCAATAGGCAGACCGACAGCCAATAGCAGGCATACCACAGCCAACCCCGTGAGCCACCCGCTGCCGAACAGGTCAAAACCCACCATCGGAATAGCCGATGCGATACCCACGCTTGCGCCGAACAAGCCCATCAGCAGCGCAAAGACCACCATTCCGAATATAAATAGCATGGGCAATGCGCAGATAATTAGAAAGATAGTCAGTCCTATCCCGAAAGCGCGTCCGCAACCTTGGTTGTTGCTTTGGTGCTTCACTTTCGGGCGTTTGTTCTCGCCGAAGTCAGACGGTGCACCGATACGCTGCTGTACCGACTTCACCATATCCATATTCACCACCTGCTGGTTCTTGGCAAAAAGTGCCGATTGCAGCAGTTCGGCAATACGCGCTTCTATGTCCGCCATCACTTCCTTTTTCTCGTCCGTCGGCAGACGCAGTTCAATGTCTTGCAAGTATCCCGAAAGGGTGATATAGGCATCGTTGTCGATATGAAAAATCATACCGTTCAGGTTGATGGTTCGTGTCTCTTTCATTGTTGTGTTTCTTTTATAGGTTCTATGTTTTCTGTTGTTATCGTACTGATAGACTGGCTTATAGCCTGCCATTCGCGGCTTAGTTCCTCCAATAGACTGCGCCCCTCGTCGGTCAATTGGTAGTACTTGCGCGGCGGTCCCCCCGTCGACTCCTCCCAGTGGTAGGCGAGCAGCCCGTTGTTCTTCATACGCGTCAGGAGCGGATAGAGCGTACCTTCCACCACAATCAGGTCTGCCGCTTTCAGCACATCAAGGATGTCGGAAGCGTACGCCTCGCGGCGACTGATAATCGTCAGGATACAGTACTCCAATATCCCTTTGCGCATCTGACTTTTAATATTCTCTACCATAGTCTTATTGCTCCGCAGGGGGCATGATAATCAGCAGAATAATATAGAGGATTATTCCTGGGAAGTATGCACTGAAGCAACTCAACACAGCATAAATCACGCGCACGAGGGTGGCATCAATGCCAAAATACTCTGCCAGTCCGGCACATACTCCGCCTATCATTTTATTGTTGGAGCGGGTCAGTTTCTTATCATTCATATTCGTCAGTTTTTTGTTTTAGTGTCAATTCGATATGCTCCGATATGCTTTTCGGTGCCCTAATTTTATGGTCAATTAATGATAATACAGCGTAGCCGTCCGTTCGAAAAACATATTTTACAATGTCTATGTAGTAATTTTAACGTCAGTCCGATATAAGTGATATATTTGTTAATTTATAAAACAGCAATGTATATTTGAATATATTTGGTTTAATTTTTCGTGTATTTGTTTCAAAGCGCGGGGCGTGTTGCCGGGTTCCCGCAAGCAACGCGCAGTGGGATGTCGGTTGCCCCGCAAGACTAGTTTTGAAAGTTTTGTTCCTATACGTTTTCGTTATATCGAACTCACGTTAAGTTTACCAGTCATAGCGCAGGAAATTGCCCGCTTTGTCAAACTCAATCTCCATCTCTGTATTAAGTTCCACACTCTGTTTGCGGCGGTCAATGCTGTATTCTACGATAAACATCGTCGGGTGATGGGTCTCCACATATTCCGCAATCGATGCCGGTACTATACCGCTCGGCACCGCCTTGGTCTTGCAGTCCACTTTCTCCAGATTCCCCTGATAGTCAAACTCTATATAGGTTCCGTCATTCAGACGCACCTCATACTCATCATGCAGCCCTTCCCGCTCATATAGGATTACCGCGATGTCGGCTTTCGCAAAATACGTTTCTACAAATACCTGTGCCGCTTGGGGCAGGTTGGTGAACGAACCTACTTGCACACGGTCGGCACAAGCATTCATACTCAGCAATACACTTGCCATAATAATCATCATCTTTTTCATACGTTTGTGTCTTTTTGGGTTATACTTTTGTTTTACGCTGCAAAAGTACTGCAAATTTTAGAACTATGCAATACAAAGTATTATTTTATAAGAACAAATATCTGTTTTGCAAACCGTACTTTGCAAAAAGTGGTTTTGATATTCAGTTTATACATTCTTGTATCTCCGTAATACCGATTACGTAGAAAAGACGTAGAAAGAACGTAGAAAGAAGATGTTTTTTTATGCAGTATATTCATCTTTTGGATGGAAATGGTGTATAAGGCTTCCATAATAGAATTTACGGCAACGAGACGGCAACGAGACGGCAACGAGTGCCTTTCGGCGTGGTGGCGCAAAGCACCGCTTTGTGCGTAGCACGCGCCACCATCCGCCGCCTTGGTATCTTGTATTGGTTGATTGATCGTGCCGCATATATTGCTGAATTCCTGCAAACAATGTGCAGTGGTGTTGCTGTGCCGGATGTTCACCATACTTTTTATGTTTCGCATACGCGCGCGTAGAGATATAAAAATGCGTTTTTTGCATTTTTTTTGCACAATTATTTTGGTATATCCGAAAAAAGCAGTACCTTTGCACCGCTTTTCCGCCGAACAGGGTTTGAAACTTATAAAGTGGCAATCTCGTAACGCAGAAATACAGCGTAAGTTGGAAAGCAAAACGCCTCTATAGCTCAGTTGGTAGAGCACTAGATTTGTAATCCAGCGGTCGTTGGTTCGAGTCCGACTAGAGGCTCAAAGGTCTTTGAGAATATGGAAAATGAATCTGAGTTCTTAATTCATAATTCATAATTCATAATTAGTTTTGGGTGTGTTCCAGAGTGGCCAAATGGGGCAGACTGTAAATCTGCTGCTTTTCAGCTTCGGTGGTTCGAATCCATCCGCACCCACAAATCTTAACAAGTGCGAAGAATTGCGTTGCGGAAATCTTGCACAAGTTCTTTCGGGACTTCGCAGTTCGACGCAGACACAAGACCTCGCGCGGAAACGAAACATTGTTTCGGATTTTTCGCGGAAATAGCTCAGTCGATAGAGCACTAGCCTTCCAAGCTGGGGGTCGCGGGTTTGAGTCCCGTTTTCCGCTCCAAAAGATTTTTGTTGCTAATGTAGCTCAGTGGTAGAGCGCATCCTTGGTAAGGATGAGGTCGCGGGTTCAACTCCCGCCATCAGCTCCATTGCAAACGCAGGTTTGCTTGTATAGAGAATAGAAGGGTTATGCCTTCTTTTCTTTGTGCTGAAACAAACGATGTGATAATAACTCATTATTAACGTTAATAAATTAATTTACTACTATGGCAAAAGAGAAATTTGACCGCTCGAAACCGCACGTTAACATCGGTACTATCGGTCACGTTGACCACGGAAAAACTACTCTTACCGCTGCTATCTCCAAGGTTCTTCACGAGGCTGGCTTCGGTTCTGAGGATGTTAAATCTTTCGACCAGATCGATAACGCACCTGAAGAGAAAGAGCGTGGTATTACTATCAACACCGCACACATCGAGTACGAGACTGCTAACCGCCACTACGCTCACGTAGACTGCCCGGGACACGCTGACTATGTAAAGAACATGGTTACCGGTGCTGCCCAGATGGACGGAGCAATCATCGTAGTTGCTGCAACCGACGGTCCTATGCCTCAGACCCGTGAGCACATCCTGCTCGCTCGTCAGGTGAACGTTCCCCGCTTGGTTGTATTCATGAACAAGTGCGATATGGTTGATGACCCCGAAATGCTCGACCTCGTTGAAATGGAAATGCGTGAACTTCTTTCGTTCTACGATTTCGATGGCGACAATACTCCTATCATCCGCGGTTCTGCACTTGGTGCATTGAACGGTGACCCGAAATGGGTGGCAAAAGTACTCGAGTTGATGGACGCTGTTGACAACTGGATCCAACTCCCTGTACGTGCTATTGACAAACCGTTCCTTATGCCTGTTGAGGACGTATTCTCTATTACCGGTCGTGGTACTGTAGCTACCGGTCGTATCGAGACAGGTGTCGTTAAAGTAGGTGACGAGGTTCAGTTGATCGGTCTTGGCGCAGATGGTAAGAAATCTGTTGTTACCGGTGTTGAGATGTTCCGTAAACTTCTTGACGAAGGTGAAGCAGGTGATAACGTTGGTCTGCTCCTCCGTGGTATTGACAAAGACGAGGTTCGCCGTGGTATGGTGCTCACCCACCCGGGTGTTGTTAAACCTTACAGCGAGTTCAAGGCTTCGGTTTATATCTTGAAAAAAGAAGAAGGTGGTCGTCACACTCCGTTCCACAACCACTACCGTCCTCAGTTCTATATCCGTACTATGGACGTTACCGGTGAGATTACTCTCCCCGAAGGAACTGAAATGGTAATGCCGGGCGATAACCTCGAGATCCAAGTTAAGTTGATCTACCCGGTTGCTTGCTCCGAGGGTCTGCGTTTCGCTATCCGTGAGGGTGGTCGTACCGTAGGTTCGGGTCAGATTACCAAACTGATTGACTAATATCAATCCTTATATCTCTCGAAAGAGCGGTGAGGCGTAAGCCTCGCTGCTCAACGGAGAGAGACTCCGACGCAAGTCGGAAAATCAAATCGGAAAAGTTTACTTTTACGATTTGAAGAGGAGGAATTTATGGAGCGCAAAACTCGCACAGCGAGTTTCATTCGCGTAATAAATTCCGACGAACGGAAGTCCTCCAATGGTAGGAGAGCGGTCTCCAAAACCGTTAATGTGGGTTCGATTCCTGCCTTCCGTGCTGTTACAAACTTTACATAGGCTTCCAATCTGACTTCGGCTGTTCGTTGGAGTCGGATTGTTGCCGTGAAAGATAGATAATATCGAAAAAAAAGAAACCACTTATATGAAACTTGTAGAAAATATCAAGGAATCGTACAACGAACTGGTTCACAAAGTGAGTTGGCCTACCCGCAAGGAGTTGGCACAAAGTGCGGTGGTCGTGCTGATCGCTTCCATTATTCTGGCACTCATCGTATGGCTTATGGACTGGTGCTTTGAGTCTATCATGACATTTGTTTACGGTCTGTTCTAATTCAAGTTGTACATTGTAAAATTGTCAAATCGTAAATTAGACTATGGCTGACAGCAAATTCAAATGGTATGTACTCCGCGCAATCAGCGGTAAGGAAAACAAGGTAAAGGAGTATATCGAGAGTGCCTTGATTACCTCTTTGCTATTCAAGGAGTATGTGTCTCAGGTCTTGATTCCTACCGAGAAAGTAGTGGCGTTGCGCGGCGGAAAACGCACCATCAAGGAGCGTAATCTGTTGCCGGGCTATGTCTTGGTAGAATGTTATCTCTGCGACGAGAGTTACCCCCTCTTGCGCAATATCCCTAACGTACTCGGCTTTATGAGCAACGACGGTTCATCCGTTAATCCTGCTCCCGTCCCCCAGTCCGAAATCAATCGTATTGTAGGCAACGTTACCGAGACGGAAGAGGAATTGCAACTCGAGGAAACCTATCTCGTTGGTGAAAAAGTGAAAGTCATCGACGGACCATTCAACGGTTTCAATGGTGTCATTCAAGAGGTAGCACAAGATAAACACAAACTCAAAGTGGTTGTTACTATCTTTGACCGCCAGACACCTCTGGAACTCGGTTTCAACCAAGTGGAAAAAGAGTAGGAGACTTCCTGTTACGAGTCGTTAGTTACTACTCGATAGTTTCAATTTAACCAACCGGCCGAGGGTATTTCACATATCCGTTATCAGGCCAAAAACTATTAACAACGTAAAACTAAACAATTATGGCTAAAGAAATTGCTGGTTTTATCAAACTCCAAATCAAGGGTGGCGCCGCCAATCCTGCACCTCCGGTTGGACCGGCACTTGGTTCCAAGGGCGTGAACATTATGGAGTTTTGTAAACAATTCAATGCCAGAACCCAGGACAAGGCAGGCAAGGTTTTGCCTGTAATCATCACTGTTTACACCGACAAGTCGTTCGAGTTTATCGTTAAGACTCCTCCGGTTGCTATTCAACTCCTTGAGGCTGCTAAAATCAAAAGCGGTTCGGCTCAGCCTAACCGTAACAAAGTGGCTTCTATCACAGAAGAGCAATGCCGTCAAATCGCTACAGACAAGATGGTTGACCTCAACTGCTTTACCGTTGAGAGCGCAGAGTCTATGGTGAAAGGAACTGCTCGCAGTATGGGTATTACCGTTAAATAATTAAACTTCAATCACTATTATGGCAAAATTGACAAAAAATCAAAAGCTTGCTGCTGAGAAGATTGAAGCAGGTAAGCTCTACACCGTGGCTGAGGCAGCGGCTCTTGTTAAGGAGATCACTACCACTAAGTTCGATGCAAGCGTAGATATCGATGTCCGTTTGGGCGTAGATCCCCGTAAAGCCAACCAGATGGTTCGTGGCGTGGTTTCTCTCCCTAATGGAACTGGTAAAACGGTTCGGGTTCTCGCACTCTGTACTCCTGACCAGGAAGCCGCTGCTAAAGAAGCAGGTGCCGACTATGTGGGTCTGGATGAGTATATTGAAAAAATTAAAGCCGGATGGACTGATGTTGATGTAATCATTACTATGCCGCAGATCATGGGTAAGATTGGTGCTCTCGGTCGTGTCCTCGGTCCTCGTGGTCTTATGCCTAACCCCAAGAGCGGCACGGTTACTATGGATGTTGCCAAGGCTGTTAAAGAGGTTAAACAAGGTAAGATTGACTTCAAGGTGGACAAATTCGGTATTGTACACACTTCGATTGGTAAGGTATCCTTCTCTGCTGAGGCAATTGCGCAAAACGCAAACGAGTTTATTGAGACTGTCATCAAACTCAAACCCGCAGTATCCAAAGGTGATTACATCAAGAGCATTTATCTTTCCAGTACAATGAGTCAGGGTATCAAGATTGATCCCAAATCAATCGGTTAATCACATGTAACACACTGAGACAATGAAAAAGGAAGATAAAAATGCGATTATCGCTGCACTCCAAGAGCAACTGGGTGAGTATCAACACTTCTATATCACCAATATCGAAGGATTGAATGCTCAGAAAACCAGCGACCTCCGCCGTGCATGCTTCAAAAACGATATCAAACTGATCGTTGCAAAGAATACGTTGCTCCACAAGGCTCTCGAGGCAAAAGGCATTGATGCCCAAATCTTCGAATCGCTCAAAGGCAATACCGCTCTGATGCTCTGCAACACCGGTAACGCACCGGCTAAACTTATCAAAGAGTTTACCAAAGGAGACAAGACCGGTGAGGCTAAACCGCAACTCAAAGCCGCTTTCGTTGAAGAAAGCGTCTATGTCGGTGCTCAAAACTTGGAGTTCCTCTCTGCAATCAAATCGAAGAACGAACTTATCGGCGACCTCGTTGCACTCCTGCAATCGCCTGCTAAGAACGTTATCTCTGCTCTCCGGAGCGGTGCAAATACACTCCACGGAGTCCTCACGACTTTGGGAGAACGCGCTGAGTAATCGGCAAAACAACAAACAATTTAACTTAAAAAATAATTTCTAAAAATAATACGACAATGGCAGATCTTAAAGCTTTTGCTGAACAATTGGTTAACCTTACGGTTAAAGAAGTAAACGAACTCGCTCAAATCCTCAAGGACGAGTATGGTATCGAACCTGCAGCCGCTGCAGTTGCAGTTGCTGCTCCCGCAGCGGGTGGCGCAGAGGCAGCCGCTGAGGAGAAAACTTCGTTCGATGTAGTGCTGAAGAGCGCAGGTGCTCAGAAACTTCAGGTGGTTAAGACCGTAAAAGAGCAAACAGGTCTTGGTCTTAAAGAGGCTAAAGACATCGTAGACGCTGCTCCTGCTACCGTTAAGGAAGGTCTTGACAAAGCAAGCGCAGAGGCTCTCAAGAAGGCTCTCGAAGAGGTAGGTGCTGAGGTAGAACTCAAGTAATAACCCACCACTCCGTGGCAATAGGTTTAGACCCTGAAAAGGGGTCTAAACCTTTTTCTCTAAATACAGCAGACTTATAAAAACAACTGAATATTTGGTAATTATTGCGCGGTTTTGGTAAAATAAATATAAAGTACAAAATCATCTATTTAGTTCTAAATAACTCATTACCAGCAGTTTGTTTCCTGCTATAACAACTAACCATCCTAAAATAAATGGCTACAACTATAAAACAACCAAGGGTCAACTTTTCGCGTGTGCAAAAGCAGATGCCCTTTCCTGACTTCTTGGAGATTCAGTTAAAGTCTTTCCGCGACTTTTTCCAGATGGATTCCACACCGGAACAACGTCGCAACGAAGGCTTGTACAAGGTGTTTCAGGAAAATTTCCCTATTCAGGATACCCGAAACTCCTTTACGCTTGCATTCTTGGATTATAGCATTGATCCTCCCCGCTACTCTATTGAGGAGTGTATCAAACGCGGTTTGACCTATTGCGTGCCTCTTAAGGCAAAACTCCGCTTGAGTTGTGAGGATCCCGATCATGAGGATTTCGATACAGTGGTTTCCGATGTCTATTTGGGTACCATCCCTTATATGACTCCAAAAGGTACATTCGTCATCAATGGTGCCGAGCGCGTTGTCGTTAGTCAGTTGCACCGTTCGCCGGGTGTGTTCTTTGGTACATCGATGCATTCCAATGGCACCAAACTCTACTCCGCACGTATCATCCCATTCCGCGGTTCGTGGATTGAGTTCGCTACCGATATCAACAAGGTAATGTATGCTTACATCGATCGTAAGAAGAAATTGCCGGTTACCACTTTGCTCCGTGCTATCGGTTTCGAGTCCGACAAAGACATCCTCAGTTGCTTTGATTTGGCAGAAGAGGTTAAATGTAATCGTGCTGCCCTCGAGGCGTGCATCGGGCGCCGTCTTGCAGGTTATGTAATGAAACCTACCTTGGAGGATTTTGTGGATGAGGATACAGGTGAGGTTTCGTCTATCGAACGTAACGAGATTGTGGTGGAGCGTGAAACGGAACTTACTCCCGAGGTGATTGATATCATTATGGAGTCGGGCAGCAAATCTGTACTACTCCATAAGAACGAGAACCGTGAGAGCGACTACTCCATCATATTCAATACTTTGCAGAAAGACCCTGCCAAGACCGAGAAAGAGGCTGTTCTCTATATCTATCGTCAGTTGCGTAATGCAGAGCCTGCCGATGATGCTACGGCTCGCGAGATGATCCAGAACCTGTTCTTCTCGCAGAAACGGTATGACCTCGGTGAGGTAGGTCGTTATCGTATCAACCGTAAATTGAATATGTCTATCCCCGATGATGTACGTGTGCTTACCAAAGAGGACATCATTGAGATTATTAAATATCTGGTTGAACTCATCAACTCCAATGCCGAGGTGGACGACATCGACCACCTCTCGAACCGTCGTGTCCGTACTGTAGGCGAGCAACTCTACAACCAGTTTGGTGTAGGTTTGGCGCGTATGGCGCGTACTGTGCGCGAACGTATGAACGTGCGCGACAATGAGGTATTTACCCCGACTGACCTGATCAATGCAAAATCGATTTCTTCGATTATCAATTCCTATTTCGGTACCAATGCTTTGAGCCAGTTTATGGATCAGCAGAACCCGCTTGCGGAGATTACCCACAAGCGTCGCATGTCTGCCCTCGGTCCCGGTGGTCTGAGTCGTGATCGTGCCGGTTTCGAGGTGCGAGATGTCCATTACACCCACTATGGTCGTCTCTGTCCTATCGAGACCCCCGAGGGACCGAATATCGGTCTTATCTCCTCGCTCTGTATCTATGCCAAGATCAACGACCTTGGTTTCATCGAGACCCCGTATCGTAAGGCAGAGAATGGTGTGGTCGATTTGGATAACAGCCATATTCAGTACTTTAGTGCAGAAGACGAAGAAGAGAAAATCGTTGCGCAGGGTAATGCTCCCTTGGACAAGAATGGTAAGTTCGTCCGCAACAAGGTTAAATCGCGTCTCGGTGCCGATTTCCCTGTCGTAGAACCGGATAAAGTGGACTTGATGGATGTAGCACCTTGTCAGATCGCTTCTGTGGCTGCTGCCCTTATCCCGTTCTTGGAGCACGACGATGCCCACCGTGCATTGATGGGATCGAACATGATGCGGCAGGCAGTACCTTTGATTACCAGTGAAGCTCCTATTGTCGGCACCGGCATTGAGGAACAACTTGTCAAGGATAGTCGTACACAGATAGAGGCTGAAGGTGCAGGTCTGGTTACCTACGTGGATGCCGACGTGATCCGTATTCAGTATGACCGTACCGAAGAGGAGGAGTTCATTTCGTTTGAGCCTGCCGAGAAAGAGTATAAACTGCCGAAATTTGAAAAGACCAACCAGAATACCACTATCGACCTTCATCCGATTGTCCGCAAGGGCGACCGTGTGGAGAAGGGACAAATCCTTACCGAGGGCTATGCTACCCAAGGCGGCGAGTTGGCACTCGGTAAAAATCTCAAAGTGGCTTACATTCCTTGGAAAGGTTACAACTACGAGGATGCTATCGTACTCAGCGAGCGCATTGTTCGTGAGGATATGTACACCTCTGTTCATGTGGTGGAGCAACTCCTCGAGGTACGCGAGACCAAGCGTGGTATGGAGGAGTTCACCGCCGATATTCCTAATGTCAGCGAGGACGCCACCAAGGACTTGGACGAAAACGGTATCATTCGTATCGGTGCCCATATCCAACCGGGCGACATCATTGTTGGTAAGATTACACCGAAAGGCGAAACCGACCCGTCTCCAGAGGAGAAACTTCTAAAGGCTATCTTCGGTGATAAAGCCGGTGATGTCAAGGATGCTTCTCTCAAAGCCAGTCCTTCGCTGGAGGGTGTCATCGTAGGCAAAAAACTCTATACCCGTGCCATCAAAGACCGTAAGGCAAAGATGGAGGACAAGGAGGCTATTGCCAAGATGGATGCTGAGTTCAACGAGAAAGCGGAGGCGCTGCGCGAGTTGCTCATTAGCAAACTTGTGAAGATTTTGGAGAATAAGACGGCTATCTCCGTTAAGGATACGGTCGGTACCGAACTCATCTCCAAGGGACAGCGTTTTACCAAAGAGCGTCTTGGTATGCTTGACTTCCAGTCGGTTATGCTCGAAGGGTGGACTTCCGATGAGCACAAGAACGCTTTGGCTGCACAGTGTATTATGAACTATATCGCCAAGTATAAGGAGATGGATGCCGAACTCAAACGTCGCAAGTTCAACCTTACTATCGGCGACGAACTGCCTAATGGTATTATCCAAATGGCAAAGGTTTATATTGCCAAGAGCCGTAAAATCCGCGTCGGTGATAAGATGGCAGGTCGTCACGGCAACAAGGGTATCGTCAGCAAGATTGTTCGTATGGAGGATATGCCGTTCCTCGCAGACGGAACGCCCGTGGACATTGTCCTCAACCCGATGGGTGTGCCTTCGCGTATGAATATCGGTCAGATCTTCGAGGCTGTCCTCGGTTGGGCTGGTCAGGAACTGGGCGTTAAGTTCTCTACACCTATCTTCGACGGTTGCTCGTTGGAGCAACTTGACGAGTGGACGGACAAGGCAGGTCTGCCGCGTGCCGGTAAGACGCAACTCTATGATGGTGAGTCCGGCGAACCGTTCGATCAGATGGCTACCGTCGGTGTTACCTACTTTATGAAGTTGGGACACATGGTTGACGACAAAATGCACGCACGTTCTATCGGTCCGTACAGCCTTATTACGCAACAGCCTCTTGGTGGTAAAGCTCAGTTCGGTGGTCAGCGTTTCGGTGAGATGGAGGTTTGGGCATTGGAGGCACACGGTGCTGCTCATACCCTTCAGGAAATCCTTACCGTTAAGTCCGATGACGTTACCGGTCGTGCGCGTACCTACGAGGCAATCGTTAAGGGCGAGCCGTTCCCGACACCGGGGCTGCCCGAGTCGCTCAACGTCCTTCTGCACGAGTTGCAAGGTTTGGCACTTTCAATCACAATGGAATAATTTATCACGATTATGGCTTTTAAACAAGATAATAAGAAAAACGGTTTTACCAAGATTTCTATTGGTTTGGCTTCGCCCGACGAGATTATGCAACTCTCTAGCGGCGAGGTGCTCAAACCCGAAACCATCAACTACCGTACCTACAAACCGGAGCGCGACGGTCTGTTCTGCGAGCGCATCTTCGGTCCTACCAAGGATTATGAGTGCCATTGCGGTAAGTACAAACGTATCCGCTACAAGGGTATCGTCTGCGAGCGTTGCGGTGTCGAGGTTACTGAGAAGAAAGTGCGTCGTGAGCGTATGGGACATATCAAACTGGTTGTTCCTGTGGCTCATATCTGGTATCTCCGTTCGCTGCCGAGCAAGATGGCGGCGTTGTTGGGTATCCCTACCAAAAAATTGGATTCTATCATCTACTACGAGAAGTATATCGTCGTCAAAGCGGGTGCTTTGGCAGGTCAGGAGATTGGCGAGAAAAACAAAGACGACAAAAATCGTCTGCCTATCGAGGATCGTATGCTCCTTGACGAAGAGCAATACGCACAGATCCTTGATATCCTACCCGATAATAATGATACGTTGGATGATAGCGATCCCGACAAGTTCATCGCCAAGATGGGAGCCGACGCTATCTATGATCTGCTTTGCAATATCGACCTTGATACGTTGAGTTACCAACTCCGCGATATGGCAAGTACTTCTACCTCTGTTCAGCGTAAGCAGGAGGCTCTGAAGCGTCTGCAAGTTGTGGAATCGTTCCGCGCTTCCAAGGGTAAGAACCGTCCGGAGTGGATGATTCTGCAGGTTATCCCTGTTACACCTCCTGAGTTGCGTCCTCTCGTACCGCTGGATGGTGGTCGTTTCGCTACATCCGACCTCAACGACCTCTATCGCCGTGTTATCATTCGTAACAACCGGCTCAAACGTCTTATCGAGATCAAGGCTCCGGATGTCATCCTCCGCAATGAGAAACGTATGCTTCAGGAGGCTGTTGATTCGCTTTTCGACAACTCGCGTAAGACTACGGCTATCAAATCGGAAGCCAACCGTCCTTTGAAGTCGCTTTCCGACTCCCTCAAGGGTAAACAAGGTCGTTTCCGTCAGAACCTGCTCGGTAAACGTGTGGACTATTCTGCCCGCTCGGTTATCGTCGTGGGTCCTGAGTTGAAGATGCACGAGTGCGGTCTGCCTAAAGAGATGGCTGCCGAACTCTATAAACCGTTTATCATCCGCAAACTCATTGAGCGTGGTATCGTCAAAACCGTTAAATCGGCGAAGAAAATTATCGATCGCCGCGAACCGGTTATCTACGAGATCCTGGAGCATGTTATGGAGGGACACCCCGTTCTGCTCAACCGTGCGCCGACCTTGCACCGTCATGGTATATTGGCTTTCCAGCCTAGGATGATCGAGGGTAAGGCTATCCAGTTGCACCCGCTCGCTTGCGCCGGCTTCAACGCCGACTTCGATGGCGACCAGATGGCTGTCCACTTGCCTCTCTCCAACGAGGCAATCCTCGAGGCGCAACTCCTTATGCTCGGCTCGCACAATATCCTCGATCCTGCTAATGGTAACCCTATTACCGTGCCTTCGCAGGATATGATTCTCGGTCTGTACTATATCACCAAAGAGCGTTCCGGCGTCAAGGGAGAGGGACTTACGTTCTATTCGCCCGAGGAGTGCACTGTCGCACTCAACGAAGGACGTGTGGACATCCACGCCAAAGTCAAAGTGCGTATCAACGACATCGTCGATGGCGAGTACGTCAACCATATTATCGAGACCACTCCGGGACGTGTTATGGTTAATCAGTACGTTCCTGCTGCTGTCGGTTTCCAAAACGTGGTAATGAAGAAAGGAGCTGTTAAGTCTATTATCGCCAAGGTCATCAAGACCTGCGGTGTGGCGCGTACGGCTCAGTTCCTCGACGACATCAAGAACCTTGGCTACTACAAGGCTTTCCGTGGTGGTCTGTCCTTCAACCTCAACGATATTCTTATCCCTAAGGAGAAAGCAGGTATCATCGCTCGCGGTCAGCAGGAGGTAGAGAACATCACCGAGATGTACAACTTCGGTGAGATGGGCGACGATGAGCGTTACAACAACGTCATCGCTGCATGGAACAAAGTCGATACCGAGGTTACCGACATCCTGATGAAACACATGCAGGAGGCTGACCAAGGTTTCAACTCCGTATATATGATGATGGACTCGGGTGCCCGTGGTAACAAACAGCAGATTAA
The DNA here is from genome assembly GCA_002452095.1 of Bacteroidales bacterium UBA6828. Taxonomy (GTDB): domain Bacteria; phylum Bacteroidota; class Bacteroidia; order Bacteroidales; family Paludibacteraceae; genus Colicola. Next base: position 40,918 of record DKEG01000061.1, on the reverse strand, counting down.
GCAGTTGGCAGGTGTCCGCGGACTTATGGCAAAGCCGCAGAAAGCGGGTTCTACCGACTCGCGTCAGACTATCGAAAACCCTGTCCTCGCTAACTTCAAAGAGGGAATGTCCGTGTTGGAGTACTTTATCTCTACCCACGGTGCGCGTAAGGGTCTTGCCGATACCGCGCTTAAGACAGCCGATGCCGGTTATCTGACCCGTCGTCTGGTTGATGTCTCGCACGATGTCATCATCAACGAGGAAGACTGTGGTACGCTCCGTGGTCTTACCGCCCGCGCTATCAAGCAGAACGATGTTGTTGTCGCTACCCTTACCCAGCGTATTCTCGGTCGTGTCAGCGTACACGACATACACGACCTGGATGGTAACCTTATCGTTGCCGCAGGCGAGGAGATCCGTGAGGCGGCTTGCGAGGCTATCGAGGCGGCCGGTATTGAGGAAGTTGAGATACGTTCCGTACTCACTTGCGAGTCCAAACATGGGGTCTGCGCTAAGTGTTATGGTCGTAACTTGGCTTCGCGTAAGATGGTGCAGAAAGGTGAGGCGGTCGGCGTCATCGCCGCACAGGCTATCGGTGAACCGGGTACTCAGTTGACCCTCCGTACTTTCCACTCGGGTGGTGTCGCAGGCAATGCCGCTACCCAGAATACCTATACTATACCGCGTGAGGGAATCATCGAGATCGAAGATCTCCGTACCATTACTACCGAAGCGGGTGATGTCATCGTGGTCAGCCGTCTCAATGAGATGCACCTCAAAGACGAGAAAACGGGTGTCGTACTCGCTACCTTCAATATCCCCTACGCTTCCAAGTTGTTCGTTACCCCCGGTCAGAAATACGACAAGGGTACCGTCATCTGCGAGTGGGATCCCTACAAGGCTTCTCTCGTTATCGAGCAGGACGGTCGCATCCGGTACGAAGATGTTATCGAGGGCGTAACCGCTCAGACCGAAGTCGATGAGCAGACGGGTAAGAAAGAGGTGTCTATTACCGATACCAAGGACAAGACCAAGATGCCTTCCGCACATATCCTTGATGCTGCAGGCAATGTGCTCCGTACCTACAACCTGCCTGTTAAGGCAAGCCTCGTTCACGCCGATGGCGCAGAGGTGAAAGCGGGCGACCTGTTGTTCACTATGGCGCGTGTCATGGGTTCCGCAGGCGATATCACCGGTGGTCTCCCCCGTGTTACCGAACTCTTCGAAGCACGTAACCCGTCCAACCCGGCTATCGTGGCGGAGATCGATGGCGAGGTTTCCTTTGGTAAGATCAAACGTGGTAACCGCGAACTCTTCGTTACTTCCAAACTCGGTGAGCAGAAAGCATACCTCGTGCCGCTGTCCAAGCAGATCCTTGTGCAGGAGGGCGACTATGTCCGTGCCGGTGTACCTCTCTCCGATGGTGCTATCACCCCCGACGACATCCTCGCTATCCAGGGTCCTACCGCCGTGCAGGACTATATCGTCAACGAGGCACAGTCTGTCTATCGTATGCAGGGTGTGGAGATCAACGATAAGCACTTCGAGATCATCGTTCGCCAGATGATGCGCAAGGTCGAGATCCTCGATGCCGGTGATACCCGCTTCCTTGAGGGACAGATGGTTGACAAGATGGACTTTATGGACGAGAACGACCGTATCTGGGGCAAAAAAGTGGTTACCGATGCAGGCGACAGCGAAGTGCTCCATGCCGGTCAGATCGTTACCCCGCGCCGTCTCCACGACGAGAACTCCAGTCTGCGTCGTCGCGACAAGAAACTTGTTGAGGCACGTGAGGCAACCTGCGCTACGGCTAAGCAGATCCTGCAAGGTATCACGCGTGCGGCTCTCGGTACCAAGTCCTTTATGTCTGCCGCTTCCTTCCAGGAGACCACCAAGGTGCTCAATGAGGCGGCTGTCCAGGGCAAAGTGGACTACCTCGAGGGTATGAAAGAGAACGTTATCTGCGGTAACTTGATTCCTGCAGGTACGGGTCTCCGCGAGTTCGCCAAGATTGTGGTGCACAACCGCGAGGAATATGCGGCTCTCCAAGCCGCTCGCGCGGCTGCCGACAATGCCCTCAACGGCACGACCGACGAGGACGAAGCCTAAAGCCTGAAAAGGTAAAAATGTAAAAACGTAAAAATAGTTTCAGGCAATCCCTGAAAGCCTATATCTCAATAAGAGGCTGTCTAACAAGTATAGGCAGCCTCTTATTTTGGTGGGAGACGACGCGGATCGCGTCGTCAAGAGCAATCTTTTTCTGAAGAATAGGCTTTCTTTTTTACTTATTAGACATCCTCTTTCTTCCTAAATCACACTAATTATGACTTATTCCGATGCGATTGTCCTTAGATTACTTATTTAATCACTTTCTTACCATTGATGATATACAAACCGCGAGGCAGATTGCTTTCGTCTGTTCCGATATATGCACCCAATACATTGTAAATGCCGCTATTGGCAGTGTGAATACCATTGGCGACATCTTCAATGCCGGTCGTCTCTTTGTGAAAATAATCGAAATAGTCGCCAATACCCGCTTGGTTCTTATACGAATCGTATGAGCCGTCAGGAATAATGATTTGCACATTCTTCGGTGTCGGGAATTTGTTGGTCATATTAACCACCCATGGGATTTGCGTTTGGGTGGTGGTAACACGCACTTGGCATTTGGGAGCCACTACGCCACGAAACTCAAGGGTCTCCAACTCGTCCAGCACTACCGACATCACACTAAGGCTATCCAAAGTAGAAGGCAATATCAGTTTCTTGACTGGCATTTTACCCCCTTTGGCATCGCTATAGATAGCCGTCATATCAATCAGTTTCAAGCCTTCCGGCAATTCTAATGTTCCCGTCATACCCTCCATATTTTGCATAGATTGCATTCCGAGAGTTTGGATATGGCTTGGTGCGGCAAATGATACCGACCGAATGGTTGTGTTATTTCTAAATGCAGCCCTGCCCAATGCCACTACTGACAATGCTTTTTGCGTAATAGTTGCTGTCACGCCAATGGTGCATATTGTCTTGGCAATTTGTGCAGGAATGACCACAGAAGCCAACGTACCATACTTGTTGCCTGTTAAATCAGACATCACAGATGCACTGTCATTGTGGATTGTGTAGTACAGGTTGCCGACACGCAGAGTGTCCGTTGCACCTGCAGCAAAGCAGTCGAAATAGTCCCATCCAGCCTCTGCACGGTAGTATTTCTCACTGCCTGCAGGTACAATCACTTTCGTATTCCGCGGCACAAATACGGGCGAGTTGTTTGAGGTGAACGGCAAACATGGTTTTAGTATTCTACCCGTGGTCAGCGCACAATGCGGAGGCATTACGGCATTGCAAATCAGCGTATCCAGATTGGCAACCTGCAACGACATCACATCCAAGGTATCCATCGTGGAAGGCAAGGTAAGTTTGTGCAGTTTCATTCCGGCATAACTGCCAATACCATGTATTGCCGTCAATTGCAAATGTTTCACGCCTTCAGGCAGAGCCAACTCTTCCAAGTTCATAGCACTTTGGAATGCTTGCTGCCCGATTTCCGTGACCTTGCTACCCTCTGCGAAAGTAATGGACTTGCATTGGGCATACCGGAATGCAGCCTTTGCAATACTTGTCACATCATACGATTTCTCGTCTTTGCTTACCGACACAGGGACGACTATAGTCTCCTGTTCATACGGCGTAGTGGCAGGAATCACCGCAGCGGTCTGCGTTTCTTCGTTCAACTGATAGTACACTCCATTCACTTGAATGGTGTCCAACGTGGCAGCCATCATACTGCATGAGAGCATGGCTGCACCAAAAAGAAGATAAAGTTTTTTCATATCACATTGATTGTTTATATTTTGTCCTTTCAAACAGAATGTAAAATTACTGCTATCTACCGAAGAACACAATCCCTAAAAATAGGTATTTGCTTCAGAAATGGGGGGGTTACAATATAATTATATGTCCTTAAAATTGGGTATTTATAAAACTTATTTTGCTATTTCGTGTAAATACATTAACTTTGCCGTCCATTATTCTCATTACAGAATGTAATGAGGACAAGGTATAAACTTCAAAACAATAAAACTATGCGAAAGAATCTTTTACTCATTTCATTATTGGTTGCCACAGCCATATCGGCAACCGATGTCAATCTTAATTGGTATTCATCGCTTGTCAGTCCGGCAGGCAAACCGCAAACACAAATCTTCGACATTCAAATCAATGGTAGCGGAGATGCTTTCGTACTCGGACATTCCGGCTCTATCAATGCTACCGACGAGTCCACTTTCTTAGGCGAGACATTCACAGGGGCTGATTATGGGACGGGGACATCTTTCAACAAGAACCTGCTCTTCACAAAAGTAAATCTGCAAGGCAATCTCATTTGGGCTGTCCGTAGCACTGATGGAGACTATTCCAATGCGGCATTCTGTGCAACAGCAGACGGTGGAGCAGTGCTTGCACTCAAGTTCCGCCTCACCAACAAGAACCAACTAACCGACACAGTGATTCCCTACCTGACCCTTGTTGATGCTACGGGAGAGAGTCATAGCCTGAAGACCAAGTTCACCGGCTCCAATTTCAACCATCTTGTACTGGTCAATATCACTCCTAATGGTAAAATCACCAAGATGACCACCCTCTACACCGCCTCTGTGGCACCCAATGGAACTGCTACTGATGCAGCGTCTATCTCTGCCATCGCACAAGACGAGGAGGGCAACCTGTACTTCGCAGGCAAGCAAGCCTTGGACATCGCCATCGGCACTGACACCCTCCGTGCCGTGCATACAGGACAATGGGATGGGGATATGCAATATCTCAATAATTATTCCAACTCGTTCATTATCAAGACCGACAAAGACTTCAACCATCTGGCACACGTGACGGCAACAGGTACAGTAACGGCTGACCAAATTATGAATATGTCCTACAAGAATGGCAAACTGATGGTCGTCGGGCATATCCTTACCGCTGATGCAGCAAAGACTTTCCAATTAGGAGAAAAAGAGGCTCTTATCAACGACCGCTCTATCCTTGTGGCACAACTTGACAAGAACCTTACTTGCTCCTACATCGCACCCGTTCAACAAGCCGCAGCAGGAGACCGCAACAAGGGCGTGCAACTGCAACAAATGACATGGGCGGAAGACGGCAACAGCATTTTTGTAGTAGGCGGCATACAGAATGGCATCCTGTTTAAGGGCACAGAGATATATGCAGGTGGCGGCACGGCTCCCGGCAAGATGTACGATGGTATCATTATGCACATTGATGCTGCAACGGGCAACTTGCTGCATGCTACTTTCGCAGGTAATACTGCCCTCAATCAACATACAGGTATCGTTACGTTTGGCAAAGATACTATACTAACCATCAATTACGCGAGCGGTGGCGGCGTCAACCTGTACAAATACACCGCAGACTTGCAATTTGTGGATAAAACGCAATTGGCTAAAGGAGGAGCGACGAATGTTACTGCAAGTGCTGCACGCTACAAAAACACGCTGCTGATGACTTTCCGTGCATTCAAAAATACGAATGTTACTTTGGCAGACCAAACCTTCAACCAACCTACCCAGTGGTACAATACGCTCGTTGCATGGACCTTGCCTAACGCACCAAGTACCCCTATAGACAATGTCCCGGCAACCGTTCCTGCAAACGATGACAAAGCACAAAAAGTCATCATCAACGGCAAACTCTATATCCGTCGCGGCAACCAACTCTTCAACGCACTCGGACAACAACTCTGATAATTGGCACGGTAATTGTGGCTGTCCTATCGTGGTATAGGACAGCCACAATTGTGTTATGAAAATAAAATATCTCAATAATATGAAAAAGTTTATGTTCTTTGCAGCCCTTGCGGCTCTCATCGGTTTGGCATCCTGCTCCAAAACCGCAGAAAAACAAGAGACAATCTATTCTATCGACGAGGTCTATGCGCAGGCTGATTCTCTACTCGGTGACACCATCACCTTCCAAGGCGTATGCAGCCACCTCTGCAAACACGGCGGACGCAAAGCCTTCCTCATGGGGACACAGTCCGATACTGTTTATACGGACAATGACACCATTATCCGTCCGCGTATCTTGCGTGTCGAAGGAGCCAAGATGGGCAATTTTGATGCCGCTTGTATCAACAATATCGTCCGTGTAAAGGGTGTGCTTCACGCTTTTGAGGTACAGCCCGAACCTGTAGCAGCCAACAACCCTGCCGAGCAACACGGTACCGACGGCAACGGCTGTGAGACGGAGAAGGCTGCTATCAAGGGCTACTATGCCGAGGCGGTCTCCTACCAAATCATCACCGAGTAGTTGGCTTGCGCTATCCCTACTATGGAACAGACGAAAGCAAGCAGAGGTGCCAAGGTACGCAAGTGGTTTCGTATCATTCACCGCGAACTGAGTTATGTGTTTGCGGGTATGTTGCTTGTGTATGCCATCAGCGGCATTGCCCTCAACCATAAGAACTCGTTCAACAGCCAGTACTCTATCACACGAACCGAGTACCGGTTCGCGCCCACTACGCAAGCAACAGCCAATCAAGCACAGATAGACGCATGGCTCTCTGTGTGCGGTGTCTCGGGGCAGGAAATACAGCACTATTTCCCCGACGACAATACCCTCAAGGTGTTCCTCCGTGGCAATAGCAATTTGGTGGTGGATTTGCCCACAGGCAATGCCACGTTGGAGCAGGTCAAGAAACGCCATGTTCTCGGCAGTCTGAGCAAATTGCATTACAACCCGGGCAAGGCGTGGACGTGCTTCTCCGATGTATTCGCCGTCTCGCTGATTCTTATCATTCTTACGGGGATTTTTATGCTCAAGGGTAAGCATGGCCTTGTTGGTATAGGCGGTATCGAGTTCCTTGTCGGTATCCTTATCCCTCTGCTGTTCATTCTGCTCTGATAATTGGAATATGTTCTCTAAAAAACAGGCTGTCCTCCTTCAAGTAGGATAGCCTGTTTTTTTTATAGCCTTCTTTATGCATAAAATATGCATTATATGCAGTTTGCTTACCTTATAATACCAATTACGTAGAAAAGACGTAGAAAGGACGTAGAAAGAATTGGAGTTTATAAGGGGGGTAAGTCTCTTTTTTATACGGAATATGCATAATTTTTATGCATAATCTCCAAGCGCACTACGGGGGGTATTTGCCTGTTTCCCGAAAAAAGTGTACCTTTGCGCTTGTATTGAAAAATATCTCTATAGTGAAACACTCTATCCGTTTTTGGCTCAGCAACAGCCGCAGTATCTCTCTACCGCAGTCGGCTCTTCCGTGCCTTACGGCTATCGTGCTTTGTATCGGTCAACCGGGCTTTGTCTGGTGGCTTGCTTTCCCCGTTTTGTTCGGTGTATGCGCCGCTCATCTCGGAATGAACCTAGCCGACGACTATTTTGATTACCGCCACGACTCCCGCATCCGTGCCGACTTGTCCTCCACTAGTATCCGTGCCAGATCGGAGAAGTGCCACTATATCCGCAGTGGTGAGGCGTCTATTCGCGATCTTGGGCGGGCTGTGGTCGCTTTTCTTGCTTTTGCTGCGGCTATGGGCTTGATTGCTTTTGGCGCACAATGGCTCCTGCATGGTTGGCAAGCCGCTATCGGCATCGCTCTGTATGCTGTTTTGGGACTCTTCTTCGGTATCAACTATTCCGGCAAGCCGCTTGAACTGGGCTTCCACGGCTTCGGCGAACTGGTCATTGGTATAATGTTCGGTGTCCTGAATATGCTCGGGGTGCAAGCCGCTATGACCGGAACGCTTTTCTCTATGCCTATGTTCTGTATGAGTGTCGGGGTGGCGTGTCTGGTCGTCAATATCGTCTATGTCCATTCGGTTATGGAGGTCAAAGCGGATGCCGAATTGGGCAAGATGACTTTTGCCCGCCTCTTGCGCACACCCGCGTGTATGATTGCCTTTGTGGCAGTCTTCGCTTTGATGCCGTTTGTTATGTTGGCAGTCGGCATCGTCCTCGGTTGGTGGAGTCCGTGGTATCTGCTTACGCTGCTTACCTTGCCGATGTCGCTCTATCTCATCTATTCCACCCACCATTTTGTCCACGGATTGCCTTGCTTGGATAGACCGCGCTGGTGGATGGGACCGATGGGCGACTGGGACAAGTATGTCAGGGCGGGTATCGACTGGTTTCTTATCCGCTGGCTTCTGGCACGCAATATCTGTACATTCTTCTGCCTGATTCTGATGGCGGTGCATATCGTCCTCCTGTTCGTCTGATTTCAAGAAGACCTCCGGAGGTGAAATTCTCCCCGGTATGCTTCTGATTGAGGGCAAATACCGCAAGGTTACGGAATAGAGAATTTTAGTTGTTCCAATGCTTGCTCTGCAAGCAGAGGAACAGGTCGTGTTCCGTCATTATCGAGAATAATGTCGGCGCGTTTGGTGCGCTCTTCATTCGTCATCTGTGCCTGTATACGGTTGCGGACTGCTGCTATATGTTCTTTGGAGTGCGACCCGTTGTAGTCGCGCTGCAGAGTGCGCTCTATACGTACATCGTCGGGGGCTGTAACTGCTATCACCTTGTCGCATAGCGTATTCAGTCCGCTCTCAAACAAAATGGCGGATTCTACAAAACGGAGACTGCCACCACCCAATCCCCCTCCTTTGAAAGAGGGGGTAGGGGAGGTCTCCCACCTCTTCAAATCAAAAGCCACGGCGGGGTGGACGATGGCATTCAGTTTCTCCAATAGGTCGGGGTGACGGAAAACCTGCTTGCTAACTATATCGGTGCGGTAGGTGTCGCCGTCATAGACATCCGAACCGAAAAGCATCTCTATCTGTGAGCGCACCATCGGGTTGGCAACAATAATCCGCTTTGCCTCTATATCTGTATTATACACGGGATAGCCCAAGCGCTCAAACTCCTGCGCAATAGTGGTTTTTCCGCTGCCTATTCCGCCTGTTATTCCTACTAACATATGGTTTGTCTGTTTAGAACTGAAAATAAATAAAAGGTTGCATATCTGCCGTAACAAACTGATATATAATAAATACTGCTACTACCACGCACAGCATCATCGCCCATAGCGGCAGCATGGCAAAATGAATGTGGTACCATTGTTTCCACTTGGCGGGCAACCAGTGTATCGCCATGCCCGCAACGAAAAGCAGCACCACCGCCCTGTACTCATATAGAAAAGGCGGTATGATACTTGAGTTCCACGCCCCGCCGATCTGATTGACCATATTCGTTGCCGTCTCCCACGCTTCTTGGTTCGCCGTCGCGGGGTCGAGGTTGCTGCCCGACCGGAAGAACAGACGCGTAAACGTGATAAACGTGAAGGTTTGCGCTATCGCCCAACAACGGGAAATAGCCTGAACGCCCCGACCTCTCCTAACCCCTCCAAAGGAGGGGAAAACAGAACGTGTACAAGCCCATCCTTTGAAGAAGGGGTTAGGGGAGGTCTTGGAGGTCAGGTAGTAGATGTATCTCATTGCCGTCCCGATCCATAGAATAACCGCCCATACCATAAACAGCCGCAGGGCGGGCAAGCCCCATATCCGGTCGGCGGCAATGAGCGAAGCGGCGAGCAGTGTCATCAGCAGCATACGCACATGCCAATTCATAATGCGCCAGAACTTGTTGGCAATCATACCGATACCGTTCAGTCCGCCCCAGATCATAAAGTTCCAACTCGCCCCATGCCATAGTCCGCCGAGCAGCATTACGATAAACGAGTTCAGGTTGGCATAGAGCAGTTTGCGGTGGTCGGGACGAAAAATTGCCACTAATAAAACCACTACTGCTATCGTCAAAATCACCACCGCGGCTACCCACGACCCTGTCAGCACCAATGCCACCAAGGCAATCAGTGCTATCCAAAAATAGGTACCGAAGGTGGCGTTGCGGTTGCCGCCAAGCGGGATATACAGATAGGTCTTGAGCCAGCGGCTGAGCGATATATGCCACCTGCGCCAGAACTGCTGCGGGTTCTCGGCTTTGTAGGGAGAATCGAAATTCTTGGGCAGATAGAAACCCATAAGCATTGCCACACCGATAGCGATGTCGGTATAGCCGGAGAAGTCCGCATATACTTGCAGCGAGTAGGCAAACAGCGCAAACAGGTTCTCAAAGCCCGAAAACAGCAACGGGTTTTCAAATACGCGGTCAATGAAATTTACTGCCAAATAGTCGCTCAGAATAATCTTTTTTGCCAGTCCGTTGAGTATCCAGAATACCGCCAGTCCGAACTGTTTCTTGCTGAGGCGGAACGGCTTGTACAACTGCGGAATAAACTCCTCCGCACGCACAATCGGACCTGCCACCAACTGCGGAAAAAACGATACGTAGAACCCGAAGTCCAATAGGTTGCGCACGGGTTTGATGCGTCCGTGGAATACATCGGCTGTATAGGAAATAACCTGAAAAATATAGAAACTGATGCCCACGGGCAAGATAATTCTATCCACCATAAAACGCCCGTTCTCGGAGAACCCGTTACCGATGTAGGCAAACAGGTCGAATACCTCTATATGGCACCCGAACATGTCGTTGAGCATGTTCGTAAAGAAGTAGGCGTATTTGAAATATGCCAGCAAACCGAGGTCAATAGCTACCGAGAGCACCAGCCACATACGTGCGCGTTTCATTCGGTCGGTGGTCTTGTTGCGGTATATCTGCTTGGCTATCAGCCAATCGGACAAGGTTACAAATGCCAGAATCAGCAAAAAGATACCGCTCGTCTTGTAGTAGAAAAACCACGAGACAAAAAGCAGAAATATGTTGCGCAGGTGAAGCCGTCCATTGCCTCTTGCTTTCGGAAACGCCTCTATAATCAGCGCAAACACGGCATATACTATCGCAAAAAACGCCCAGAAATAGAACTGCGTAAAGAGCAGCGGGCTATTGCTGTCGAAGGCAAATATATGGTGCAAAAAACTCATTCCGCCCCTCCTTCCTCTACCTTCGGCGTACTTTGCGTATTGTTCGTAGTTTGTGTAGTATCGGCATCATTGTGCATTGTGCATTGTGCATTGTCAATTAGCCATTCGGCAAGTTTTTCCCCTGCTTTCTCCGCTCCGCGACGGGTGAAATGCACGCCGTCCGAACCTGCCCAACCGCGTTTCTGCCATTGGAGCATACTATTCTGTCCCCCCATTGCCTGATAGAGACTGTAATACCCGATCTGCTCTTCGTCAGCCATCTGCCGAAGCAGTTCGTCCATATACGGCAAGAGCGGATAGGTCTGAGCCACACCATCGATAGTGGTACTCATATCGCTCGGTCCGACAAACAGGATACTGGCCTCGGGTGCGCAACTGCGCACATACTGCACCTGCTTGCGCAGCAGATTGACAATACCGCGAATGGTGGACGGCTGCTTGTTAAAGGGTATCGCATTCCCGCCGAACTGCATAATAATCAGTCGTGTATGGGTCTCTTTGTAGAACCGCATAAGTTGCTCCCGCGAGATGTCGGTAAACACCGTCCCCAGGCACCCGCGCATCGGGATATTGTCCACAATCACCCCCGTCGGAGTCTCCAACGACAATCCGTACACCTGCCCGCGCCCGAGCAGAGTCAGACTGTAGCGGGTCGTGCTGTCGGGCAGAAACAACGTGCGCGAAGCGGGTAGGGTGTCACCGCGTTGGCTGACCAACCATATATCGCCGTCGCTCCATACGCGCACACGACTGAAATAGCGTTCCGGGTATTTCTCTCTGCCCATCGGCTCTATGGTCATACTCAAATGTTCTGAACCCGCCACGAGAGAGTCGTTCATCAACGCCACTTGCCCCATTGCCCCATATCGTCCGTCCTGGCGGCGCATTGATTTGGGACCGTAAACCAACTGCCGCTTGGGACCCTGTTGTACGCTCTGCACTTTCCCGTTCATAGTCAGTATCTGATGAATGGTGCGGGTTGGAATGGTCTGGTGAAGCGGTATCAATCCCACGCCGCCACCGCCGTATCGCGCCTGCAATCGTCTTCGGAGCGTGGAGGTCATGCGGTCTTCCTCAATCTGAGAGTCGCCGTAATGCACTACGCGTATGCTATGTTCCTGTGCCTCTGCCAATGCAGTATAGAAAGCACTCAGATAATTACGTGTGTCTGTCGTGGATTTTGGGGAGACGGGTTGGTCTGTGCTTTGTATATCAATAGTTGATTGTTCCTCGTTTGTTCCCTGTTCTTTCCCTGAAGATAGCGTGTCGGTGTCCTGAACGTCCTTCCGGCCATTCAACTCTTCTTCGTCCTTTGCCCCTTGTTCTTCGTCCTTCGTTCTTTGTTCTTTGTCCAAATCAAGCACTTCAGCCAATGTGGTCCATCTCAACTCAAAAGAACCGATATGAATGTTGTCTTTTGGAAACACCACACACAGCCCCCCAAGAAGAGCAATACAAAGCCAAATAAACAGAGCAACACGACGCGGCGGCATAGAAAGAATAGGAATAACTTAGTGCAGTGGATAATAGAAACACATTTTCCCTGCAAAATTACATAAAATCCTCGGAATACACAATATCGGCATATAAAAATCCAAGGAGCAATATCTGCCTACCCCGTTTTTTAAGCCGACCTTCCTTTACCAACTACGGTAGATACACGGTAGATATACGGTAGATACACGGTAGATACACGGTAGATAAAGCGGTAGATAAAGGGCATCTCCCAGACCGTTGGCACTAAACCTTTTGCCGGGGGACGCGGACGCCCCCGTCCGTGGTCGGTTTGCCACAAACCGTATGACTATGCTCTGTATGGGAGATGTGAAGCGTAAGGCAGGTGCGCATCGCGCACTGACTGCCGTAGCGACACGAAGCCCTGTGGGCTGAGTAGAACTCCTAAGACAGAGAGGAGAAATGACGGCGACCTGAACTCGTGCAACGGGTTTCAACATCGCAAGTCCATTTCAATGCGGCATAAGAGACCTTGGGTGCCAACTTTTGAGTAATCGCTGTTTGCAAGAGAAACGCCATTGTTCGTGCCTTTCTGATAGCAAATTCAGAACTGCTATTGTTTATTTCGGGAAAAAACCGTAACTTTGCCCTCAATATGAAAAAACTTATCTTGCTTGCCGAGGACGGCGAGCGCAAACTGATTAATGACATTGCCGCACAACTCGGTTGCGCGGACATACTCTCGCAATACGAAGTGCTGGTTACGGGCGTCGGAGCAATCAATATCATTCGTGCTTTGCACAACGTGCCTGCCGACACCGAGGTACTCAATATCGGCTATGCGGGCAGTGCAAACTTCGACCTCGGTACCCTTGTCGCGGTTACGGAAGCACGTCTCAACCACCCCAATGTGTCGTACCCGGAACCCGTTTTGCCCATCAGAGTGTTGCCTTGTGCCGCCTCGCTTACGCAAGCCGTCTGCTACACGAACACCGATTTTGTACTCCAATCCGACTACCGCGACTGCGTCTTTGATATGGAACTGGCTTACATCTGCAGTCTCGGTTTTACCCGTATCAGTGCCATCAAAGTGGTCAGCGACAATCTTTCCCTTCATACCTATCATACCGTCGCCAACGGCGTAGAATAACGTCAGTGCGATATAAGTGAATAGTCTTACTTTGCCGCCGTAGGCGATAAGATTTAAGGCAATTTATGGATGTAAAATCAAAGATTTACTTAGATTTCTTGCCGCTTTGCGGCAAAGGAATTTTTATTTCGAACTCACGTTAGAATAATTATGACAACCATCATTCTCAAACCGCACAAGGACGAATCAGCCCGCCGTTTCCACCCGTGGATATTCTCGGGGGCGATTGCCAAAATACAGTTGGACAAAGATTATCCCTTTCCCGCTCCGCAGGAGGGCGAACTGGTCGTAGTGCAGAGCCACGGCGGCGACATCCTCGGCGTGGGGCACTACCAGATAGGTTCTATCGCCGTGCGTATTCTGGAGTTCGGCGTCAGCACGCTCCCGCCGCATTTCTGGCGCGACCGTATCGCTTCCGCCTACCAAATGCGCGAGTCTGTCGGGCTTGTCCGCCCCGACAACAATACCTACCGCCTTATCCACGGTGAGGGTGATTTTCTGCCGGGGCTGATAGTGGACATCTATGCCGATACGGCAGTCGTACAAGCCCACTCGGCGGGTATGCACCTCCACCGGCAAGAGATAGCCGAAGCCATTGTGGCGGTAGTGCCTGCGGTGCGGAATGTCTATTACAAGTCCGATGATACATTGCCCTTCAAAGCGCAACTCACAGGCGACAAAGCGGGCTATCTGTTGCGGGCAGAGAACAATGAACTGCGAACAAAGGACGAAGAGGAGTTTTGGAGCAAAGAGAACGGATTGGAGTTCCGTATCGACTGGCTGCGTGGGCAGAAGACTGGTTTCTTTGTCGATCAGCGGGAAAACCGCGCCCTGTTGGAGCGTTATGCCCGTGGCAAAGATGTGCTGAATATGTTCTGCTATACGGGCGGTTTCTCGGTCTATGCCCTGCGGGGCGGAGCACATCTCGTCCACTCGGTTGACGTATCGGAGAAAGCCGTTGACCTTGTGCGCAAGAACGTGGCACGCAATTTCCCCGATTGCACCAACCATACAGCATACGCCGTAGAGGCTTTCGAGTACCTCGCTGACATCAAAGACAAATACGACCTTATCATCCTCGACCCGCCTGCTTTCGCCAAGCACCGTGATGCTGTCAAGAATGCCCTGCGCGGCTACCGGCGTCTCAATGCCAAAGCCATTGAGCAGATTCGCCCGGGCGGCATCTTGTTCACCTTCTCCTGCTCGCAGGCGGTCGATAAAGAGATGTTCCGCTTGGCGGTCTTCAGTGCTGCTGCCCAAGTGGGACGCAAAGTGCGTATCCTCCACCAGTTGCACCAGCCGCAAGACCACCCCATCAATATCTACCACCCCGAGGGCGAATACCTCAAAGGACTGGTCTTGCAAGTGGAATAAGGAGACCTGCCCCGACCTCCCCAACTCAGACCTCCCCAACCCCTCCAAGGGAGGGGCTATAAACATATCAACTCTTTCAACTTATTCAACCACGCATCAACTAATCAACTTATAAACCTGTAAACAAGAACCATGACCGACTTTGTAGTATGCTTTGATACCGAGACTACCGGACTGGACGTCCAGCGAGATTCTATCATACAACTCTCGCTGGTCAAATTCGATTCCCGCACGTTCGAAGAGACAGAGGCGCTCGACTGGTATATTCTCCCCTCGTGCCCGTACCGTATTGATCCTGCGGCTGAAGCAGTCCACCATATCACGCAAGCCAAGTTGGAGCAGGAGGGCGTGAGCCTGAAGAGTATCTATCCGCAACTGATGACGTTCACCGGCGGTTGCGATATCCTTTCCTACAACGGCAACGGTTTCGATGCCCGTATCCTCTATTACAATCTCCAGCGCGAGGGGTTGTCGTTTGACTTCGACAAACATATATTCTACGATGCTTACATCATCGAGGCGGCACGCACCTCACGCAAACTGAGCGATGTCTATCGCCGCTACTACGGGCATGATTTCGAGGACGCACACAACTCGCTTGCCGATGTGCGTGCCACAATAGCGGTCTTCAAAGCACAGAACGAGACCCGCACTTCCGACGAGGAGATACACCGCCCCGAGTTCGATTTTGTCTCCGTGGACGGTTTCCTCGCTCTCAAAGACGGTGATTTTGTCTTCGCACAAGGTAAATACCGTGGCAAAACCATTGCGGAAGTAGCTCGTACAGACGCTTCCTACCTCGACTGGGTCTGCAAGAACTGCGCTGCGCCCACCCGCCAATATATCGAAGACCGGCGGCATCCCAAACGGCACCACTTCCCAGAGCATAAGCCCAAAAACTCCCCGAAACCCAAGCAGGTTCCTCCGGCAACGCCCACCCAGATGTCTCTTTTCTGACATCAACGGATTACCAACTAAAAACTCCCCGCCTGACCAATCGTCAGGCGGGGAGTTTTTAGTATTTGGCTATCACTTGGTTAGTCAGAGAACTTCGCGCAGATGAACTCGCGGTTGAGGCGGGCGATGTTTGCCAGTGAAACGGATTTCGGGCACTCGGCAGCGCAGGCACCCGTGTTGGTGCAGTTGCCGAAACCGAGTTCGTCCATCTTGGCAAGCAT
>DKEG01000061.1:9845-24800 GCA_002452095.1 Bacteroidales bacterium UBA6828 | reverse complement strand
GCCACGAAGAGCATAGCCGAACCGTTCTTGCAGGCAGCGGCGCATGCACCGCAACCGATACACGAAGCAGCGTCCATAGCCTCGTCAGCCACTGCCTTGGGAATAGCGATAGCATTCGCATCAGGCACACCGCCCGTGTTCACGCTTACGAAACCGCCGGCTTGCATAATCTTGTCGTATGCCTGACGGTCCACCATTAGGTCCTTGATGACGGGGAAAGCGCGGCTGCGCCACGGCTCCACGGTGATAGTCTCGCCGTCGTGGAACTTGCGCATGTGCAACTGGCAGGTTGTAATGGCACTGTCCGGTCCGTGCGGGTGTCCGTTCACATACATGGAGCACATACCGCAGATACCCTCGCGGCAGTCGTGGTCGAAGGCGATGGGGTCTTTGTGCTCGCTGATGAGTTGCTCGTTCAAAATATCTATCATCTCCAAGAACGAAGCACCTTGGAAGACGTTTTTAAGTTCGTAGGTCTCGAAGTACCCTTTTGCTTTCGGTCCTGCCTGTCTCCAAACGCGGACTTTTATATCAATATACTGATCCATTTTTGTTTATGCGTTTATTAGTTTATGCGTTTATGCGTGGTTGAATAAGTTAAGTTTGTTTATACGTTTAACGTTTATTTCTTGTTGGCATAGGGTTTAATAGGTTCACCGTCTTGGTTCTTAGGCATATAACTATATTGCAGACTTGTGAGCAATCTGGCAACTTGCACAACAAGCAATTCTATGTTCTGCAAATCCGATTGCGTAATATAGCCTAAACTATATGCGACTTCCAATTGGCTCATTACTTCCATAAGCGAGCCATAGGCAACCTCCAAGAAATGCACCTTATCTCGGTAGGAGTATCGTGTTACTCCTTCTGCGATATTGGAGGTGATGGATACTGCGGCACGACGGAGTTGGCTGCATAGTGCAAACTGCTCCTCTTTTGGGAACTTCTTCAATAAGACGTAAACGGCTTTGACCACCTCTTGCGCCCTATTGTATGCGTCCAACTTTCTGTAACCTAAGTAATCCATAAACTATTTCAACCTATTACCTATTTGAACCACGTATAAACTTATAAACCCATCAACCTATCAACTAACTCTTGTAGTTTCTCGTCTTTCTCTCCGTGAACTCGTAGTCGAGGGGTTCCTTGATAAGTTCGGGTTCGCTGTCCTCGCCGGTGTATTTCCAGCAGGCTACGTACGAGTACTTGTCGTCCTGACGGAGTGCCTCGCCCTCGGGGGTCTGATACTCCTCACGGAAGTGTCCGCCGCACGACTCATTGCGGTTGAGGGCGTCGAGTGCCATCAGTTTGCCAATCTCGATGAAGTCTGCCAGGCGGAGTGCTTTCTCCAACTCGTTGTTGAGCGCACCTGCCTCGCCCGGGATATAGACGTTGCTCCAGAACTCTTTCTTGATGGCATTGATTTTCTCGATAGCCGTCTTTAAGCCCTCTGCGGTACGTGCCATACCTACAAAGTCCCACATCACAAGACCCAACTCTTTGTGGATCGAATCCACTGAGCGTTTGCCCTGTATAGCCATCAGGCGGTCGATCTTGTCCTGCACTTTCTTCTCTGCCTCGGCGAACTCGGGCAGGTCGGTGGACATACGGGGTACACCTATCTGGTCGCTCAGGTAGTTCTGAATGGTGTAGGGCAGTACGAAATAGCCGTCAGCCAAACCTTGCATCAATGCCGAAGCACCGAGACGGTTTGCACCATGGTCGGAGAAGTTTGCCTCACCCAAGCAGAAGAGTCCTTTTACGCTGGTCTGCAGTTCGTAGTCCACCCAGATACCACCCATCGTATAGTGGATAGCGGGGAAAATCATCATCGGGTTCTCGTACGGGTTCTCGTCCACGATCTTCTCGTACATCTGGAAGAGGTTGCCGTATTTCTGTGCCACCACGTCCTTGCCGAGGCGCTGGATAGCGTCCGAGAAATCGAGGAACACAGCCAGACCCGTGTTGTTTACACCGTAGCCTTTGTCGCAACGCTCTTTGGCAGCACGTGAAGCCACGTCGCGCGGCACGAGGTTACCGAATGCGGGGTAGCGACGCTCCAAGTAGTAGTCGCGGTCCTCTTCGGGAATATCGCGTCCCTTGATTTCGCCTGCTTGCAGTTTCTTTGCGTCCTCCAATTTCTTCGGTACCCAGATACGTCCATCGTTACGCAGCGACTCCGACATCAGCGTCAGTTTCGACTGGAAATCACCGTGCTTCGGAATACAGGTCGGGTGGATCTGTGCGTAGCAGGGGTTGGCAAAGTATGCGCCGTGGCGGTACATCTGCATAGCTGCCGAACCGTTGGAAGCCATAGCGTTGGTCGAGAGGAAGAACGTGTTGCCGTATCCGCCCGAAGCGATTACTACTGCGTGTGCAAAGAAACGCTCGATACGACCGGTGATGAGGTTGCGTGCGATGATACCACGTGCGCGTTCCTCGCCGTTCTCGTCCTTGATCATCACTACGTCGAGCATCTCGTGGCGGTTGTACATCTTCACTTTGCCTTTGCCTATCTGGCGGCTCAATGCCGAGTAAGCACCCAGCAGCAACTGTTGTCCGGTCTGACCCTTGGCGTAGAAAGTACGGCTTACCTGTGCGCCGCCGAAGGAGCGGTTGTCGAGCAATCCGCCGTATTCGCGTGCGAAAGGAACGCCTTGTGCCACGCATTGGTCGATGATGTTGTTGCTCACCTCTGCCAGACGGTACACGTTTGCCTCGCGTGCACGGTAGTCGCCGCCCTTGATGGTGTCGTAGTAGAGGCGGTAAATCGAGTCGCCGTCGTTCTGATAGTTCTTTGCGGCGTTGATACCGCCCTGTGCTGCAATCGAGTGCGCACGGCGGGGCGAGTCCTGAATACAGAAGTTCAGTACGTTAAAGCCCATCTCTGCCAGCGAAGCGGCAGCCGATGCACCTGCCAGACCCGTACCGACCACGATGATGTCGATCTTGCGTTTGTTGGCAGGGTTGACCAGTTTCTGATGGTCTTTGTAGTTTGTCCATTTGTTCTCCAACGGACCTGCGGGAATCTTCGCCATCTCAGGCGTGATGACTCCTGTTGCTTGTTTTGTTGCCATATCTAATGTCTTAATTTACAAGTGAATACTTATGCACAGAGCATACCGATACCTACACCCAGGTAGTAGAATACCACGATGGCGAAGGGAAGGATGACGAGTGTTGCCACTACGGTACCGATGACGCGGATACGCTTCATCCATTTGAGGTTGTTCCAACCCAGCGTGTGCAATGCCGACCAAACACCATGGTTCAAGTGAAGCCACAGAGCCACGAACCAAATGAGGTACAGTGCGCAGTAAACCTGCCCCCAGACGGGTGTGGTGAAGAGTGCCTTGACATAAGCCGCTCCGTTCTGCGGGTCGAAAGCACCCGTCGCAATGCCTGTCAGTTCGGCAAACTGCATCTTGAACCAGAAGTTGTAGAGGTGCAGCACAAGGAAACCCAGTACGCAGATACCGAGAACGAGCATGTTCTCCGACTCCCAGTCCACGCCTTCTTTCTTTGCCGTGACAGCATAGCGGTCGTTGCCGCGTGCGTGACGGTTCTGAATGGTGAGGCAGATGGCATACACAAAATGGATCAGGATGAGCAGAGCCAGCCCGAGTGTACCCACAATCGCATACCAGTTTGCGCCGAGCATTCGGCAAATCCAGTTGTACGCTTCCTCCGAGAAGACCAGCGCCACATTCATGCAGCCGTGGAAGAGCAGGAATAGTACCAAAGCCAAGCCCGTAATACTCATTACGAACTTACGACCGATAGATGAATCTTTTAACCACATAGATTTTTGATGATTTGTTTATTGTTGTTATAGTTTATTCAGATTGTATATGCACAATACAGCGTGCAAAGTTACAAGTTTTTTCTGACATACACAATAGTAAGCACTAACTCGCTATAATACAAGCNNATCACATACGAATGACATAGACCTGATAGCATAAGGATAAGACAACATAATAGCGGATTCAGACAATTTGCAGTGGAGGTATTCGACGCCATTATCCGCCGCCTTGCTTCTATCTTTCTATCATTCTATCTTTCTATATTCGGTTGTGTATCTCGCAAAAAAGCAGTACCTTTGTCCTCGGTATGAAACGGCATAGCGTGATATGGGCTTGTTTGCTTTGGTGTCTCCCGCTTTTTGCGTTGGATACCGACTACCGCCTGTCTTTCCGTGCGGGGGCGATTATGCCCGACGGCAAAGTGGACGATATGCTCGGTAGGAAAGGGCAGTGGGTCGGTCCGTCTATGGGCGGCGAGTTCGCTGTGGCTTTCCGCCCCGATTGGCGTGCGTTGCACGACTGGAACGATGCTTCGCTCGGCGTGGCACTCGGCTACTGGTATCTCGGCGACAAGACGCTCCTCGGCAGTGCCGTTACACCTTATGTTTTTATGGATGTTCCGTTGGTGCGCTGCCCGCATTTCGTCCTCGGTCTCCGTCCGGGTATCGGTGCGGCATTCGTTACCAAGACCTATCGCAATACCGTCCCCGAGGGACATCTGTACCAAGACCTAACCAATGCCAACAAGAGCATCGGTAGCGTCTTCAATTTCTATTTCCCCGAGGCATTTTATATGGAGTTTCCTGTCAGCCACGGGTGGAGTATCCCTGTTTCTGCGGGGTGGTACCATATCAGCAACGGCAGTATGGTGCAGCCCAACTCGGGTTATAACATTTTTGGGGGCGATATAGGCGTGCGCTATACGCCGCAAAGCACTACATCCCCGGTCTCGACAAGCAAGACCGAACTAAAGAAACGCTGGGAGGTGGAGTTGGCTTTTGCTGCGGGCGGCAGGCAGGTCTATTACCGCGACCGGCAGACTTTCTTCGCCTGCGAGATGCAACTGGCGGCTTACTGGCGGGCGCACCGGATCTTCCGCTTGGGTGGGGGAGTGGACGTGTTCTACGACGGGTCGTATATCCGCCGCGATACCTATTTCAATAAGACCAATCTCGCTGCGGCTCGCACCGATGGTGCCGACTGCTGGCGGTTGGGCGTCAGCCTGCAGCCCGAGTTTGTTATCGGGCGGTTTACGGCAGGTTTCCATTTCGGTGTTTATCTGCTCGATCCGGTCAAGAACCTGGAGCCCGCTGACGAAGCCCGTCAGACGGAAAACGGGCGGCTCGATAAAGGCATTTTCTACAAATATGACCTGCTCCGTGCAGGCTCGGCGGGCTATCCCGACGGCTGGCTCTATACGCAGATAGCCTTGCGCTATCGTCTCCCGTGGCATCTGTTCGTACAGGGTACTATGAAAGCCCATCTGACCAAAGTCGAGTTTGTTTCTTTGGGTATAGGTGTCTGGCTGTAAATTCTGCATAGCATCGGTTCAGTATAGCGAAAGAGTTTGTAGGTCAACAACTGACAACAACTATTAAACAACAGATAATAGTATAGCAACTACTACTGCAAACACGAATTGCCATTGAATTGACTACAAATCGGCATTAGCGGGACTTTATTGAACGGACGGCTACGCCGTATTACCACAAATTAACCATAAATTTATATTTCCCAAATCATATCGAACTGACGTTACATATTTTCTTTTGTTTCCTTAATTTCTTTCGCACTGCGTAGCATTGTTTTTTCGTATTTCTTTTGGAAAAATTAACTGCCATTTGTGCGTTTGAAATAATTATTGTAATTTTGCGGTGTGAAGTTGGGGAGGGCTTTGCGGGTGGGCTGAGGTCGTTGGAACAACGATAGCCGCACGCCCGTTTGCCGAACACCTTGCTTTGCAGACATAATAAAAGGCGTTTATATGCGCTTGTTTTGGCACTTAGAAATCCGGAAAATTTCGCGACCCAAAGCAGGAGGCAGTAGATGCCCCGTGGTATGTAATGAGTGCCCGCGCCTTCTGGTGCGGCGGTTCTGCATATCGGGCGTGGGCGTATATTGTTTGTTCTTGTTGCAAGGGTCTTTCCGGAACCTCTAAGTGGAGAATAAGCAAAAGATAAGGCTCCACGCTTTCTTTGTGTCTGTACCAAATCTGTTTTATTGTTAATCGGGCAACACAGGAGCCGTCTGCCTACAAAAATACACATGGTATTTATGGCAAAGGTACTATTGAAAAACAGCCTGCTTCTCGTCTGCCTGGTAGCATTGCCCTTGATGGCGGCGCAAGAGAAGAAACCAACCCTTATGATCTTACCGAGCGATAACTGGTGCGCTCAACGTTATTTCACAACCACCTACCTCAATCAGGGTGTGCAGGTGGTGGTTCCCGATTATCCCACTGCTTTCCGCGAAGATACTGAATTGGGCGGGGTGGTCAGCAAGGTGGGCGAACTGCTCACCGGACTGGGCTACAGTCTGAAAGACTGCGAGCAGGAGTTCAAGGCTATGCAAAGCCGCATGGCGGAAGACAATGTGGCAATGAGCAGCACGGGCGCAACGCTGGTAGAGAGTCCGCTGGATATGCTCAAACGCCGCACCAAGTCGGACATCATTATCCAACTTGGCTGGCAGGTGAACAAGGCGCAGGACGGACATTCCGTAACTTTCACTCTGGAAGCATTCGATGCCTATACAAGCAAGCGTATTGCCACGGCATCGGGTACAAGCGATGTCTCACAAGACCTTATTCCCCAACTGCTGGAAAACGCCGTATTGCAAAAGATTGCCGGCTTTGATACGCAAATGACGCAATACTATGCCGACCTGCAAGCCAACGGACGCGAGATAGTGATGACTGTCCGCTGCTGGGATAGTTGGGAAAACAACTTGGAGACGGAATACAACGGCGAAGAACTGTTGGATTGTATTCAGAATTGGCTTGCCGAGAGCACCGTTAACGGTGCGTTCAACCTGACAGACGCCACCGAGACCATGGCGCAGTTCGAGCAAGTGCGTATTCCTTTCTTCGACGGGAACGGCAGGGCTGTGGACGCACGTGCTTTTGCCACCCGGCTGCGTAAATACCTGCAACAACAATACCAAATCACCGCCAAAGTGATGGTGCGCGGTTTGGGTGAAGCCAACATTGTATTAGGAGAGAAATAGTATGAAACGACCGGTCTTTTTATTTGCCGTCCTGTGTATGGCAGGCGCCCTTTGTGCGCAAGATATGTCATTGTCCATCACGGCAGTGCAACCCGAATATGAGCATATCCCCGAGGAAGCACGCCTGCAGTTGGAAAACCGCTTGGAACAGATACTCACCGACAATGGGGTAACGAGCGGATTGTCCGACCGCTTTGTTATCTCGGCAAAAGTGAATATCACCGGGCGCGATGTGATGCCTTCCAATCCGCCCAAGATATCCGAGAAATTGGAGGTTACCATCACTATCGGTGATGCTATTGACAATCGTGTGTTTGGCAAAACCACTATCCCTGTTGCCGGTATCGGCGTGTCGGAAACAAAGGCACAGATACAGGCATATAAACGCTTGTCTCCCCAAAACGAGAAAATACGGTCGCTTGTTGCCGAAGCCAAAACACAGATAACGGACTATTATACCAATCATTGCGTCGACATTCTTACTAATGCCGACCATAGAGCGCAAATGGGACAGCGCAAAGAAGCCATCGCCGCCCTATTGGCTGTGCCGCAAGAGTGCTACGATTGCTATACGCAAGCCCAAGCCAAGGCACTGGCTCTCTATCAGGTGGAGATAGACGATGAAGCGCAAGTCTGGCTCAAACAGGCACAAGCCGCATGGAATATGAAACATAACTATGAACAGGCAGCCAAGGCGTACGATTATCTGCTTAAGATTAACCCGCACTCTAATGCTGCCGCCCAAGCCGATGTGTTGGCTCGGGAGATAGAGAAGACCCTGCGTGCGCAAGAGCGCAGTATTGCAGCCAAGAAAGCGGCGGAGGAAGCCGAACAGAAAGCCCGTGCCAAAGAGGTGGACGAACGCGAATGGAACTTGCGTGTGCAACAATACAACGACAATGTGCAACTGCGCAAACAGCGTATGGATATGATTCGTGAAATCGGTGTGGCTGTCGGCAATCACTTGCCCGAAATGGTCAATAGTGTCGTTAGGAGATGGTAATGGTTGGGATAATGAACAAAGGATCAAGAATCAAGAATAATGAACTAAATAGTCAAAAATGAAGAAATTGATGTCTTTTGTATGGGTGTGCCTGATGAGCATATCCATGCTTTCCGCTCAAGGAGTGGAAGAAGTAACCTTGGTCGTGTCTGGTGACGGTGCCACCAAAGAAGAAGCCACGCACGTTGCCCTGCGTAGTGCCATCGAACAAGCCTTCGGGTGTTTTGTGTCCGCCAATACGGAAATACTGAACGACTCGGTAGTAAAAGATGAGATTGTAACTATCAGCAATGGTAGTATCAGTTCGTATGAAGAAATCAATGTGACGGAATTGGATTCTGCTTTGTTGTCCATAACGTTGCGGGCTACGGTTTCGGTGAACAAACTGATTTCGTATGCCAAAAGCAAAGGTTCGTCTTGCGAACTGAGTGGTGCATTGCTGACGCAGGAAAAACGAATGTTGGAGATGAACATCGCCAATACAAAAAAAGCCCTCAATCATCTGTTTACATTAGTGAATGAATTCGTGGAAAAGAACGACTTATATACATACACGTTGGATATTCAGAATGTACAAATAGATGGTTTGGCTATAGGGAAAATTACTTGTAAACGGAATGAAAATGGAGATAATTTGATAAAAATGATGGATAATTATTTGTCGTCTATATCTATAGATGAAAAGCAAGTAGAGCATCTTGAAAAAATTGGTTTTGAGGTTCCAAACGTAAAGATCTTCTATGATAAAGAACGTAATGCTTTTTATGAGTATAGAACCTATGCGGATTTTTCATGCGTAAGGCAAGAACTTCGACAAAGCATCCAACAAAATATTGAGCGCCGAACTTGTATGTTGATTTCCGATAATTTGGGTTTTGTATATCCTGAAATACCAAGAATGTGGCCAGAGTTATTTTTTACGTATGAGTGGATGATTTCTTTATCGTTAGACCCTTTTCCTAATTATGGTGAGTGGAAAAGTGGTGTACATCTACAAATTCCAAAGCAAAATATGGAGAAATTGTCGAATATAACTCTTGTTCCATTTGCAGATTCGCGTTTTCAGGTCTTATTTGATAGTATAGTTCCACAAGCAATACAATATTTTAATGCACACCAAGGACAAATGGAGAATGTTGAAGAAGCATTTTACTATTTTTATGATAAATTGGGACTATATTATTCACTTGTATATCGTTTAATTTCATATTCTCCAAATGCTGGTAAAAGTCTAAATGTGGATGAATTAAAATCTTGGGAATCTATATGTTTGTCCCCTAAATATTATGATAAACGTGAGAGACGGTTCCAATCCTTATATTGGATGTATTGGGGGGGCTATCAGAATAGTGTTCGTAAAACTGTTTGGGCAATTGAAAGGTTGTGTTTATTAGCGGGTGGAAAAGAGTATTATAATAAATTAGATAAGGAACGCCTTGATACAAGAGATGGACAATGTGATCGTGATATATTAATTTACCTAAGTAATCACAAAGTGTGGAGTCCTGCTTGGTATTATAACAAATAACAAACTTATAAAATTTCAAAACAATGGGTAATCTGATTAACAAACTCAATTTGTATGAGTTCTTTGCAATACTGATTCCTGGCAGTGTTGTAACATTGGAACTGGGTGTAATTTTGAACTTATACACAGATATCTGCAACTACTGCAAACATCTGTGTTACTGCTGTTGCTGTTCTTCGTATGATCCGATGTGCGTATTAGCCTTTTTCGTCATTGCGTACATTGTAGGTTGTATGTACCATCTGTTTATGGATTGGTGGTGGACTCCGTTTAGAAATAACCCTACCCATATTTCCTATGTGTATCACCGCATCCCAAAAGAAAACAAGCGCGCTTTGACAACACTATGGGGAGACCAGAATGTAGAAGGACAATGCTTCTGCTGTCTCTTGCAATGCCCGTGTATTATTCTGCGGTCGGTATGGATGGCTGTCATGGTTGTGTTTTATCCTGTCCGTGCTGTTCTGAAATGTCTGTGTTGTTCCAGATGTTGTTCTGAAACAGATAACGCCAAAAATCTACTCGTAGATAAATATTACACAGCGTATTACTATGCGGAGCGGAACAGAGGTGCTGCACCCTATAGTTTTTTGGAGGGACAAATTGCACTTTGCCGCAATATAATACTTCCTATATTACTACTTCCGTACACTTTGGCAAAGATAGAGATGTTTTCGTTTTTGGACCGTATGGGGTTAATGTGTGGCTTTGCTGTTCTGTTATTTGTGTTTGTAATGCTTCGGCAAGAAAAGTTATATCGCTGTGTAATGGAGGATTATGAATACACCAAGCGTATGGAATCCGACTATGAAAAGACTAAGTAATCTATTGTTCGCCCTTTTGCTGGCACTGCCCTGTCTGGCACAAGGCTACAATACGGAGCGTACGTCCTTTACGCGCTTCCTTGTCCGCATGTACAACAATGCGCCCTTCGAGGGAGTGCGTATCGTGCAGGACTACGACAGCACCTATCTGATGTCCGTCCTGTCGCTTGATCCCGCCAAATACGGAGGCAACGAGAGCGCAATGAACCGCGTGGCGTCGGTCAAAGCCATGTCGCAGGCAAGCCGCTTCTTGAACGGCTCGTCCATCACCGACGACCTGATCATCCGCACCACCGAAGATGCTGCTGCGGGACAGACCACCACCCAGATAATCGAGTCTATCTGCGAACATTCGATGGGCTATGTGCAGGCATTGGAGCAACTGACCAACTTCCGTTCTTCCGACGGCACCCGGCAGGTATTCATCTTCCTCGGCAGAAAACCGGAGTAGTCAGGAGAAGCCGGAAAACAAATCAAACAATAGTTAGGATAGAAATTATCCGAAAAAGATACAGACTGCCTGATTCTTGAAGGCAGTCTGTATTTGTGTATAAAGTTGCTCTATATATGATATATTTTCTCTCAATGTAAGAGAAAAGAGTGGTAGGGAGTGGTAGGGTGATATATCCGAGATCGGAGGCTAAATGGTTCGCAGGGCGTGGGGGACGGGGCTTTGCTTGGGGACGTGCGATTGGGGTGCGGTTGAATTGGCAAAAAAGGTGCTCTATTGCACATATCAGAAAAAAGCAGTAACTTTGCACGGATTTGGAGTGTCCCGATTTCGGGACACGCAAAGTATAAATCAGCACCGGAAGGATGATAATGAAAATAGCACTGATAGGATACGGCAAGATGGGGCATATCATCGAAGAGGTGGCGCGGGAACGCGGGCATCAGGTGGTATGCACTATTGACAAAGATAATTTGCAGGACTTTGATTCCGAGGCGTTTGCCACGGCGGATGTCGCTATAGAGTTTACCACTCCCGCCACAGCGGAGGAGAATATCCGCCGTGCGTGGAGCAAAGGCAAACCCGTAGTCTGCGGTACCACAGGCTGGAATGTAGAACAATGCGTAATGCGTAATGCGCAATGCGTAATGGGGAATGCCTTGGTTTGGTCGAGCAACTACAGCATAGGGGTGAATATATTGTTTGCCCTTAACAAGCAGTTGGCAAAGATAATGCAACGTTATCCCGAATATACACCGAGTATCACCGAGGTGCACCACGTGCACAAATTGGACGCCCCGAGCGGCACGGCAAAAACACTCCAACAATGCATAATGCATAATGCACAATGCACAATGGAGCAGGTTTCCATTACCTCCATCCGCAAAGGGGAGGTGCCGGGCATACATACCGTTACGTGGGACAGCGAGGTGGATACGATCAGTATCAGCCATTCGGCAAAGTCGCGCAAGGGTTTTGCATTCGGTGCGGTCTTGGCAGCCGAATGGATTGTCGGTAAAAAGGGGTATCATACGTTTGATGAAGTAATAGACCTTTCCGCCGCAGGCAAATAAAATTTATAGCAATTCACGGTTGCTTGGCAAAGAAAAGATTTATTTGGATTTCTTGCCGCTGTGCGGCAAAGGAGTTTTGGTTATATATTAAGATATGAAAAGTTTTCAGGAAAGAATACAAAACGTAACGCGTCGCGGGTGGATTGCCGCAGGTGTGTGGAGTGCGATTTATATAGCCTTTGTGCTGTGGGTGGCATGGGGCGATTGGGCAAGTCTCGGTTGGTTGGTGCTGTTGCCCGTTATTATTGATGCTTTTACCACCCGGTATATCAACTGGAGTTGGTGGAAACGCTACAAGCCTGCTGCAAAAGGCGAACCCGAGAACCCGAAAGCGAACAAAGTACTATATACCATTTGTTCGTGGGTGGACGCCATTCTGTTTGCGCTCATTGCAGTGTATTTTATCAACCTGTATATATTCCAGAACTACCAGATTCCATCCTCTTCATTGGAGAAGAGTCTGCGTGTGGGGGATTTCCTCTATGTGAGCAAGATGAGTTACGGTGCGCGTGTGCCGAATACGCCGCTCTCTATGCCGCTTGTGCAGCATACGTTCCCGCAATGGTTGGGCGGCGGCAAGAGTTATATCGACAAACCGCATTGGGGCTACAAGCGTCTTGCAGGCTGGGACACCCCCGAGAAAGGCGACATCGTGGTATTCAATTTCCCTGCTGGCGATACCGTCTGCACCCGCATGCAGAATCCCGACTACTACACGCTGTGCCACTACTACGGCAAACAGGTGGTGGAGGGCAGAAAAGACATCTTCGGCGAACTGACGGTGCGCCCCGTGGACAGACGGGAGAACTATGTGAAACGCTGTGTGGGTACGCCCGGCGACACGCTGCAAATAATAGATAACGTGGTGTATATCAACGGTGAAGCCGAGCCGCACCGTGAGGGCGTGCAGTTGAACTATTTCGTACAAACCGACGGGCATATCCTGACCGACACCTATCTGGAGAAGATAGGTATCAACAAAGACGACCGCCGCCGCTTGGAACCGGGGGTATATCATTTCCCGCTCACGGAGACGATGCGCGACGAGTTGGCAAAGAACCCGCATATTACCTCTATCACCCTCGAACCCGAGCAGCAGGGTGGCGATGTCTATCCGCTGGGGCATACCACGTGGACGCGCGACAACTATGGTCCGATCTATATTCCGCGCAAGGGCGAGACGCTGCGGATCACCAAGGGCAACTACTGGCTCTACAAACGTATAGCCGATGCCTACGAGTTCAAACCGATGCACGTGGGCGAGGACTATACCTTCGATATGGACTACTACTGGATGATGGGCGACAACCGCCACAACTCGGCGGACAGCCGCTACTGGGGTTTTGTGCCGGAAGACCATATCGTCGGGCGACCGGTATTCATCTGGTTGTCGGTGGAGAAAGACAAACCGTGGTTCAAAGGGCATATCCGCTGGAACAGAATTGGAAAGAATGCAGAGCAATAATCTGATCTTGCCTACCGCCTATCTCGGTTCGGTGGATTGGTACTGCGCTTACCTGCAAGACCCGCAGGCGGTGCGGATAGAGGTGATGGAGAGTTTTCCGAAACAGACCTGCCGCAACCGCTGCACTATTACCATGCCCGACGGACCGCTGACGCTGAGCGTGCCGGTGAAGAAGTCGGAGCATAAGCAACTGACCCGCGATGTGGAAATAAGTTACCAGACCCGCTGGCAGCATCAGCACTGGATTTCGCTCGTGAGTGCCTACCGCAGGACACCGTATTTCGACTACTTCGAGGACTATTTCCGTCCGTTCTATGAGCGGGAAACGAAATATCTGGTGGATTTGAACGACGGTTTGCACGAGGTGATTATGCAACTGCTCAACCGCAGTATGACGCCCATTGCGGGCTATACGCTGCAGCCGACCGCCGACTGGCAGGGGCAGAACCTGGAACCCTGTTTCGGCAGCGGACGCAGCATTTTGGACGAGTTGTTTGAGGGAACGGCAATGAACAATTTGTAAATTTGTAGATTTGTAAATTCGTCAAATGAAACAAATAGATTGGAAACACCTGACTTTCTCGTACACCGAGTGTGCGAAGATGGTGCGTTGCTCGTATCGGAACGGGCAATGGGGGAACGTGTATGCAACGGACGATTTCTGTATCTCCATCCATGCGGCAGCCACGGCGTTGCAGTACGCGCAGGAGGCATTCGAGGGACTGAAAGCCTTTCGCGGAGTGGACGGCAAGGTGCGTATCTTCCGTCCGCAGGACAATGCCCGCCGTTTGCAAGACTCGGCAAAGTCGATGTACATAGTGCCGCTGCCCGAGGAGAAGTTTATGGAGGCGGTGAGCCTGTGTGTGGCGGAGAATATCGACTATATGCCGCCGTACGGCACGGGGGCAACGCTCTATATCCGCCCGATACTGATTGGTACCACTCCGAAAGTGGGTGTATCGCCTGCGCACGAGTTTGAGTTTATGTGCCTTGCCACTCCTATCGGTCCGTATTTCCCGAGCGGGTTCGGCACAACGCCTTTCATCATCAACCGCCGTGTGGACAGGGCGGCACCGTTCGGTACGGGGCAGTACAAAGTGGGGGGCAACTATGCATCGTCTTTCCGCGCCACCGAACCCGCACACGAGCAGGGCTATGGCGTGCTGTTTCTCGACTCGAAGGAGCATAAGTATATCGACGAGTGCGGCGGGGCAAACTTCTTCGGTGTCAAAGACGGGGTGTATATCACGCCCAAGAGCGACAGTATCCTGCCCAGTATCACCAACCGCAGCCTGATGACGCTGTGCGAGGATTTGGGTATCCGC
This sequence comes from Bacteroidales bacterium UBA6828, assembly GCA_002452095.1. Taxonomy (GTDB): domain Bacteria; phylum Bacteroidota; class Bacteroidia; order Bacteroidales; family Paludibacteraceae; genus Colicola. The sequence goes on along the minus strand of DKEG01000061.1, from coordinate 10,100 downwards.
CATGAGGAACGGCAGATACCAGTGGAGGAATTATCGGATATGCAAGAGGCGGCGTCTTGCGGCACGGGGGCGGCTATTTCGCCTATCTCGCGGATTATCGACCCCGATTTCGCACGCGTATATGAATACGGTCTTGCCCCCAGCGAGGTGTGCTGCCGCCTGTACCACGCCTTGCAGGACATCCAGTTCGGTCGTGCCGAAGACACACACGGCTGGAATTATGAATTATGAATAAAGAATGAAGAATGAAGAATG
>DKEG01000061.1:0-9767 GCA_002452095.1 Bacteroidales bacterium UBA6828 | reverse complement strand
AAGAATGAAGAATGAAGAATGTTCCTGCTATCCTCAGGGTATCCACAGGGAAAAAGTAGCATATAATATTCTTCATTCCTAATTCATAATTGAAAAGTAAGGTGGATGTAAGGAGGATATAAGGTGGATAGACAAACAATGCACAATGCACAATGCACAATGCGTAGCCCCCTCTATCCTATAACCATCCTATAACGATCCTATAACAAAATACAACGGGAAATAATCACTAAAAAAAACAATACCTTATGTTCAAAAATCACCCTAAAGGTTTGATACCTGCCGCCCTGGCGAATATGGGCGAGCGTTTCGGCTACTACATTATGAATGCAGTGCTGCTGCTGTTCCTTGTTTCTAAATTCGGTCTCTCCGACGGTACGGCCGGTCTGATCTATTCCGTGTTCTATTGCGGTATCTACGTGCTGAGTCTCGTTGGCGGTTTGATTGCCGACAAAACGCAGAACTACAACAAGACTATTCAGTGGGGATTGATTATTATGGCATTGGGCTATGTCGCCCTGTCGGTGCCGGTTTTCAGTTCGGCTGACGGCAACGGCGAATGGTGGGGCATATTGGTATTCACCTGCGTAGCGTTGCTGATGATTGCTTTCGGCAACGGTCTGTTCAAGGGCAACCTGCAAGCCATTGTGGGCAAGATGTACGATGAGTTGGAGGCTGAGGCTGCCAAAGAAAGTCCGGAAGCATTGGCTCAGGCAAAAGACAAACGCGACTCGGGTTTCCAGATTTTCTACGTATTTATCAATATCGGCGGTCTGATTGCACCGTTTGTGGCTCCGTTGCTCCGCCAGTGGTGGCTCAAGGCGCACGACCTCGTTTACAATGCGGATATGCCTGCGCTCTGTCACCAGTATCTGGCTGACGGCGTGGTTACCACCAAGTTCACCGAGACTATGCAGCAAGTACTCGGCAGCGGATACAATTTTGTAGATAATGCGGCTTTCTGCCACGATTATATCAATGTGTTCAATACGGGTATCCACTATTCGTTCATTGCTTCGGTGGCGGCGATGTTGCTTTCGCTGGTGATTTTCCTTTGCACCAAAAAGATGTTCCCGCAGCCTGCGAAGAAAGAAACCGGCAATACAACCAATTATACCGCAGCCGAGAAAGCCGCTATGGCTCATGAGATTAAGCAACGTATGTATGCACTGTTTGCCGTACTCGGTGTGGCTATTTTCTTCTGGTTCAGTTTCCACCAGAATGGGCAGTCGCTGTCGGTTTTTGCACGCGACTTTGTGGTAACACAGTCTATTGCGCCCGAGATTTGGCAGGCTCTCAATCCGTTCTTTGTGATTGTGCTGACCCCTGTGATTATGTGGATCTTCTCGGCATTGGCTCGCAAAGGCAAGGCTATCTCCACCCCGCGCAAGATTGCTATCGGTATGGGTATCGCCGCTTGCGCTTATTTGTTCCTTACTATCTTTTCGGCTATCGAGGGCTATCCTTCGGGTACGGATTTCCGTGCAATGGACGCAGAGCAGATGGCGGCTGCTGGGCTGACCAAAGCAGGTCCGTGGGTGCTGGTGGTTACGTATTTCTTTCTCACGGTGGCAGAGTTGTTTATTTCGCCGCTCGGTCTGTCCTTTGTCAGCAAGGTGGCTCCGCGCCATATGGTAGGTCTCTGCCAGGGACTCTGGTTGGGGGCAACGGCTCTCGGCAACCTGATAATCTGGGTCGGTCCGGTGATGTACAACGCTTGGCCTATTGAGTACTGCTGGGCTGTATTCTTGGGGGTATGCCTCGTTTCGATGGGCGTAATGCTCGGTATGGTCAAGTGGCTCGAGAAAGTGGCGTGCTAATGGCAAATTGCGAATGATGAATTAGGATTTAACAGATGGATAACGGACATTTTATACAGGCGATTGCGACCTACTCCGCCGGTTTGGAGAAGCGCATCGCTCAACTGGACAAGACGATAGAGGAACTGCAAAAAAGCCTCAACGCTGCCAATGCCGCCTTGGCTGTGCAGCGCGACCTGCTGGAGGAACTGGAGCAACGCCTCGTAGAGGTGGAAGCCCGCCCCACGATGGCGGAGGAACCCGAAGTGGAGGTGGAACTCCTGATGAACGATGACGACACCGAGGAACCTGAACAGGAGACCGCGGAAGTGGCAGCGGAAGAACCCGCTTCCGTTCCCGAACCGGAAGAGGAAACTCCCGCTGAGGCGATAGAAGAACCGCAAGAGGAACCGGCACCACTAATAGAGGAGAAAGAGGAACCTGTGGCAGCAGAGCCTGTACAGGCGGAACAGAAATCGGAATCTGCGTCTGCTCCGGCGGAACCCGTTCCTGCCGAGGCACCCAAAGCCTCTACGGCTTACGGGCAACCCGTGAGCGACCTGAAGCAGGCAATCTCTATCGGCGACCGTTTCCTCTACCAGCGCGAGTTGTTCGGCAAGAACGGCGAACTAATGCAGCGCACCATTGCCGACCTCAACGGTCTGTCTTCTTTCGACGAGGCAATGGCGTATATCAACAAGCATTTCAACTGGGACAAAGAACAGCCGAGTTACGAACTGTTTGTCAATGCCCTCCACCGCCGTTTTGCCTAATTCATAATTATTCATTCATAATTATGTTGTATGTAGTCCCGACCCCCGTCGGTAACTTGGAAGATATTACGCTGCGTGCGTTGCGGGTGTTGAAAGAGGCGGATCTGATTCTGGCTGAGGACACCCGCACCTCGTCGGTGCTGCTCAAGCACTACGACATCCATACGCCCCTCAAGGCGCACCATAAGTTCAACGAGCACGAGACCTCCGATGCTATGGCGGAGCGTATTGCGGCGGGAATGAACGTGGCGTTGGTTTCCGATGCTGGTACGCCGGGTATTTCCGACCCCGGTTTTATGCTTGTGCGTGCCTGTGTGGAGCGGGGTGTGGAGGTGCAATGCCTGCCGGGGGCTACGGCTTTCGTACCCGCCTTGGTGGACAGCGGTTTGCCTTGCGACCGGTTCTGGTTCGAGGGCTTCCTCCCGCAGAAGAAAGGACGGCAGACCCGCTTGCAGCAACTCGCCGAACAGACTCACACGATGATCATCTACGAGTCGCCCTTCCGCCTGCAAAAAACGTTGGAGCAACTGGCGGAGTATCTCGGTGCCGACCGTCGCGCCTCTGTCAGCCGCGAGATCAGCAAGAAATTTGAAGAAACAAGAAGAGGCACTCTCGCTGAACTCATTGCCTCTTTCAAGGAGCGCGAAGCCAAAGGCGAAATCGTAATTATTGTAGGACCCCCTAATCCCCCTTCAAAGGGGGACTTGCAGAGTGGCGCAGATGATGAATGATGAAAATAAGAAATACCGCAGTGCGGACATCCTCAACTACTCGGCATTGCGGAAATTTGCTGCGGAGAACAGGCGGAATATGACTCCTGCGGAAAAGGCTCTTTGGCAACAACTACGGGGTCAACAACTGGGTGTCAAGTTCTTGCGGCAGTATATCATCGGAAATTATATTGTAGATTTCTTTTGCCCGAGCAAGCAACTTATCATTGAGGTGGACGGCAAATATCACTATGCGGAAGATAATCAGGATTTTGACAACATACGGGACACTTATTTATCCCTGCAAGGTTACAAGGTGCTCCGCTTTATAAACGAACAGGTTTTATGCAACATAGACCAAGTAATAGCGACAATACAGACCCAACTCTGCAATCTTCCCCCTCTGAAGGGGGAATGAGGGGGTCCGGGCTTCGTTCTCTTGCGAAAGACACCGTTATCTACGGTCTCTCGTCCATTGTCGGCAAGTTTCTCAACTGGCTGCTGGTGCCGCTGTACACATACGTGCTGGCGCAGCAGTCGGATTACGGTATCGTCACCAATCTCTATGCGTGGACGGCACTCCTGCTGGTCATACTCACCTATGGTATGGAGACGGGCTTCTTCCGCTTTGCCAACAAGGAAGGGGAGAATCCGAATACGGTCTATACCACGGCGATGATCAGCCTTTTCTCCACCTCGCTGCTCTTTGCCGTGCTGTGCTGCATCTTCCGCCAACCGATAGCCGACCTCTTGGGCTATCCGTCTCATTCTGAGTTTATCGCCCTGCTGAGCGTGGTCGTGGCGATGGACGCTTTCGCCTCTATCCCGTTTGCCTATCTGCGCTACAAGAAACGTCCCATCCGCTTTGCGGCGCTCAAACTGCTCTTTGTCTTCCTCAATATCCTGCTCAACCTCTTTTTCCTCGTGCTTTGCCCGAAGATACAGGACTGGAGCATTATCTCGTCGTGGTACGACCCCGGTTACGGCGTGGGCTATGTCTTTGTAGCCAACATCATCGCTACGGGTATCCAGACGCTCTGCCTGCTGCCCGCTATCCTTGAGCCCCGCAAGAGCCATGCACCCCTTTTCTCATGGGCGTTGCTCCGCCGTATGTTGCGCTACTCGCTGCCGCTGCTGGTGCTGGGCGTGTGCGGTATTATGAACCAGACGCTCGACCGTATCCTCTTCCCGTTCTTCTACACGGGCGATGATGCGCAGACCCAACTCGGTATCTATGGTGCGTGCTTCAAGGTCGCTATGGTCATGATGATGTTCACCCAGGCGTTCCGCTATGCCTACGAACCCTTTGTCTTTGCCCGCCACAAAGACCGCAAGTCCGTGGAGGCGTATGCCGATGCCATGAAGTACTATATCCTTTTCTCGTACCTCATCCTTCTCGGAATGGTCTTCTACCTCGATCTGCTGAAGTTTATCATCGCCCCGGGCTACTGGGAGGGCTTGAAGATTGTCCCTGTCGTGCTGTGGACGTATATCTTCCAGGGTATCTATTTCAACCTCTCTTTCTGGTACAAACTGACCGACAAAACCCAATGGGGGGCGTATTTCTCGCTCATCGGAGTCGTGATAACGTTCACCCTGCAGGCTGTTTTTGTGCCGAAAATAGGCTATATGGCATCGGCGGCAAGCAGCACCGTCTGCTATTTCGTGATTATGCTGTTGTCCTATTTTGTCGGGCGCAGGTATCTTGTTATCCCCTATGACCTCAAACGTATCGGTGCCTATACGCTCCTGACCATCGGGCTTCTGGCTGTCTATTATGGAGCGTATAACCTCGGTATGTGGGCGCGAATGGGCGTCGGTACCGCACTCCTTGTTATATATTGTGTAATTCTCATAAAATCTGATTTCAATGTTTTCAGGAATCGTAGAAACCATGGCGCAAGTCGTCAGGGTGGAGCAGGAACAGGGCAATAAGCATTTTACGCTGCGCAATCCATTCCATGAACCGCTCTCTATCGACCAGTCTGTCGCCCACAACGGTGTCTGCCTCACGGTGGTGAAGATCGAGGGAGACCTCTATACCGTAACCGCTATGCAGGAGACGCTCCAGCGCAGTAACCTCGGGCTGCTCCGAGAGGGAGACTGGGTCAATGTCGAACGCTCTATGCTCCTCAACGAGCGTCTCGACGGGCATATCGTCCAGGGGCATGTCGATCAGACCGCACGCTGTATCAATGTGCAGGAAACCGACGGCAGTTGGTATTATCGCTTCGAATACGACAGCAGTCTGGATATGATACGCCGCGGCTATCTCGCTGTGGACAAGGGCTCTATTTGCATCAACGGCGTAAGCCTCACTGTCTGCGAACCCGACGTCGTGGACGGCAAAGGTTATGTCAGTGTCTGCATCATCCCATACACCCACGAGGAAACCAACTTCAAATATATCCAGGAGGGCAGTATCGTCAATATCGAGTTCGACATCATCGGCAAGTACATCGCCCGCATGCAGCAACTATGCAAGTAAAAATATGCGGTTTGTTAAGATTTACTTTCCGTTGATCAAGAACTACTATCTACGAAGGAACTACGATAGAACTACGAAGGAACTGCCTGCCAACATCGAACCTCCAAATATACACGGATGTTAAGATCTTGGATCAACTATAAAATTATACCGACTAACAAATAAAACCTATACAATATGGACAAAATCAGTTATGCACTCGGACTCTCTATGGGTCAGCAACTGCTCAGCAGCGGCGTCGAAAAACTCAACTATGCCGACCTTGCCAAAGGTATTGAGCACGTCTTGGAAAAACAACAACCCGAAATCGCTTACACCGAAGCGCAAACCATTCTCAACCAATTCTTTACCGAACTGGAACAGAAAATCGCAGGACAAGCCAAAGAGGCTGGCGAAAAGTTCCTCGCCGAGAACGCCAAACGCCCCGAAGTGAAAACCACACCAAGCGGCTTGCAGTACGAAATCATCGAGGCTACTATCGGACAAAAACCCAAAGCAACCGACAAAGTAAAGGTGCACTACGAGGGGACACTTACCGATGGCACAGTTTTTGACAGCAGTTACAAACGCGGCGAACCCATCACTTTCGGGCTCAATCAGGTTATCAAAGGCTGGACAGAGGGACTGCAGTTGATGTCAATAGGCAGCAAGTACAAACTCTATATCCCCTACCAACTCGGCTACGGCGCACAGGGAGCAGGCGCGGCTATCCCGCCCTATGCGGCACTCATCTTCACCGTCGAACTGCTCGGCATTGAATAATCCGCCCCATCGGACTAATTCGCCCTATTAGACTAAAAACAAAAACAAATCATACAACAATGAAAAAACTGAGTATTATCGTCCTTGCGGCTATGGCAATGGTGTCATGCGGCAACAGTTACACCGCCAAGGACGCTGTTCTGGAGAGCCAAAACGACTCCCTCAACTATGCATTGGGCTACATCAACGGTGCCCAGATCAAGATGTACCAACTCGCCAACGATAGCAGCAAAAAGAGCGTCAACGAGTTCATCGCTGCCCTCGAAGAAGGCTACAACGGCAAAGCAGAAACCCTCTCCGAAGTGGCACTGGCAGGTCGCAACGTCGGTACGGGTATCAAGTCCTTTGAGACAAAAGGTCTCGCAGAGAACGAACACTGGACACTCAACGAGAAAATGCTCTTCCAAGGACTCGTAAACGCCCTCAATGGCGACACCACCGTCATGAAAGCCGCTGACGCACGCTCTTTCTTCCAGTCGTCTTACAGCAAAGAGGCGGATACACAGGCTGGCAAAACCGTCAAAGGCAAATGCCCGACAAGAGTAAAAACCGTTCATCTCAAAAATTTCACCGACTCTATCAACTACGCTTTCGGTATGCTCAACGGCGACCAGATGCGTATGTACCTGCTGGCTAATGACACCGACGGCACCGCACAGAAAGAGTTCATCGAGAACATCAACAAGGCAATGAAAGTCAGAGCCCGCAACCCGCAACTCGTTATGATGGGCAAGCAGATAGGCAACGCTATCCGCGAGCAGGAACCGACCGGACTCCTCGGCTTGGAGGGCATTCCTACCAACTTCGAACTCATCAAACAGGGCTTCATCAACGGTATGAGCAACTACAACACACAGTTCGACAGCCGCTCCGCAGGCGAGTACATCGAGAACACAGTGCTCCAAATCAAGTACGGCGAAATCATTGCTGCAAACGAGAAATTCCTCGAGGAGAACAAACTCAAAGAGGGTGTTATCACTACCGAGAGCGGTCTCCAGTACGAAGTACTCGTGATGGGCAAAGGCAAAATACCGCAGGCTACCGACCGCGTAAAAGTACACTACCACGGAACCCTCATCGACGGTACGGTCTTCGACAGCAGTGTGGACCGCGGCGAACCGGCATCTTTCGGTCTCAATCAGGTCATCCCCGGGTGGACGGAAGGTCTGCAACTCATGCCCGTAGGCAGCAAGTTCCGCTTCTATATCCCGCAGCAACTTGGCTACGGCACACGTCAGACAGGCTCTATCCCACCATACTCCACGCTTATTTTCGAGGTCGAACTCCTCGGCATCGAGAAATAATCCTTAAGGTCTTTAAGGACTTTAATGCCCTTAAAGACCTTATTCCCTTTTATATGGGTATCATCGCAAGACAAAGTATCAAAGGCACCATCGTAACCTATATCGGGGTTGCGGTGGGCTTTTTGACTACTTTCTTCGTTCTTACCCGCTTCCTTACCAGCGAGGAAATCGGACTCGCACGCGTCCTTGTTGATGCCGCCACACTCTTTATCGGATTGGCACAACTCGGCACCAACTCCTCTATTATCCGTTTCTATCCTTACTTCAAAGACTCGGACACCCGCGACCATGGGTTCTTCTTCTGGACATTGGTCGTCCCGCTGTTCGGCTTCCTGCTTTTTGCTGCCGTCTATTGGGCGTGCCACGTGCCGCTCGGCAACTGGTTCGGAGAGAAATCGCCGCTTTTTATGGACTATTACTATATGGTCTTGCCGCTGGCGTTCTTTATGCTCTATCAGACTATCTTCGAAACCAACGCCAACGTCCTGATGCGCATCGTCGTACCACGCACCGTGCGCGAACTCGTCGTCCGTCTCGGTATGTTGGCTCTCTATCTGCTCTACGCTTTCCGTATCCTCTCTATGGACGGTTTCGTCATCGGTCTGTGCCTCAACTATGCACTCGCCGCCCTGATCAATCTCGCCTACCTCTTTGCCTACGGGCATATATCCTTGCGTCCCGACCGGGCTTTCCTCCGCCAAAATCCCGCACTCGTACGCAGTTACCTCCTCTATACCGCCTTCCTCTTTGTATCTGCCGTCGCCGGTGTATTGGCACCCGCCTTGTCTTCGTTCTTTATCACCGCAAAGATGGGACTTGACCACACCGGTATCTATGCCATCGCCACGTATATCGCCGTGATGGTCAGTATCCCCTACCGTTCTGTTACCGCCATCGCCTCGCCGCAGTTGGCACGGGCTATCAAGGAGCAGAACCGCGAAGAAACCTCTCATCTCATCCATCAGGTGAGCAACAACCTTCTGCTCGTCGGCGGACTGATATTCCTCGCTATATGGTTCAATATCGACCTTATTTTCCATATCCTCCCCAACGGCAGCACGTATGCTGTGGCGAAAAATGTGGTGTTGATCCTCGGTATCAACCAGATCGTTATCGCCACCCTCTCCATTTGCCTCTCCGCGCTTAGTTACTCGCGCTTCTATATATTCTCCCTATTCCTTTCGTTCTTCCTGACGATAACCTCTATCCTGCTCAACAACTGTCTCATTCCTGTCTATGGAATGGATGGTGCCGCCCTCAGCAATCTCATCGCCTATGCGGCTTATTTCGCACTGGCATTGCTTGTCCTGCGTCTTACATGCCGCGTGTCGGTCGCCAACCGCAAAACGTTCCTCAGCATACTCCTAATAGCCGTTCTTTTTGCCCTCAATACCCTGTGGGAGCATTTCCTGCCTATCGCCAATATATGGCTCAGTAGCATACTACGCTCGCTCGTCCTTCTCGGCAGCGGCATCGCTCTCGCTTGGCTACTCCGTCTCTCCCCCGAACTGAACAACCTCGTCCTTTCCCTTATATACAAAAGACGTAGAAAAGACGTAGAAAAGACGTAGAAAGGACGGAAACAAGATTGGTTTATGATAGGCTGTTGAGCAGTCGCCAAACGTTGTTGGTAACAGAATTAATGGTTAATTCGTGGTAATTAATGTTCCTGTAAAAGTAAAAATGCGATATTTCATTCGTTTCGCTTATCTTGGTACCCGTTTCCACGGCTCGCAGTCGCAGCCCTCGGGCGGCACGGTGCAAGATACTATGGAACCCGCTATGGCGACGCTCTTCCGTTGCCCCGTTCCGCTTACTTTCGCCGGTCGTACCGATGCGGGGGTACATGCCGAAATGATGTATGCGCATTTCGATACCGTAACCCCCGTTCTCAATACGCAGAACCTCGTCTATCGTCTCAACCGCCTTCT
>DKEG01000041.1 GCA_002452095.1 Bacteroidales bacterium UBA6828 | reverse complement strand
TGTTATTGGACAGTACAAAGGAGTTTTGGCAGGTTTTGGGCAAATAATTTGTAAGTATCAAAAAAAAGCAGTACCTTTGCACACTGCTATGGTGTATAGCCCTGAATTGAAAATTAATTGATAAACTACTATGTATATTTTTCTTACCATTCTTATCGTTATTGCAGCCATACTGCTGACCTTGTTGGTACTCGTACAGAACAGCAAAGGCGGCGGATTGGCAAACAGTTTCGCAGGCGGAAACCAAGTGATGGGTGCGCCAAAGACGGCTGACTTTCTGGAGAAAACCACATGGACGCTCATCGCTATTATTGTAGTTTTGAGCATTGCTGCAGTAGGTTTCAGCCAAGGCAAACAGCATCAGGACAATGCCAACGAGAGCCAAATCACCAAGCAGGTGGAAGAGGCTGCCGATGCTATGCAGCAGACTGCTGCTCCCGCTGCTGATTTCACCCCGGAAAGCGCACCTGCAACTGACGAACCTGCAGAGTAATTCTACACCTCTCACAAAACAACAAGGGCTGCCTACCTTATCGTAAGCAGCCCTTTCTCTATTGTATCACCACCTGTTCTATGGGTTGTTTCTGCTCTTTATCCAATGGTGCTGATTGGTATTTCACCTTGCGGAAATTGATTTTGCTCAAATCTATACAGCGTATGGTCGAGTTATACATTGTGCGGTAGTAAAGCCGCCTCCCATGCAGGTCGCACGCAATCGTCCATTGGGTGGCACTCGGTATGTCGGCAACCGTTTGCCCGTCAGCAAACTGCACACCAACAGGTATATCAAAATTGTTGAGTATATGGAAAGCCTCCGTTACCGTTTCTTCGGGAGTGGTCAGTTTGGGTGCCGATGCCTGGAAGAAAGCCGCCCGCACGAAACGCGAAGGGGGAGTCATATCACCGGGGATACCGTGCAATCCTCCGCCTCCGCCAAAGGCAGTAAGCGTGAGGTCGCCCACCCTGCGTGTGTTGATTGTGCCGGTAGACAGGTTGATGTAATTGTTCAAGTTGGTCAGATGCCACTCGAATCCCGGCGCATTGGTCAGCACACCCGGCGTATTCTCATAGAAATGTACTTGCCCGTCCGTTATCTCTATCACAATCTGCCGCCCGCTTGGCTCTGTTACCCGCCAATGGACGGTAGAACTGCGCGGGTCTATCCCCACCACACGTATCAACGGCAAAGCGGTTTTCACTTCATCTACGGTTTTGAAACTGCTCAGTATCCATGCCACCAATTGGAAATCGCTTATCGTCTGTGCTTTCAATGCTTCATCATAGGTCTCATACTGCCCATACGCAGGGAAATAGAACAACCCCGCTTCCAATCCGGCTTCGTTCATTCCGTTCATAACAAACTCGGGTTGCTCTACGGTTAGCCCCACATAGCCGTATCTGGCTGTAAAACGTTTGCCGTTCTGTGTACCATCGGGCAAGAAAGACTGCTGCTTATGCCCGCGCGGCACTACCACATATCCGCTATGCAATGCCTCTGCCGCCCATTCAATGGTGCGTGCTGTAACCACCTCGCCCTGCTGCGTGCGCAAAGTAATACCCGTACATGCCTGTACATCCGACCGGTGAAAGAATACCATCGATAGGGCTATGCCCATAAGAAGAAAAATACGTTTCATACACATAGAATTTAGAGGTTAATAATTGGTTATACGAACCTATGTCCGTATATTCCAAATTGCGACAAATACAGTGCCATTATTCCATATTCCACTATTTTTATATTCTTTTTCTCGCCAAATAGAAATAAAAAAAGACCGCCCTATTGCATATAGAGCGGTCTTTTTATCACTTTAACACAAACTGTCAGCGGATCATATCGCTGCCAAAGAACGGCTGTAGGGCTGCTGGAATACGGATACCGTCTTCGGTCTGGTTGTTCTCCAACAGGGCTGCCACAATACGCGGCAGAGCCAGTGCCGAACCATTCAACGTATGTGCGATAGCCACTTTCTTGTCAGCAGCACTACGATAGCGGCAGTGGAGACGGTTTGCCTGATAGGTATCGAAATTCGATGTAGAGGAAACTTCCAGCCAGCGGTGCTGTGCCTCTGAATAGACCTCAAAGTCGTAACAGATAGCCGCTGTGAACGACATATCGCCACCCGACAGACGCAAGATACGATAGGGCAATTCCAGTTTCTTGAGCAGACCTTCTACATGCGCCAACATCTCCTTGTGGCTGACATCACTATGTTCGGGGGTATCGATACGAACAATCTCAATCTTCGAGAACTCGTGCAGACGGTTCAGACCGCGCACGTCCTTACCATACGACCCTGCCTCACGGCGGAAACACTCGGTATAAGCGCAGTTCTTGATAGGCAGTTTGTCCTCGTCGATGATTACATCGCGGTAAAGGTTCGTAACCGGCACCTCTGCCGTCGGGATGAGATACAGGTCGTCCACCTCGCAGTGGTACATCTGTCCCTCTTTGTCGGGCAGTTGCCCCGTACCATACCCGCTTGCCTGGTTCACTACCGTTGGCGGCATGATCTCGGTATAGCCTGCCTTGTTCGCCTCGGCAAGGAAGAAGTTGATTAGTGCGCGTTGCAGACGTGCGCCCTGACCGATATAGACAGGGAAACCTGCGCCTGAGATTTTCACTCCGAGGTCGAAATCAATCAGATTGTATTTCTTTGCCAACTCCCAGTGGGGCAGTTTGGCATTGGCAGGCTCGGGGTTTTCTTCAGAAGGCCAGTCGCGCAGAGCGATAGCGGCACCTTCGGCAGAGAAAGCCAAAGCATTGTCCTGCTCCAGCACTTTCAGGCGCGCACCTGTGATGAACCCGCCTACTTTGACAGCGAGGTTATCTTCAGCACTTGCTCCCTGCGGCACCAGTTCATACGGTACATTCGGGATAGTCAGCAGCAAGTCGCGCTGTGCCTGTTCGGCTTTTGCCATCTGCTCGTCGTAGGCGGCAATATCCTGTTTGAGGGTACCGGTCTGCGCCTTGGCTTGCCCTGCTTCGTCTTTCTTGCCTTGTGCCATCAGCATACCGATAGATTTCGATATTTTGTTCATCTCGGCAGCCGCAGCATCTTTCTTCTGCTGGGCGGCTTTGCGCTCGGCATCCAGTGCGATAACCTGTTCAATGGCTTCGCGTGCACCGTCGAAATGTTTTTTCTCCAATCCGGCGATTACTTTCTCTTTATCGTCGTAGATCTGTTTTAGCGTTAGCATAATTTTACTTCTTGTTAAAAACAAATTTCTCCTGCCGAATTGCCGAAGCAACCGGTAGGAGAAATCAAAATACACCTGTTTCTCTCGCCGATTAAGCCTCTGCTATCGGCCGGATAGAGACGTAGGATTTATTGTTTTTCTTTCTGCGGAATGTAACCACACCATCTACCAAAGCGTAGAGCGTGTGGTCGCTACCCATACCCATATTCTCACCGGGGTTGTGTACCGTACCGCGCTGGCGTACGATGATATTACCTGCTTTAGCGAATTGTCCGCCCCAGATCTTTACGCCAAGTCGTTTGCTTTCTGATTCACGGCCGTTCTTAGAACTACCAACACCTTTCTTATGTGCCATAATCTCTGTTCCTTTCTTTAAGCGATTACGATTTCTTTTACTACGATATTCGTCAAGTCCTGACGATGACCGTTCAATTTACGATAGCCTTTGCGACGTTTTTTGTGGAAAACCAAGATTTTCTCACCGCGGCACTCGTTGTCGAGCACTTCGCATACTACCTTTGCTCCCTCTACATACGGAGCACCTACTGTGATGTTGCCGTCGTTATCAACGAGCAACACGTTGTCGAACACAACCTCGACACCTTTCTCGGTGTCCATACGGTTGATGAACAACTTTTTGCCAGCCTCTACTTTGAACTGCTGACCTTTCATTTCTACAATTGCGTACATTATCACAATTTTTATTAAATTACATCGTGCGGGGCGGCTTGATAGGTCTTTGACGCTGCTAATAATGTTTTTGCATTGATTTCATACGCTGCCTATGGCGACTTTTGTGAGCCCGAACCCGAAAAAGCGTGCAAAATTACAACTTTTTATTGATATACACAAATCTGCGAGCCGTTAAAATGCAGGAATTTGCCATTAACCTCCATTTTTCCAAGGGGTTATACCCGTTTGGCGGTAACATAAACAGGTTTGTTTCCCAGCCTGGCGGCTATCACATACCACTCGCCCCCATCGCGTACTTTGAGTTTCTTTTTCAGTTGGTCGGGCGAGAGAGGGTAATTGCGGGTTACGATATTGCACTGCCGCAATGGTTCGTCGGGCGTACAGGTCTCCCATACCCGTCCGGGGAAGTCCGCTATCAACTCATCGGATGTATAGAGGTGGGTATTGGGCGATAACTTGGCTATAGAGAAATGCGCACTCACATAGTTGTACAGCCCTGCTTTGAGTATGGCGGCATTGGGTTCGTAGATATAACGTTGGATAGTGTTTGTCATCGCCGGCACTGCCCGTTGCTCATCTAAAAGAGAGACTGTCAATGCCTTGTATGGTTGCCCCGCCTGCCATTGTGGAGGCAAATCAACGGCGGTCAGCCTGGGTTCGCTATCGAAAGCAGAAAGCAGCAACACCTCTTTCACCTCATTTTCCACCGCCACCACATACGTATCCCAAGCAGCGGCGGACAAAGCACGCAAAGCCGCTGTAATATCGAGCATCGGACTGAGTTTGAACATCAGCCCTTTTGCCTTTTGCTGCAAAAGCGGGAGGAGCGTTACCAAGTTAGGTTCGCAATCCTCCAAACGGAACACTTTTCCGCCGTTGCGGTTGCGCCGTGCCGGATCGACAAAGAGCAGGTCGCACGGCATCATATCCGAAAGATACGCCTCTGCTTCCATATTATGTATATGTATATGGGGCGCATATTGTGTGAAATTATGCGTAGCAATACGGCATAGTTCCTCATTCCGCTCCACGTAATCCACCCGTCCGAAAGTCTGTCCGAAGAAATACGAATCCACCCCGTAGCCACCTGTCAGGTCGGTGCATACCGAAGTTTGCTTTTGCAAAAGCGGGTGCGTAGCGGCAAGCGCGGCTTTGTAGCGCGCAGCAGCCTCCGAAGAGCATTGTTCGCACGACAGACGAACAGGATACCACCAATCGTCCAAAGCGGCAAATGCAGGCAGTTTGCGGGCGGTACGCTGCCGTCCGTCCACCTGCTGCAGCATAAAGCGGAAATCGTCATCCGACATATCGGGATAACGACTCCGTTGCAATGCCAATTGTTCTACATCTATCATACCCGATGCGTTTTCGAATAGTAGCGCAAAGGTACGCAAATTCTACAGATTGTACAACACAATGAATCATATTGCTACACTTTTTCGGACAACATATTTGTGCAAAGTTGATGTATGCCGAATGCATAAAAAGTGTATATTCTGCATAAAACAGCGGCATATACCCATTGTAAAAGCCTTTTCTTTCTACGTNNNACGTCTTTTCTACGTAATTGACAGCACGAAGTATGGTGATTGCATATTGTGTATATTTTCTGTATATTGTAGGAAAGTAGGATTTGAATAGCAGGATATTTGTTTACCTCATATTTTTTCAGTACCTTTGTACCCGAAACGAACCAAGAGGCGAAGGAGTGCACTATTGGTTTGAGATACATATCACTCCATAAGTTTTAATAGCGTTTGCTATTTATTCGGTAACATTCTGGAACGTGAGAAATTTTAGAAAATGTTGCAACTCGAATAAGTCAGTAGATGCCTGCAAGTATTGTGGGCTTTGGCTTATCTGTTGTAACGGGTATTCTCACGACCTCAGAATGTGGATAATGTCATTGTCCACCTTTTTTATGGTCGTCAGTTTGCCCGAACACCGAAATATACAGCCGGACGCACAATACAAGTTGGTATGGCAAATACTGCAAATGCTGTTCATACATTTTGGGACAGCGTTTATTTCGGCAGTTCGACAAAAATGTCGGATTTGCCCGATGAGAGTGTACATCTGATTGTAACTTCCCCACCCTATTTTAACATCAAGGACTATTCCAAAAACGGTTATCAGAATGAGAAACATTCTGACAGCCAATCGGATGATATAGGTTCTTATAACAGTTTCAACGACTATATAGCCGCATTACTTTCGGTATGGAAAGAATGTGAGCGTGTACTGAAACCCAATGGCAAGTTGTGCATCAACGTGCCGTTGATGCCTATGCTTAAGAAAGATTTGAACACGCACTATAACCGGCATATCTTTGACCTACAGAGCAGCATTCAACAGTCCATCTTACAACAAACACGCTTATTTTTATTGGACTTATACATTTGGAACCGAATCAATTCTTCCAAACACCTAATGTTTGGAAGTTATCCGTATCCCCGCAATTTCTATGCACAAAATACAATTGAATTTATCAGCGTTTATGTAAAAGACGGAATCCCCTGCCGCCCCTGTCCTGTTGACAAAGAAAAAAGCCGTCTGACAGAGCAGGAATGGACCAATTTTACCAAACAAATTTGGGATATTCCCATTCCTAACAAAGGTGATATTGCATACGGAAAGCACTCCGCCATAATGCCCGAAGAAATTCCGTACCGCTGTATCCGGTTGTTCAGTTGTGAGAATGATGTTGTACTTGATCCTTTTGCAGGAAGCGGCACCACTCTAAAAGTGGCAAAGGCACTGAAACGGCACTATGTCGGGTATGAATTATATGAAAATTACCGTCCTTTAATCGAAACGAAACTCCAAATGGCTGATTATGAAACACAATCAAATTTATTTGGCGGACATCTTTGATTTTCTTGAGAAATTAGAATCTGCAAGCGTGGATTTAGTAATTGCAGATCCGCCCTACAATATGCACAAAGCGGAATGGGACACATTTAAGACAGAACAAGACTATTTAGATTTCACATTTAACTGGTTGGATATGCTCATTCCCAAATGCAAGCCGACCGCGTCTATTTACTTATTTAATAATACCTATAATTCAGCACTTATTCTCAATCATTTACGGCATACCGATCTGCTTTTCCGGAATTGGATAACGTGGTATAAACGGGACGGATTCAGTGCTACCAAGCGCAGATATGTAAATGCACAAGAAACCATACTATTCTACACGTTATCTGACAATTATGTATTCAACGCAGATATAATCCGCACCCCTTATGAATCCACAGAGCGTATGGTATATGCTGCACAAAAGGGCATTTTGAAAAACGGGAAACGATGGTTTCCTAATGAAAACGGGAAATTATGCAATGATGTATGGGAAATTACCTCACAACGGCATAAAGACAAAGTGAATGGGCGAATACAGAAGCCCGAACACCCAACCATCAAACCCGATGAGATGATAGAGAGAATGATATTGGCAAGCAGCAACGAGAATGACGTTGTATTGGATTTATTCAGCGGCAGTGGGACGACAAGCCG
Organism: Bacteroidales bacterium UBA6828; assembly: GCA_002452095.1. Taxonomy (GTDB): domain Bacteria; phylum Bacteroidota; class Bacteroidia; order Bacteroidales; family Paludibacteraceae; genus Colicola. The sequence goes on along the minus strand of DKEG01000041.1, from coordinate 2,598 downwards.
GATAGCCCAAAAACTAAAACGGCAATTTATAGGTTGTGAAAACAATGAGAAATATATTCATCTCATAGAAAAGGGAGGGCTGTGTTATGACAGATTATGAGATACTAAAAGCCATAGATACCACCCAACAAGGCAACTTGTTCTTGGGTTATATCATAGACAGAATACAAGACAATAATTATCGAGGTATTCAGTGTTCGCAACATAACAGGCTCACATACCATTACCTAAAAACGTTGATACAAGTGGTATATGAAATAGCAGGGGAGAAATCTTTTGCCATTCATATAGGTGATGATAATGGAGACAGGCAGCCCCAAGCCGCCACATATTACAAAATAGTGGATGCTATCAATAAACGGACAGGAAAAGGAACTATCAATTCTGTAAAGAAAAATACTTTTCCTGATTTAGCCAGAGCCGGCTTTTTGTACAGGTACAATAAAAACGGAGAACCCATTACAGAAAAATTCTCCATAGGAGAGAACAAGATTACACAAAAGCGACAAAATGTATATTCAGTACAATTATCTCCATTAGGAATAAAATTCGCCACGGCGGAAACAGAATTTGAACGTCGCAAATACTACACTGACTTGGTCGATATTCTTACAAAAAACGCAGCAACTGATTTGGTCGAATTGCTTTCAACAGATGACCAATTCGACACTATCAGTTTATACGAATTTATGTATATCCTTTCGGATGACAGGAATAATATACACTATAATGACAAATTACTGTACCTAACAGAATATCGGCGTCTTACAGATGCACAACGCAACAGAGTCACAGAACTATTGAAAGCATATTGTAACCCGGGGCGCAATATCGGGACAAAAGCGAATGCACGTGATTACGGTAATTGGAAGAATGAAAGCCAACAGATATTCGGATTGCTATCCAACTCTACCTATTTTAAGGTAAATGACGAACAATTAATACTTAATGATGGTACCTATGGTTTGTTCACACAAAAAGCAGAACGCTGTCAGAGACCCAAGACAGAATATTTCAAATACCACCACATCACAAAACAAAAGGGCTATGAACTACACCATATAATACCTTTTAAGAAAGCCACTACACAAAAAGAGGCTCAATGGATAGATGATGAACGAAATCTGATTTATCTGTCGGCTCAAAAACACGCGGAGTTCACTGCAACACAAAATGTCAATATATGCGCCAGTTATAAAGAACCGAACCTGTTTTTTCTTCAAAGAGACAATATAGAGAACATTATAAAGGTAGATATTACGAAGGAAGATGCATTATTGTCAAAAGATAGAATCCAAGACATCATTGAATATAACAAACGTCTGATAAACAAATTCTATGGTGCGGGATAGAATTGGTCTATCAGACGAAGGCTGTTATTGAGAGAAAGGCTACTTCAGTTGCATAGAACGGCGGATGGCGGCTTCCATACCGCGGATTTCGGCGAGTTCGCGGAGACGACCGAGAAGGGTGTAGCCCGGGTTGGTGCGTTTGCCCTTGGCGAGGTCGTCGCAGATACAATGGCCATGGTCGGGACGGAGTGGAATGGCACAACCGCGCTGCTGCTCCACCTCCACCATTGCATGGAGGAACTCGTAGGTATCAAGGTCGCCCTCGAACGTCCATTTCTCGTAGAAATCGCCATCGGGTGTTTGGCTGACGGCACGGAGATGGACAAAGTTGATGCGATTACCGAAACGGCGCATCATACCTATCAGATCATGCTTGCCTGCGCCGCCGAAGGAACCTGTACAGAGACAGAGTCCGTTGCTTTTGTTTGGCACGGCATCGACGAGGGTTTGGAAATCGTCCGCCGACGAGAGGACACGCGGTAAGCCCATAATAGGCATAGGCGGGTCGTCGGGGTGGATAACCATAGCAATGCCTGCTTGGTCTGCCACAGGGCAAACCTCGTGTAGGAAGAAAATCAGGTTTTGCTGCAATCGCTCGCGGGTGATACCCCTGTAGCGCAGGAGTTGCTCGCGGAACTGCTCCAGCGTAAACGACTCCTCCGCACCGGGGAGTCCCATAATCATCGTGCGGGTAAGCGTCTGCTTGTCCTCCTCGGTCATCTGTTCGTAGCGGGCATGCGCACGGGCTATTTCCTCTGCGGTGTATTCGGTTTCCGCCCCCTCACGACGGAGGATATAGAGGTCGAATGCCATATAGGCGGCTTTCTCGAACATAAGTCCGTGGCTGCCGTCGGGGAAGACATAGTCGAGGTTGGTGCGCGTCCAATCGAGCACGGGCATAAAATTGTAGGTAACCATACGGATACCGCACGCGCCAAGGTTGCGGAGGGTCTGCTTGTAGTTGTCAATATACCGCAGATAATCACCCTCCTGCGTCTTGATATGCTCGTGTACGGGGACAGACTCAACGCCTGTCCACTCCAAGCCCGCGGCTTCTATTTCAGTTTTGCGGCGTTGTATCTCTTCAACAGACCAGACTTCCCCGTTGGGGATATGATGGAGAGCGGTAATGACGCCCGTGGCACCTGCCATACGTATATCGGCAAGACTGACCGGATCATTAGGTCCGTACCAACGCATTGTTTGAATCATTGCTTCAATTAAGAATTAAAAATTAACAATTAAT
>DKEG01000068.1:14020-23665 GCA_002452095.1 Bacteroidales bacterium UBA6828 | reverse complement strand
TTTGATGCGGTTGCCCTGACCAAGCGAAACAAACCAACACACACTAATTAGCAAAGCCCCCGCTATTTGATAATGCTTTTAGCACTCCCACCCCATACCCCATTTGCCCCATCTGTCTTATTAGCCTTATTAGTCTTATTAGTCTCATTGGTCTCATTGGTCTTATTTGTCTCATTGGTCTTATTGGTCTTATTGGTCTTACTTTCCCTCCCCTATTCCCCGCCTGCCTCACGCCGGCAACTACGGTATTTACACGGTAGATACACGGTAGATACACGGTAGATACACGGTAGATAATCGGTAGATAATCGGTTCATTCAGCCAACCATACCGCTGTTTACATAGGAGTTGGTACCGGCCTTCGCCTCGTCCGCGGACAGTTTGGCACAAACTGAATGACAATGCTACGCACCCGGGAGACGGGAAGCGTAAGGCAGGTGCGCATCGCGCACTGAGTGCCGTATCAACAAAAATCCCTCCAAAACTGAGTAGAACTCCCTATCGTCCCGCGTCGTTATCGGCTTCGCCGAACTACTGCCTACACGCTTCATTATGTCTCTTTGCCGGCACCTAAATGCTGCTTTTAGCACTTTTCTGTTGTCCCGTTACTATTTTGTTGCGGTTGCCCTGATACTATCATTGTCCTCTTGCCCATATCATAAATTATTTGTAACTTTGCAACCAAATACTAATATCCCATAGATATGGCACGCACCACCCTTTCCCATCCTTTCGATACTATGTCGGGCAAACTCACTCGCAACGACAAAGTCATTCTCCGCACCCGCAACGGCAATACCCATGCTTATGTCATCCATAATCCATACAAAGGACCTGTCGCTCCGGAACGCCAACGCACCTTGGATGCTTTCGCAGCAGCGGTTGCACAAGCCAAAACCATCCTCAACGACCCCGCTTTGCGTGCCGAATGGCAACAGCGTTTCAATAAATACACCGCCCGTGTCAACCGCTATCCATCCTCCTATCCCAAACCTTGCACCACCCTTCGCGGCTACATCATCTCCACCCTCACCCGCGAAGCCCAATCCTCCCATTCATAGTAACCACATTAGCAACAACTGTTGCATATCTGCCCCCAATATACATCTCTGCTCATTCTAAACACCTGCCTATGCCAACCGCCTCATCAAATTGCCTATGGACTCCGCGTATCAAGTGGCTGACCGCCATTGCGCTAATCATAATCGTTGCCGCCGTTGCCTACAGTCTCTATATCTGTCTACATACCACCGACACCACTACACAATATACGGCATTGGCAGCCATAGTGGTATTATGCATATTATTAACAGGCGCAGCATTGCAAACACCTCGGTATGTGAGTGTCAGCAGCGGAAAGGTGCAGATACACCTGCTCTGTACCTCGGTGGATATTCCCAAAGAGGAGATCGAGCGGATAGAGCATCTGCCGTCGGGACTGGCGGCGGTGCGTATTGTCGGAATGGGCAATTTCTTCGGAGATGTCGGTCTGTTCCATAGCGACTACTGCGGGCGGTACTACTCCCTTGTTACCAACCCGCAAGACATCTGCCTCATCTTCCGCCGCCACAAAAAGCCCGTCGCCGTCAGCGTCGCAGACACATCCATATTCAACAACAGAACCACGGTGGAAGAGAAATGAGAAAACAGAACATATCGGCAAAATATGTTGCAAAACACTTTATTGAAAAGAAGAACCTTGTTGGGTTCTTTTTTTCTGCGATTTTAGAGCATTTATTTTGATATATCATTTCTTTTCACTACCTTTGCACCCGTTAAAACAACAGCACAATGCACAATGCATAGTGCATAATTATATTTAATGTGTAATAACATTAACTAACCTATAAAAACACATAGTTATGATTCGTACTACATTTAATCGTCTTCGTGAAGTGAAAGATAGTCTGCCACATGGCAGTATGGATGCCATTGCAAATGAGTTAGGTATCTCTGCTGATGAAGTCCGCTCGTATTTCAATGGCGAGGGCAGCGAAAACGGCTACCACATTGAGCCCGGTCCCGAGGGCGGTATTGTAGAGTTGACAGACACACGCATTCTGGAGGTGGCTCTCCGCATTGCGTGGGCTGCAAAGCAAGGTCTCTGACAGAGGTGGCAAAAGCCATACCGGATAAATGCAGGGCATTCGCTCTGACGCTATGCGTCGGAGTGGTGCCTTTTTTCGTTGCCAATACGCAGGCAGCGGAACGGCTAGTGGAAGCAAATACGCTTTATTCCGCTTTTAGTGAAAGTATGACGACGCGTCCCGCGTCGTCCCCACAGTCCCCACAGTCAAACGTATCCCCACAACCAAACACCTCATCTTCCAAAACACGTTGGCTGGACGACTATCCGAAGCGTATCGGGCTGACACTGAGTGCGGATGCCAACATCGTGGCGAACTATATCTGGCGCGGGCAATACGTGGGCGGATTGAGTTTGCAAACCTCCGCACGGATAAACTATGAGGGACTGTTTGCCGATATGTGGTGGAACGTAGGTGCTACCGATTGGGCATTCTCGGGTTTCAATCCCGAAGTGGATATTGCGCTCGGTCTCGACCGCTGGGGGCTGCAACTCTACTGGATGCACATGCACTATTTCGACAGCACGCCGTTCTTCGATTGCAGCAATGCCGCCCCCGGGCAAGCGGGCAACACCAGCGAACTGCGGGCAAGGTACACCGTAAGCAGCCGTTTGCCGTTGAGCATTCTTTGGTGCACACGCTTAGCAGGGAGGGACGGCTATTTGGACAGCGCGGGTAACCTGCAACGGGCGTGGTCGAGTTACTTGGAACTGAAATACACTTTCGCCCTGCCTTACGATATAGGGATTACTGCCGCTGTCGGAATGACGCCGTGGCGAAGTTTCTACACCGGCTTCAAAGGCGACTTTGCGGTAGTGAACATTGATGTGGCATTGAGCAAGCAGTGGCAGGTGAAGCAGTGCAGTTTCTTGCTGGCGGGCGAGGTGATGCTCAACCCATGGCAAATGACCAAAGAGAACGTACGCTGGGAAGTGCGCAACCCATGGCAGCAGCGTATCAATGCCAACCTGACGCTTGGGGTCTCGTGGCAATACAAGCACAATCATCAATCAACTAATTTATAAACAAACAAAATGAAAAAGGTATTAGTTACTCTGTTGGCAGTGGTAATGACCACCGCCGTAATGGCACAGAAAGTGTCTTTTGCGTATGAGGCAGGAGCCGAATTGACCAGTGCTTACTTGTGGCGTGGTCAGTACAATGGCGGTTTGAGTTTTCAACCCGAAGTGCTTGTCGGCTGGGACAGCGAGCATACCGCTTTCCGTATCGGTGCATGGGCAAGCATAGGTGCGAGCGACTGGAAGTTCTGCAAAGAGACCGAGGAGATCGCCGGCACGTATTTCATTCCCGAAGTGGACATTGAGGCTTCGTTTACGTTCTATGGTCTAACCCTCGGTGCCACCCACTACTACTATTGCGATGGCAATTTCTTCAACTGGAGCAAAGACCTCGGTATTGCGGCAGAGAACAGCAGCCAGACCGAGGTGCAGATCGGTTATAACTTCGGTGATCTGACCAACTGCGGTTTGTATGCCAACTGGTACACTATGGTAGCGGGTGCCGACTGCTACGAGAACGAGGACGGCGAACTGAAACGCGCTTACTCGTCGTACATCGAATTAGGTTACGACTTCACCCTGCCTTTCGACATCACTCTCGGCGTGCAAGTGGGTATGACCCCGTGGAAGAGCACTTACACCGGCTATGAAGGCGGCTTTGCCGTAAACAACGTGAGCGGACGTATCGAGAAACCGTTCTCTATAGGCGACATCTGCGAAATCTCCGTTTTCGCACAGGGCAGTATCAACACCTACAAGATCAACAAAGAGAACGTGTTTATCAACGCCGCCGGCGACGACAAACTCTACAAACAGCGTCTCAACGGCTGTATCGGTGTAGGGCTGTGGTTCTAAATTGCGTCTCCGTTAATTGCCGTTAATTATCCGTTAATTGCATTATTGGGACAGGCTCCATTAAAGCCATTAAAAACCAGTAAAAGACTCCGTTAATTTCAGGACATATACAGGAGTTCCTCTACACATTTAATTCATAATTCCTAATTCATAATTAGCAATTAGTTCTTATGGATAAGAAACGCACCATAGCGGCGGCGTTGTGCATCATTCCGGCGGTGATATTGCTGCTGGTGGTGCCTATGCGGCGCAAGGCGACCGAATACTTTGCCGACAGGGGCAAAGTATTCGGTACCTATTATAATATACAATATGAAGCCGATAGCGACATGCAAAGCGATATTCTGTCTGCCTTTGAGGCATTTGACAACTCGCTGAGTATGTTCAACCCCCGGTCGGTTATCAGCCATATCAACCAGAACAGGGACACTGCGACCGATGTCTATTTCGAGCAGATGTGGCAAGAGGCGGAGCGGGTATATCAGGAGAGCAACGGAGCATTTGATATTACGGTAGCGCCGCTGGTCAACCTGTGGGGGTTCGGCTTCAAGAACCGCGAACAGGTTACTGAGGAGAAGATAGACAGTCTTTTGCCGTTGGTAGGTTTCCGGAAAGTGCACCTCGCTGACCACCACGTCAGCAAAGACGACCCGCGTACGATGCTGGACGCCAGTGCCGTAGCCAAAGGACAGGCGTGCGATATGATTGCCGCGCTACTGGCTGACAAAGGATGTACCAATTACCTCGTGGACATAGGCGGTGAAGTGGTGGCAAAAGGTGTGAACAAGCAGGGCAAGCCATGGCGCATAGGTATCACCAAACCGCAAGACGACCCGGCGGGGCAGTCGCAGGATATGGAGGAGGTGCTGCAAACGAGCGACATCTGTATGGCTACCTCGGGCAACTATCGCAATTTCTACTACGAGGGCGGACAACGCCGCAGCCATACCATCGACCCGCGCACCGGTCGCCCCGTACAGCACCGCCTGCTGAGTGCCACGGTGGTGGCATCATCGTGTATGCGTGCCGACGCACTCGCCACGGCATGTATGGTATTGGGGGAAACGGACGGAATGGAAATGATCAACTCCCACGCCGATGCCGAGTGTTATTTCATTGTCGCCCAAGGCGACAGCACCATCGTGCTGAAATCCGACGGCTGGGCATATTGAGCAAACGAAAAATCGTATTATAAGGGCTACCTGACAAATATAGTCGGGTAGCCCATTTTGTTGTAATCTGCTGGTTGAAAGACAGTTATCCGATAGTTTTCGGCTAAGCAAGCGATAAATACACACATAACTGCCTGAAATACAAGCAAAAACAGCCTAATCACATACGAATCACATACGAATCACATACCAATGACATAGACCTGATAGCACAAGGATGTAGGATGATTAGAATGATAGAATAATAGCGGAGGTTGCCTTACCAGATAGTCTATTTATTGTGGTTTGCAGCAAAAATTCCACAAAAAAGCACACTATATGTACATAGGTATGCAAAAAAAGCAGTATTTTTGTAGCGTGAAATAATGATCCCGAATTTAATACATCAAGATATGAGAAACATATTCAAAAAGGTTCTTCTGTTGTCGGCAACCATATTCTGCACTACGCTTGCGTCTGCAGATTTGTACACGTATGATTTCACAGACAAAAACTCACTCGCTGCGGATTGGAATGTGAATACTCCTGACGGAACGACTTGCAGTATTGCTTCTTCAATCAATTCACTGAAGGCAAAAGATGGTAATTTTCTTGCTTTTTCATTTACAAAAGGCAAAACAACAGTTAGCATTACTTCAAAAGCCTCTTATACGGACATCACAAGTCTGTCTGTTGATGCATGTGCTACAGATAACAGCAAGCCTACTTTTACCATTAACATAGTGGACGATGCGGGGAATGTGGTTACTACTTTGCTGAAAGACGGCGGTAGCAGAGATGCTTTTAAGACCGCTGGGACAAAGAAATGGGGTAATTTTACCAAAACATTGGCGGCAACAACCGGACACATTCAGATAGTTTTATCGACCTCCTCTTCCGGGAAATATGTAGGTATTGACAATATCGCAGTTACCTATACTGCCGGTTCCACGCCTGTGCAGAAATCGACGGATGCGACGCTTAAAGAGTTGAAATATGACGGAACGAGTGTTGCGGGGTTTGATGCGGGGAAGTTGGATTACAGTGTGATGCTGCCTGCGAACTATGCGGGTACGCCGCAGGTAACGGCAACCGCCAACGACAGCAAAGCCACGTTCGCTATTACGCAAGCCGCCTCGGCAACAGGCAAAGCGTCGGTATTGGTTACAGCCGAGGACGGCACAACCAAGAAGACCTACACCATTCAGTTCAGCAAAGCCGTAGCCGATGCGCCTGTTATCACCTCATTTGCGGTAGCGGGTGTACAAGCCACGATTGACCAAGCGAACAAGACCATCACCGCCACTTTGCCGATAGGGAGCAGTTTGCAGGGGCTAACCCCCACCCTGTCGGGCAATAACATTGATTCTTATACTCCGCAGGGCGCACAGGATTTCAGCAAGCCCGTGCAATATACGGTTAAGTCCAAGTCGGGCAAGACTGCCGTTTATACCGTTACGCTGCAAGTGGAGCAACCCAAATCGAGCGATGCGACGCTCAAGAGCCTGACCGTAGGCGGCAAGGCGGTTACGTTGCAGGCAGGCGTGTACAATTATACGGTGGACGCAGAGAGCGGCAGCGCGGTGCCGCAAGTAAGTGCCACGCAAAACGACAGCAAAGCAGCCATAAAGGTTACGCAAGCCACCTCGCTGACCGACAAAGCCACCGTGGTGGTAACCGCCGAGGACGGCACACAGCAGACCTATACTATCACGTTTAATATCAAAGTGCCGTCTTCCGATCTGAGCGTCCATACGCCCGGTATCTATGAAGCCGAGAAGATCGCAGGCGGCTATGGCGGTACGCTTACCGCTTTCGGCGGGCGGGAATACGAGGTGTATTATATGGGGAAAGACGCGGATAGCAAATCAACTGTCAATTTAACCCCTGCAGAAAAAAGTGCCGGTATAGCCACCAATAGAACTTCCACATCTTGCGAGGCTCCTGACGGTTGGTTTAAGGCATCCAACAAGGGATTAAGCAACTATACATTTCCGAAGATAGATGAATTTGTAGCAGGAAAAGGGGCTATGTATAAAATGCAGGCAGGTGCTACATTCAAAGCACATATCTCCGGTTTTGACCAATTCTCCATATATGCCAAAGATAAAAAAGTAGATACATCCAAACCCGAGAAAAATCAGATTTTCGAGGTGTATATTGATAATGTAAAACAAACCGCACAATTGAGTAGCAGTGCAACAATCCGCCGCTATGACATCACCACAGGCGAACATCTTATTGAAATCAAAGCGATAGGAAGTAGCAGTAGTGAACTCTATGGTTTCTCGCTGCGTGTGGCAGACGAACCGCGTGTAAGTTGGATAAAGGGTAACGACTCTACGCAGAATGTGTTGCAGACCCGTGCCATTGCGCCTATTACCTACTACACCAAGTACAACAGCAAGGGCAAGACCGCTCTCGAATGGGAGGGTGCAGAGGCAACAGGTATCACGCTCACACAAGGCAACGGCGACGGCATCGGCGACACGCTGACCCTGAGCGGTACGGCTAACTGCCCTGTTGGCACGTATATATATAAGGTGGTGGCATACAACGGAAGCAACCAAGTAACCAACTCGCTAAGCGGCAAGATAACCATTTATTCGAAGATCGAGGCTACCTCCGACACCATACAAGACGGCTTTACCAACGAGGCTATCGACGGCTTTACTTTCCGCTACTATGCTTTGAGCGAGAAAGACATCACGCTGGTTTGGACCAACGGCACGCCCGCAGGGATAACGGGCAGCGGAAGCAACGGCACGTACACAATCAGCGGCACGCCTACCACGGCAGGTGTGTATCCGTTCACTATCAGCGTATTGGGCGGCAACAGCATTCATGGCAAACTGACCGTTACCACTTTCGACCCGGGCAACAACCCTGTACTGTATCTATACAAAAACAGCGGCGCATACGAGAAAGACGGCGTATATCTGTACCTGAAGAGCAAAGGGAAGAACCTTGTGCCCCGCAAGGCGCAATCGACCCTGCGCGAGAAAGCACAATACGACAAATATACGTGGGTGCTAATCTCGGAGGATGTGGATGCCAACAACGGCGAGATTATGGCACTGGCACGCGGCACAGAAATCAGTATGCCCGTGCTGAATATGAAATCGTTCTCCTATTCGGAGAGCCGTCTCGACTGGGGGGACCCCGACAACGGCAGCCTCAACAACAAGTCGGTACGCGTGGTACAACCGACACACCCGATTATCAAAGCAATAGGCAAGAAACAGGGCGATGCGGTACAAGTGATTGATTCAGTAGTAGGGAAAGGGCTGATGCCCGCAGCGGTGGATTATCAGGGTACGCTCTGCTTGGCAACCGCCGCCACGCGCGGCGAGGAATATACCGCCGACGGCAAAGAAGAGACGTTCCTGCACGAAGTACCCGCAGCTATGCGCGGCGGCAAGAAATACATCTGCTTCCCGCTCTCTATACAGAGCAGCCAACGCCTGACCTCCGAGGGGCAGAAACTGATAGATGCCTGTGTGGACTATCTGCTCAACAGCACCGCCACTATCGCATTGCCCAAATTGGAAATACAATCGTTCAGCATTGACGGCAATGCAGCCACGCTTTATCAGGACAAAGACAGCATCTGTTTGGTAATGCCTGAAGGAACCGACCTGACCGCACTGACACCGACTATCGTCCTGTCCGACCCGACTACGCATACGCTCTGCAAGTACGCCGACGAGAACGGCAGTGTGGATTTCAGCAATAGCAACTTGGTGCCGGTGGTCTATACCGTGAGCGACTATATCAATGTGCGGCACTATGTGGTAACCATTACAGCCATTCAGCCGATGGGCGTTGAGGAGGTTTATCAGGCAGGCGAATGGGTGAATATCTACGACATACAAGGTAGGAAAGTGGCTACCACCAACGAGGACATTTACACAATGGATCTGCCGAGAGGTATGTATCTGGTACAAACCGCCCGCGGAACGGTCAAACTGATGCGATAAAAGGTTATATCGAGAAAATAAAAGAGGCTGCTTGACGCCAAAGTCAAGTAGCCTCTTTTTATGTTTGCGATACTTTTCACCTATGAACTCATTAACGGGAGTTCGATATAACGAAAGACTTTGTAGGTCAACAACTGACAACAACTATTAAAAAACAGATAACAATATAGTACCACTACAGATAGCAAACACGAATTGAATTGACTACAAATCGGCATGATCGGGGCTATATTGAACAGACGGCTACGCCGTATTATCACAAATTAATCATAAACTTTATATCCATAGATTAGCGCAACTGACATTAATTATCCTCAAATGTCTCCTATGCCGCAAGCGGCAAGAAAAAAAATGGCAGAAAACAAACCAAAAGGTACTCTTTGACGATGCGAGATAATAGGGAATTCTATTCAGCACACAGGATTTCATATTACTTCAGCACACAGTGCGCCTGTGGCACATAACGATGCGGGACGCGTCGTATCCACAAACACAGTAAATTCATTCAGTTTGTGCCAAACTGCCCGCAGACGAGGGCGTCCGCGTCCCCGGC
>DKEG01000068.1:0-13959 GCA_002452095.1 Bacteroidales bacterium UBA6828 | reverse complement strand
AATCACCTACTAATCACCTACTCTTGATAACATAAAGATATAGGTAAGAGAGTTATGATTGTCGCAAGGGGTTATCGTCCGTTTTGCATATCGACGAGGCGGCGGTAGTAGCCGTTGAGGGCGAGGAGGTCTTCGTGGCGCCCCATCTCGACTATCTTGCCCTCGTGGAGGACACAGATCAGGTCGGCATTGCGGATAGTGGAGAGACGGTGTGCCACGACGAGTGTGGTGCGGTCTTTCATCAGATGTTCGAGTGCTTCCTGCACCTGCTTCTCGGACTCGGTGTCGAGGGCGGATGTGGCTTCGTCCAAAATCAGGATAGGCGGGTTCTTGAGGATAGCGCGGGCGATGGATATACGCTGACGCTGCCCGCCGCTGAGGCGCGAACCACGGTCGCCAATATACGTGCCATAGCCGTCGGGGGTAGCCATAATGAACTCGTGCGCATTGGCGATACGGGCAGCCGCTTCCACCGCCTGCTGCCACGTCTGTCCGCCCGGGGCAGGCAGTGCGGTATCGACACCGAAAGTGATGTTGTTATAGAACGTGTCGTTGAAGAGGATTGCCTCCTGGTTGACATTACCCATCAGAGCACGCAGGTCGTAGGTACGGACATTGCGGATGTCCGTGCCGTCGATGGTTATGCAGCCGGACTTAGGGTCATAGAACCGCGGGAGGAGGTCAGCCAACGTGGTTTTGCCGCTACCGGACTGCCCCACCAGTGCCACCATCTGCCCTTTGCGGATAGAGAGGTTGATATGGCGTAGCACGGGTACATCTTCGCGGTAGGAGAAGCATACGTCGCGGTACTCAATACGGTCGCGGAAAGCAGAGAGCGGTTGCGGATTCGGCTGCTCCGTGATATTGGATTGAGTATTGAGAATTTTGTCGATACGCTCCAACGAAGCCATACCTTTGCGCACGCCGTAGCCCGCCTTGCTGAGGTCTTTGGCCGGGTTGATAAGCGAATAGAAAATGACCAGATAATAGATAAACGTAGCGGCATCGATAGTACTATGGTCGCTCAAGATTAACATTCCGCCGAACCACAATATGACCGCCACCAGCGCCGTGCCGAGGAATTCGGACACCGGATGTGCCAGATAGTAGCGGCGGTCGATGCGGTTGAACGTACGGCGGGTATCGTTGATGAGATTGAGGAAACGCTGCTTGAGTTTGTCCTCGGCATTGAAGGCTTTGACCACACGCAATCCGCCGAGGGTCTCGTCTATCTGAGTAAGGATTTCGGCATTCTGCTCCTGCCCGCGCTGCGATGCACGCTTGAGGGAACGCCCGATACGTCCGATCAGCAGCCCTACCACCGGCAGCAGCACCAAAACAAAAAGCGTGAGTTGCCACGAGATACAAAAAAGCGTGATGAGGTAGATAAGGATCATAATCGGGTCCTTGAACAAGACATCGAGTGCGGACATAATACTGGCTTCCACCTCGCCGACATCGTTAGTCATACGCGACATGACATCGCCTTTGCGCTCCTCGGTGAAATAGCCGATAGGGAGGCTCACCACTTTGTCATAGAGCGACTTGCGCAGGTCGCGGAGTACGCCTGTGCGGATAGGCACCATATAGAAATTAGCCAGCCACGCCGTCAGCACTTTGAGCCCCGTCATCACTACGAGGAAAAGCCCCAGCAGAAAGAGCATATAGCCCCCGCCGTGGATGGAGATTTGTTCGCCCATCCAGCAATAGAGATTGTTTTTGAGGGCAGAGAGCCAATCGTTGAGCGAACCGACCGTTGCCAAATCAACATACTGCGCTGTGGTTTCGCTCAGTCCGAATAGGATTTGCAGCACGGGAATGATTGCCGCAAAAGAGAAGAGCGACAGGATAGTCGAAAGAAGGTTGAAAAAGATATTGAGTGCCATCTCGCCCTTGTAAGGCGGGACAAAACGGCGTATGAGTTTCAGGAAATGCATGTGTGTATGTGAACGTTAATTAACGTATAATTAACGTGAGTTCGATATAAAAACTCCTTTGCCTCGTCGAAATGGACTTGCGACATTGAAACTCGTTGCACGAGTTTAGGTCGCCGTCATTTCTCCTCTCTCCACAAAATAAATTTTGCGGAGCCTCTATGGGCAAGAAATCTAAGTAAATCTTTGTCTTTACATCCATAAATTGCCATAAATCTTATTTGCCTACGTCGGCAAAGTATGCAATTATGCTTATATTGAATTGACGTTAATTATCGTGTAATAATTTTGTTAATTAAACATATAATTATCCATATAATTGAGCATTAATTTTCTATTAAGGAAAGTCTATCCACCCGACTTTTTAATTAGGAATGACGAATTATGAATTAGGAATTGTATGCTTTGCTGATACACCTTTTCCCTGTGGTTACCCTGTTCTTTTCCTGTGGATAGCGGGAACATTCATAATTCATAATTCATAATTCATAATTCATAATTATTTTCTAAGTGCTTCGCGGACATAGGTGAGGATAGCGTGGTCGAAGTCGTGTTGCCGGTCGCGCCAATCGATCTCTATGGGGATCGTTTGCAGGCGAGTGCCGAGATGCTCCGGCAGCGGTGTGAGCAGGAAACGCTGGTAGTCTTTCTCGGTGGTCAGCACAAAATCGAATCCCTTGGCACGCTCCTCGATACGGCGTATATCCGCGTGGGTGAAGATATGATGGTCGGGAAAAGATAGCAGTTCCGCATCGGGATAAAGGCGACGTATATGCTCCATCAGATACGTATTCTGCGCAATCCCCGTTACCACCAATGGTCGCCCCTGCGCCGCTATCCTGCCATAGCGGATATGGGAGAAAAAGAGTTGTTGGAAAGTAGCCAGCCCCAGACGGTTGCTGATGACACGCTGCTCAATAGGCTGCATATCGTCGGGACACTTGGTAACGATCACCATATTGGCTTTCTGCGACTGCACTTTGAGGTCGCGGAGGCGTCCCCAAGGCAGCAGATGGTCGTCAATATAGAGTTGGTCGCAGGGCGTAAGCAGGATATAATAGCCGCAGCGGATAGCGCGATGCTGGTAGGCATCGTCCAGCAGCACCACTTGCAGTCCCTCGATCTGCTTTTGCAGGCGTCGCACACCGCGCACTCTGTCCTCACAAACCGCCACGGGAATATCGGGGAACTTGGAGTGTATCTGCATAGCCTCGTCGCCGATGGTAGCAGCGGTGGAAGCCACGTCGGCAAGAACGAAACCATGCGTCTTGCGCTTGTAGCCCCGCGATAGCACCGCCACGCGGTAGTGCTGCGAGAGCAGCCGCAGCAGGTATTCGACATGCGGGGTCTTGCCCGTACCGCCCACCGCAAGGTTGCCCACACAGATAGTGGGCACACTCACGGTATGCGAGGGGAGAATATGTTCGTCGTATAGCAGATGGCGCACGCCTACACCGAGGGCGTAGCACCAACTGAGCGGTATGGTTAGCAAATCAAGCGGTCTCATGGTCAGCAAGGGATGGGGTTATTGTATTTTCACTTCGGGCATCAATGCCATAACGCGCGGTTGGGATGCAAATTCACGCATTTTGATGAGGAGGCGTTCCTCGTCGGTAGTGTTGTCGAACATAGAGAGCAGTTCCTCCATAGGGTCGGTTTTCTCGGGGTAATATGCTACACGATAATTATCCAACGCCGCCAGTTCGACGGCTTTCTCAATAGCGTTGTCGATATTACCGAGCGAGTCCACCAGACCGATATTGAGTGCATCTTTGCCAAGCCATACACGTCCCTCGCCAATCTGCTTGATTGCCTCCTGCGTAGTGTGGCGTCCTTCGGCGCAGCGGCGGGTAAAGAGGTCGTAACCGCGCTCCACCATAGTCTGCATCATACGGAACTCCTCGGGGTTCATACCCTTATAGACCATATTGGTCTGCAAGTCGGAGTGCGCATTGGTGCCGACACCATCGATGTCCAGTCCCACCTTATCAAGCACTTTGCTCATATTAGGCACCGTGCCGAAGATACCGATAGAACCGGTGAGAGTGGTCGGCTCGGCGAATATATAGTCGGCACCACAAGAGATATAGTATCCGCCGGATGCGGCATAGTCGCCCATCGAGACTACCACGGGCAGCCCTTTCTCGCGCAGGGTCTGCACGGCGTGCCAGATCTGTTCGCTGGCATCGGCACTACCGCCCGGGCTGTTCACACGCAGCACAACGGCTTTCACATCATCGTCTTTGCCAATCTTCTTGATGAGTTTCACCATATCCGTACCCACGATACCGTTGCCGCTGTTGTCGGTTATCTCGCCCTCGGCATAGATTACCGCCACTTTGTCTTTGGCTTTCGACGGAGTGCGCTCCACGAGCGTCAGGCTATTGGTAGAAAGCAGTTTATAGTCCTTGGTACCGGTATAGAGGCGCAGCACGCTATCCATATCCTGCACATAGAGGAGAGTGTCGGCAAAGCCGTATTCGACGTATTTTTCCTGCGGCTGCAGACCCATATAGAGGTCGGCATATTGGTCGAGTTGCTCCACGCTGATATGCCGGCTCTCCGATACAGCGGCTTTCATCTCGTCCCAGATACCGTCGATATACTGCTGCGTCTGCAGACGGTCAGCCTCCGACATAGAGGTGCGGAAATAGGGTTCTACCGCCGACTTGAATGTACCCACCTTGAGGATCTGCATCTCGATACCGAGTTTGTCCATCAGACGGGTGTAGTACATCTTCTGTGCCGACAGACCGTTCCAGTCGATAGATGCCGTTGGGTTGAGGTAGATCTTGTCTGCCACCGAAGCCACGTAGTAGTTGGTCTGTCCGTAGGACGAAGCATAGGCAATAATCCATTTGCCCGAAGTCTTGAAATCGAGCAGGGCATCACGCAGGGCTTTGGCACTTGCGGGAGCCATAGAGAGCGAACCGCCCTCGAGGTAGATGCCAAGGATACGGTCGTCGGTTTTGGCAAGACGGATATTGCTCAGCAGTTCGTCCAAACCGACGGTTTCGTCCTGGCTGTAGTAGGGGTTCGAACTCAGCAGCGCGGCAAACGGATTGGCTTCCTGCCCCTGTTCCACAAGGGTGCCGCTCAGTTTGAGTTTATAGACCGAGTTGGCCTCCAGTTTGGTGGCGGGAGCGGAGAACATTCCGCCCATCAGATAGCCCATCCAAGCGCACATACCAATGTACAGGAGTGCGCCAAGGCACACTAGCCAAAGACAACCATGTTTCTTACGGGGCTTCTGTTCGCCCCCGTTTCGTACAATAAAGTTTTGCATATTTGTATTGTTTTGATTATCGTTCTATAGGTTCCTGTTCGCTATGCTTGCGAAAAATAGAGGAAAATGAAAGAAAATGTTATTTATTTTTCTCTACATTGTCTTTGTACAGCCGGAAGGTTTTGCGGTGGTAGGGAGTGATACCATAGCGGGCAATCGCTTCGTAGTGCGCCCGTGTGGGGTAACCTTTGTTGTCCGCCCAACCGTACTGCGGGTATTCCTCCGCCAGGCGGAGCATATAGTCGTCGCGGTAGGTCTTGGCAAGAATACTCGCCGCCGCGATGGACATATACTTGCCGTCCCCTTTGACCACCGTCTGTGCTGGCACCTCCATAACCCCGCCTTGGGGAATATAGGGTTTCCATTTGTTGCCGTCTACGATGATATGTTCGGGGCGGACGGCGAGTTGGTCTAATGCCCGCTGCATACCGAGGATAGAGGCGTTGAGGATATTGATACGGTCTATCTCATCCACCGTTACCTCCGCTACCGCCCATGCCATCGCCTCACGCTCAATGACGGGGCGCAGGGCATACCGTTCCCGCTCCGTGAGTTGCTTCGAGTCGTTGAGACGTTGCAGTTCGGGTATCTCTGCAATGCGCTCGGGGATTAGGATTACCGCAGCGGCAAACACACTTCCCGCCAACGGACCACGTCCTGCCTCGTCGCAACCGGCTTCGACAACACCTTGTATGTAGTAGGGTTTGAGCATTTTATCGGACTAATCGGACTAATGGGCTTTATTGGGGTTAGAACGGGTAGCCGATAGCAAAATGGAGTGTCATATCGTCTTGCCAACTCAGTCCGTTTGGGACGGTGCGCCATTGGGTACCCGAAAGGTCGCCGTAGAGGCGACTCGGGTCGTGCAGTTTGATGCCCAGATCCAGACGCAGTATCAGGATACTGAAATCCAAGCGCAGCCCAACGCCATACGAGAGGGCGATCTGTTTGTAGAACTCGTCCCACTCAAAGACACCATACGGCTGCTGCTCATAGTTGCGTATCGTCCATATATTGCCGGCATCGACAAACGCTGCCAGTTCGATATATGTCCAAACCTTCCAGCGATACTCGATGTTCAGGTCGAGACGGATATCGCCCGCCTGCAGGTCATAGACCATTGTATTGTTCGCACCACGGAAACCGCCGGGACCGAGAGTGCGTGCCTGCCAGCCGCGGACACTATTCGAACCGCCCGAGAAATATCGTTTCTCGAAGGGCAGCACCGTAGCATTGAGATACGGCACCGCCACACCGACACCCGCATGATACACCAACCGATGCTTGGGAGTCATCACGTGGTGGAAAGTGAAGTTCACATCTGCTTTGGCATACTGCGCAAAGGGGATATGCCATACTGTGTAGGCATCTGCGTCGTTGGTGGTCAGGTGGGCGGTTTTGGCTATGCCATAGAGAGCGTTGCCTGCCGTCTCGAGATAGTAGTTGAAATTGATGTAACTGCGGTTGGGCGCACTCTTGCGATAGTTGGTGTACGTACCGGAATAACTCCAACCGAGGATAAAATGGTCTTCGTAACTGGATTTCAGTACGGATGACTTGTCAATAAAATCCGCTTTGAAGCGGTCGGACATCCACGGCAGGTAGATGTAACTGACGTCTATCAGGTTGAAGCGGTGCGTCCAACGACTGTGCGGTTTGCGCGGAATGGTATAGTATAGCCCCGCATTGGCGATGGTACGGGTGTATTCATCGGGACGCTGCTGGTAGTTGTAGGCGATGTTGATACGCACACCGGTGGGGAAAGTGAGTCCTGCTTCGGCTTTTCCCTCAATGGCATGCCCGCCGTTCTGGCGCCATTCGTAACTGGCACGTCCGCTGAGCGACAACTGTTCCGCACCGTGAAAGATATTCCTGTTGATATAGCCCGCACCGGCAGCGACACCCCAGTCCCCCGCAGAATAGGTACCCTCCACCTCTGCGGAGATATTGTTCAGTTTGCCGCGCGAGACGGTGATATGGCAATCCAATTGGTTTTCCCCTACGGGGTCGAAAGCAATATCCACATATTTGACTGGTGCGAGTGCATTGAGGAGCGAATAGGTCCGCTCCACGCGGCGTTCGCTATACAGTCCGCCCGCTTTGATGCGGCAGTTGCGGCGCAGCACATCGGGGCGCAGGAAACGCTTGCCGATATACGAATACTCGTTGCCGTACTTGTCTTGTACGATATGCAGTTCGGCATCGGCAGGCAGGCGCGACGGGTCGTAATCAATATGGAAATAGACTTGCCGAATGGTATATTTGGTGTACAGCCGTTTCTGTGCACTATCCGGCAACTGACTGACATACTTCGACATACGGATATCCACATCTGCCCCGAGGCAGTTGTAACTGCTATCCGCCACATACTCAAGCATCGACTTGTCGAAATAGAAATAGCCCTCGTTGTGCATCTTGGTGGCTATACGCTGCCTCTCATCGTCCAGCACGGAGGTGGAAAACTGCATACCGTCCTTAATCAGGCAGTTGCTGTTGGTGGCGATAGTGCGCACTTCCGGTTGCTCTATATCCACCTTGTATTTGCGTATTGTATAGGGCTTGTTGGCAGTAACCAAATAGGTGAGGTTCACTTTTTTCTTTTTATAGACCTTCTGCGTATCCACCACGACATTGAAATAGCCTTTGTTGCTCATTGTCTGCGCCAGTTGCTCCATCGAGATGCGTGTCAGATCCTCGTCGTAGATGACGGGGGCTTCGCCCACCTTGTGCGCATTGGCGGCAAGCCAGCGTTTGCCTTTGGTGGTTGTGTCAGCGGGGGCGGTATTGTAGATGTCCAACTGGAGTTTCCAGAAGCCGAGGATTTCGGTGTTCTGCTTCTGGCGGAGATAGTCGTTCAGGTCGGAGGCGGTAACCTCTTTGGTATCGGTAACCTTGATACGTGCCTTGTTGAGCAGATACTGCCCGTCGGGTACAAACTTGGTCGTACTGCACGCCGACAACAGCAGGCAGCCCACTACTGCCAATATGCTGCTCACCCTATGTCGTACAGACCGAACCATATATGCATAATATAGCCCGCAAAGTTACGGAAAATTTTGCACATATCCAAATAAAGAACTACCTTTGCACAAATTTCCAAAACAGGCATGTATTCATTCAGTCCGAGACAGGCAGTAGCGCACGTATCGAAGGCGCAAGTGAAAATGGTGCGCAGTTTGCAGCAGAAGAAGTTCCGCGACGAACTCGGGCTGTTTGTTGCCGAAGGGCATAAGTGTATAGAAGAACTGCAAAAAACCTATACGCTTGAGTATCTTTTTGACACGGATAATGCCTCCGATACGGAGATAGAGCAGATGTCTTCCCTGCGTACGCCGCAAGGGATTGTCGGGGTGTTCAGAACGCCTGCATCGTATGACAGCCAATTAGATACAGCGCATCTGTGCGTAGCCTTGGACGGGATACAAGACCCCGGTAACTTAGGCACGATTATCCGCACGTGCGATTGGTTCGGCGTACACGATTTGTACTGTTCGCCCGGTACAGCCGACTGCTATAATCCGAAAGTGGTACAAGCCACTATGGGGGCATTGGCTCGGGTGAGAGTGCATTATACGGACTTGATACCCCTGTTGCAGGAGGCACACAAAGCCGCTATGCCCGTCTATGGCACCCTGCTCAACGGACACAATATGTATGAGACAGGGGCTATTCCCGATAAAAGCAGAGGAATTATCGTAATGGGGAACGAGGGAAACGGCATCTCGGAAGCGGTACGCCCGCTTATCACGCACCCGCTGCTGATACCCTCCTACCCTATTGGTGCAACCACCTCCGAGAGCCTGAATGTATCCATCGCCACCGCCATCACGCTGGCAGAATTCAGAAGACCATAAACCGAACAAAAACGCTGTTTACCAAGTATAAATAGCCGCCTTTTCGCATCGCTTGGCATATCTCTCCATAGCCTTGTGCTATCGGGTGTATGTGATTCGTATGTGATTCGTATGTGATTCGTATGTGATTAGGCGGTTTTTGTTTGTATTTCAAGCAGTTATGTATATACTATTTCTTGCTGGTTTACTTAATTGATTAAAAGCAGGCTAACCATCTCATAAACAACATATTACGCAAAAGAGACTACCCGACTACACTTGTCAGACAGTCTCTTCTGCAAAATCAATAACACATTCTTTCTTTACCGCACAATCAGTTTGGCTTTTGCGGTATAGTTATCGCCCCGAAGGACGACAACATACATACCCGACGGCAATGATGCCGTGGAGAGCGGTTGGTAGTATAGCACCCCATCGGTGGCAGCACCGGGATACATCGTTTCGTAACATTGTCCGTTGACGGAGTAGAGGGACAATTCCACCCGAGCATCTGCGGGGACACTGTAACACAATATCACCTCATCGGCAGCGTTGCCTTGCAGAACTTGCAGTCCGCCCCGGCTATCGGGCGAGATAATCTGCTGCACAGCGGTGGCAGGGTCTTCCCCGACGGGCAGTTCATACGGACCGAGGTCGCGTGCCGCACCATAGATTTTCTGTTGTATGTAGGGATAGACCTGATAGACTTCTGCCAGTTTCTGCGTATATTGTGCGTCCGGCACCCTGCCTGCATCTATGAGCCGGCTTTCAGGTTTGAGCCGTGCAAAACGCGCCGGCATAGACCCGTCGCCCCGCCGCGGAGCCATAGCGTCCTCTTCGCTGAGGCTCTGATAGTCATCACGGCTGAAATCGCGCACCAAGTTGTTGGACCAAGCGTTCTTGGTAGGCAGGTTGATGATAGCGTTGTGGTCGTCGTCGCCCACGCATATCTCTTGTCTGCCGAAACATACATTGTTGACAAAGTGGGTATTGGCATCGCTGCCGCCGGACTCGAACATATAGTCGTAGCCGTTATCGAATGCCAGGCAGTTGACCAGCACATGCCCGCCTTTGTGGCTGTTGCAGTCGAAACCTTTGACAGAACCGGACTTGTTGCACCCGAAAGCCACACAGTTGTAGGCATAGTGGATGCCCTTGCTGCTGCCGCCCGTACCATTGCCACCGAGTTTGATACCATTGCCGTTGCCCGAGAAAGAGGCACTGCCGTCCAAGTACTCTTTGACCCATGTATGGTCGGCTGCCATACCGGACATCCATGCCCAGCACTCAACCAAGACCACATCATAGTCGGTCTCATACAAGTCCCACGCATCATCGGAGTTGCGCCATGCACGGCAGCGGATAAAGCGGTTGCCCTTGCCGTTGTGCATCTTGCAGGCAAAGCCGTCGGCGTCCGAACCGTAGTTTGCATCGAAGTCGCAGTTGTGGTGCGAGTCGCAATCGATGATGTCGTTGTAGGCGCAATGTGTGCCATCGTTCTCGGAGACACCGGGGAAGGTATCGGAGAACTTATGCCCGAAGCCCAACTGAATACCCGTATCGAGGTTGTAGCAGAACTCGCAACGCTCCACACGGTTGTAGGAACCTTCCAACTTGATGGCATTGTCGGCAGCGTGCATAATATGCAAGCCGAACAATATCCAATGGTCGCCCGTGAGGTGAATACCGCGATCGCCGACGTTCTTCGGGCTGCGGTTGCAGTCGAGCAGTTGCTGCTCAAAGTCGAAGATCGGTGCTTCGGCTTCGTAGGAAGAGATGACGATGGGCTGCTCTGCCGTACCCGATTGTTTCAGGCGAATGGTCAGTTTGGAGTCCGTGCCGCGCCACGACATCTTGTATCGCCCGCCTCGGCAGAAGATGACATCGCCCGCCTCGGCAACGCTCACTGCCTTGCCGAGATTGTACCACGGACGCTCAAACGAGCCGTCGCCTGTCTCGTCGTTGCCCTCGGGCGATATATAATAGGTGTTATGGGTAGCCACGAAAGTCGGGCGGGTAAAATCAGGATCGGGGTCTGCGGGAATAACCGTGCCGCCACCGGTATTGCCACCCGCTTGGGCTTGCACCATCTTGAAATCGTCCACGTAACTATTGCTTTGCAGCCCGATAAGGCGGATACGCACCTGCTTGGCACTATCCAGACCGAGCGTCTTGGAATAGGAAGACATAGCCGATGCCGAACTCTTAATCAGCAATGTATCTACGGGCTGCCAGTCGCCGGAACCTATTTGGTAAGCAATGGCAATGCGCTTGTTGCTGCCCCCCGCACGGTAGGCAAAAGAAAGCGACTTCACACTGTCCATAGCGGGCGAAATCATATACGCCCCGTTGGCGTTGAACTTGATAGCCGCAATGCCGTTGCTGGTGTTGGCTTGTGCGCCTCCGCCGAATGTCCAGTCGCCACTCGGCAGATTCACTTGGGTTTCCGTTGTCCAACTGCCTTTGGCAGAATTGAAATCTTCGGTCAGATCGGCTTGGGCTGGCAAAACAGCACAACCGACCAAGACCATAGAGAGAAAGAAATGCTTCATATAATGAAAAATTGGTATTAGCGGAGGGGGTGTGCAGTATGGTATCGGAAAACCGCCGCAAAGGTACGGCAAATATACGACATACTTGGCGATATTCCGACATAAGATGTGTACACACAAAAGGAGCAGAAAGGGCTGTTCGAAAAAAAACAGACTATAGCGTGCTTGTTCTGTTCCGGCTCAAAAATCCACCCCAAACGTCAATTTGGTGTACTTACAGCAAAGTCAAATAGGATATAAGTATATGTATAAAAGTGCAGCGCAAAATAGCACCCATAACTATTCTGCGCCACTATTATCTTTTGATTTTGAATAAGACAGGTAATTTATCTATCTGTGTTTTTCTTGTGCAACCCCATCAGACCGGCATAGAGCATACTGAATATGTATTGGTAGGCGTAAGGAACAGGGCAAGTAAGTATATCAGCCAAAGAGTTGCTCCGCCTTTGGCGGATTGGCAAACAAGAATTTAGTGCTTGATATATTCCAGTATCGGTTCGATGTATTTCTTGTCAGTCCAGTCGCATTTATCATCCCCTGCTGCCATCAATGCTTTTTCCCATACTTCGTAATCGGTCGGATCTTTCTTTGCAGTCGCCCTTCTGAGTAATTTGCATAATGTTCTGTCCCCGAAAGTCATGGCATCCATATTCCACGCTCCACGGCAATAAAAGAGAGGAAGACCGGACAAGTTATCTTTCAAATTATGCTCTCTGATTTGCCGGAACGCATTTTCTTCATAGGGAGATGCGCCACAACAAAACACAATGATTTTTTTACCTGCTAATTTACGGATATTCTTCTTCAGAAACGATAATCCGGCAATACCGGAAGCATAGATGCCTCCGCCTAAGATAACAGTGTCATACTTAAGAATTTCGTTGATATCCGCTTTTCTTGTTTCTATACACTGAAACCCTGTTTCTTCCGAGAGCCAATCGGCGTACCTTTTGGTAGCACCATATTTCGATTGATATAGGATTATTCCGTTCATAAAGATATCTCCTCTATTTTTCAGTTTGTTTGCTTTTATAAAATTTCCATTTTTTATCGCTGCAAAGTTACGATAAACATTTGATATGTGCAAACTTAATGCATTTATATTCAATATGATGGTATCAACAGGTATGGCAAAACTGTTTTTTTTATGTATGTGTTGGAAAAGCATAGAGCGGGCGATGGTATCGCCTTGCTAAGAAACAATATGGAGATTAGAGATTAGGGGATAGAGCAAATAAGCCGAATAAGGAAAAATATAAAGGAGCCGTTTGTGCCACACCAACCACAGGCGAGAGCACCCCATTTCGCCCACAGGGCTCATAGAAACCCCGCAGAGCGTCCGCGACCATACGGTATAATTTACGAAAACGACATCAGAAAGGGGCTGCCCAAACGTGTGAGCAGCCCCTTCCCCTTTCTCTATCCATCTATCTATTGTGTCTCTCCTTCCTAAGGAGAGGTTTGGGGAGGTCTTACTTCACTTCTACGCCGGTGGTGGTGTAGGTCTTGCCACCACGGAGGATAAGGACTTGTCCGTCGCGGAAGACTTTGCGGACAGTGGTATCGCTATCGGCAGATACGTTCTCCACGGCAGTGGTGGGGACGAACTGCGCCTCAAGGGTGAGGTCTTCGGTGGCAGTGAACAAGTACGGATTGTAGTTCGCACCATTGCTCCACTGCGAGAACTCGTAGCCCTTGTTGGCGGTGGCGGTCAAAGTAACCTGTGTGCCGTAGTCATATATGCCGGCGCCTGTTACCACACCTTGCTGCGGGTCGCAAGTGACGGTAATGGAGTGTTGGTCAATAGCGAACTCTGCCGTGTAGGTAGCATCACCCTCTACCGATACCGTGCGTGGGTTATCGGTATTGCCGTCAGTCCAGCGGGTGAAATGGTAATGCTCGTCGGCGGTGGCTGTCAGTGTGGCAGTAGTGCCATAGTCGAATGTACCTGCGCCGCTCACATTACCGTGTTCACCTGCGGAAACGGTGATAGTGTATGGATTGGGCTTGAACTCGGCCGTGTAAGTTACGTCGCCCTCTACCGTTACTGTACGCGGGTTGTCGGTATTGCCGTCTGCCCAGCGGGTGAAATGGTAATGCTCATCGGCGGTTGCCGTCAGCGTGATAGCAGTGCCATAGTCGTATGTACCGCCACCGCTCACATTGCCATTCTGTGCGTTGGTGGTAATAGTATGTTGGTCAATCGCAAACTCGGCTGTGTACGTAGCATCACCCTCTACCGATACCGTGCGCGGGTTGTCGGTATTGGGCAAGTTCAACTTGGAAGTGCAAAAATATCGGTCATATTGTAATGGGTCGCATAGATACAATTAGTTCCTTCTTGTCGGGGTACC
>DKEG01000066.1 GCA_002452095.1 Bacteroidales bacterium UBA6828 | reverse complement strand
AATGGACTGTCAGCCGCTTTGCGTTTCCGTTGCAGCCGGTTAGGCTGCTTTTTTTTGTTAGCCTGTTCTCCGTTTTATTTCCGGGTAACAAGCATAGGTTATTCTTAGGTTATCCTTAGGTGATTCTTAGGTGATTCATAGGTTATTCAGCCGTCAATCCCGATAGAATAAGCCCTTTCGGATGATAGTGGCGCACAATACCATTGTGTCCGAAGCACGCGCCACTCTCAGCCGCCACTGCTTTTCTTCCCTTTTTCTTGCTGCGTATGCCGGGGTAGTTTGCGTATATCAAAATAAAGTCGTAATTTTGTGCGCTTTTTTATAAAATGGTGTTATTATGTCAATGAAAGAACGCATACAGAGCCTGTTGGAGCAGGTGGGCAATATGAAAGCGGCTAATGCCGAGGAATTGGAAGCACTGCGTATCAAGTATCTCAGTAAGAAAGGCGAGATTACCGAACTGTTCAACGAGTTCCGCGAGGTGCCTAAGGAGGAGAAGAAAGAACTCGGGCAGGCACTCAACCTACTGCGCCGGCAGGCGGAAGCACGTATCAACGAGATGCGCGAGCAATTTGAAACCGCCCGCGTACAGCAGGATAAACTAGACCTCACTCGTACGCCCGATCCTATTGAGTTGGGAACGCGCCACCCGCTTTCATTGGTGCGCGAGGAAATTATAGACATATTCTCTCGTATCGGTTTTACGGTCGCAGAGGGACCCGAAGTGGAGGACGACAAGCATGTATATGGAATGCTCAATTTCCCGCCGGAGCACCCCGCCCGCGATATGCAGGATACGTTCTTTATAGAGAAAGAAATCGGTGTGCAGAAGCCCACCGATGTGCTGCTCCGCTCGCATACCAGTAGTGTGCAGACCCGCGTGATGACCACTCAGAAACCGCCTATCCGTGTTCTCTGCCCCGGTCGCGTCTATCGCAACGAGGCGATTTCTGCGCGTGCGCATTGTTTCTTCCATCAGGTAGAGGGGCTCTATGTGGACAAGAATGTATCGTTTGCCGACTTGCGCGAGGTGTTGCTCTATTTTGCCAAGGAGATGTTCGGTGCTGATACCAAGATACGTTTGCGCCCGTCTTATTTTCCGTTTACGGAGCCTTCTGCCGAGATGGATATCTCCTGCGACCTCTGTGGCGGCAAGGGCTGTTCGTTCTGCAAAGGTACCGGCTGGGTCGAAATCCTCGGCTGCGGTATGGTCGACCCGAATGTGCTTGAGTCGTGTGGTATTGATTCCAAAGTCTATACCGGCTATGCGTTCGGTATGGGGGTGGAGCGTATTACCAACCTGAAATATCGCGTCAAAGACCTGCGTCTCTTCTCGGAGAACGATGTCCGTTTCCTCCGCCAGTTCGAGAGTTGCTAATCTCTAATCTCTAAACACTAAACCCTCAACTCTAAACCCTCAACTCTCAACTAAAACACTGCTCCCTCGCAAGTTCTCATACTTGCGAGGGAGCAGTGTTTATGTCTGTATATTCCGGTTTCTTTCTCTTTGTTCTACTACACGAATACACATGTCATTTGCTATGTGTTAATCATCATTGTGAAATTGATGTATTGTTCTATATTGCATATTATCAGTTTGTTATAATTTGTGTGTAGTAGTGTTGTTTTGTCCGTTGAGATACGATTTATGTTATAAAACATATTTTCAAAATTTGTTCCCTTGTTAAATATGCTGTACTTTTGCACCGCTTTTCAAAACGAACCTTATTTGATTTTGAGTATATGAACTATAGCGTTAAATTTAATACGAAGATGCTTAGATTTACCCCCCCCGTACTATTCGCACTAATAGCGATACTACTACCATGTAGTCTGTGGGCGCAGTCGCTTACCGTTACCGGTGTGGTGATGGCAGAGGGCGAACCCGATCCTGTTATCGGTGCCAATGTGATGGTAAAGGGTACCACCAATGGTACCATTACTGATTTCGACGGAAATTTCTCCCTCCAAGCCAAGAGCGGAGACGTGTTGCTTATATCTTATATGGGCTACAAATCCCAAGAGGTAAAAGCCACCGCTACCCCTATGCGCATTACCCTCAAGCCCGACAACGTGATGCTCGAGGAGGTCGTCGCTATCGGTTATGGTACGATGAAAAAGTCCGACCTCACAGGCGCGGTTACTTCTGTGAAAGCCGATGAACTGATGAAAGCCCCGGTTTCCGGTCTCGACCAGGCACTTCAAGGGCGTGCAGCGGGCGTTACGGTTACTACCAACTCCGGTCAGCCCGGTGAGGCGGCCACTATCCGCATTCGCGGTATCGGTTCGGCTATCGGTGGTAACGACCCTCTGTACGTGGTCGATGGTGTGATTACGAGCGACATCTCCTTCCTCGCACCCAACGACATACAATCGATGGAGATACTCAAAGACGCTTCCGCTACTGCCATATATGGTTCGCGTGGTGCTAACGGCGTTATCCTCGTTACTACCAAGTCCGGCGGTTCGGGTAAGGCTAATATCTCTTTTGATGCCTACTGGGGTTTCCAGAACCGTTGGAAGAAACTCGACCTCCTTGGCAGTAAGGATATGGCACTTACCAAGTTGCGTATTGATGCCATGAAGAATGGTGCTTCGCAGTTGGCAGACTACTTGAATGACGGCTTTGCAGAATGGATGACCGTCTATAATCTGGGTGATTCAAAGTACTTTCCCACTAACTTTGACTATGCGATACAAGAGACTGATTGGCAGGACGAGGTATTCAAGAAGAATGCCTTTATGCACAACTACAATCTGAGTGTGGATGGTGGTAACGATAAAGGACATTATGCACTCTCTGCCAATTACTTTGGTCAGGAAGGTACTATCATAGGTAGTAACTATCAGCGTTTCACCATACGTCTTAACTCTGACTACGAGATTCGCAAGTGGCTCAAAGTAGGTGAGCACCTCAGTTTTATGGCATCGTCGGGGCGTAATGCAATGAACAACAGTTCATCGGCAGGAGCATCTGTCATCTCGGCTGCGTTGGCTATGGCTCCATGGGACCCCACGTATTACCCGGAGGGTAGCACCAATGTGGACGGCGATGACATATCGGGACACTATGCCGCGTCCAGCAACTTCAAGAACGTTACCAATCCTTTCCTGATGGTGTACAATACCGAACCATCGTCCAAGAATGAGCGTGCGATAGGGGATATTTATTTGGAGATTAAACCCATTGACGGTCTTACCATTCGCCCGAGTTTCTCTATGGACTATACGCTGAACCGTACACGCAACTTTACCTATCCGAATACCTATACATCCTATAACTACTCGGATAAGAACTATATCTCATCCTCTATGGCACGCTACTGCTCGTTGCAAGAGGAGACTACCATCACCTATGCCAAGAAGATAGGCAGGCATAATTTCTCCGTAATGGCAGGTCAGACATGGCAGGAGTACAACACATACAGTATCGGAGGTTCGGGTGCCCAAATCCTTAACCCTATTGAGAGCAACTGGTATCTGAACAATGCTACCGAAGACCAAACCTATTCCTCGGACGCTGTGTCGCGTATCCGCCGTATATCGTTCTTGGGACGTGTGTTCTATTCGTATGGCGACCGCTATATGGTTACGGCTAACTTTCGTGCAGATGCTTCTTCCCGCTTCAGCAAAAACCCGTGGGGCTATTTCCCGTCGGTAGCGTTGGCTTGGCGTATGAGTGAGGAGAGTTGGCTCAAAGAGGTGGAGTGGCTTGACAATCTCAAACTGCGTGCCGGCTTTGGTCAGGTAGGTAACGACGGTATTCCTTCGGGGTCGTTTGTGCAATCCATGTTCTCATCTGCAAATGTGTTTGTGGGCTACCCGTTAGGAACCTCACAGACTATACAGAATGGTGCAGCCGTGCTGACCTTGGTCAATACCGATGGCAAGTGGGAAACCAACCAGCAGTGGGACGCAGGTGTGGACTTCGCTTTCTGGAACGGCAAGTTGAGCGGTACGGTGGATTACTTCCTGCGTGATACCAAGGACGCACTCCTGTATGTGAATGCTCCCGCACACGTGGGTAATATGTACTCATTGGTGAAGAATGTGGGTAATATCCGCAACCAAGGTGTGGAGATTTCTCTCAATCACGAAAACCAAGTGGGTAAGGTACACTATAACATAGGTGGCAATATCAGTTATATCCACAACGAACTGACGGCTCTTAATGGTGGTTCGCCTTTGTGGGGAGACCGAACCAAGACCGATGTGGGTATGGCACTCAATTCGTTCTGGGGCTATGAGTATGAGGGCATCTATCAGTCGGACGAGGAAGCCCTGAGCCACCTGCATTCTTATACCAAAGAGACGATAGGCGTACACGCAGGCGATGCCAAGTACAAGGATGTGAACAACGATGGCAAGATAGATGCCAACGACCAGGTATGTATAGGCAATCCGTTCCCGAAACTGACTTATGGTCTTAATATGGGTGCCGAGTTCTACGGTGTGGACGTGCAGTTGTTCTTCCAAGGGGTTTACGGCAACCAGATATACAATGCACTTCGTCTGCGTACAGAAGGTGCTGGTGATGATTGTACTTTGGCAAGTTATATGGCAGACAACGTGTGGATTGGCTACTCGGACTTGGTGCGTAAGTCTATGTTGCAGAAAGGCATCCAATGGACAGAGATGGAGAACAGGAACGGTACTATTCCTAACCCGCTTGGCAGTCCGATGAACAAAGAGAACTCCAGTCGTTTCGTTGAGGACGGCAGTTACTTCCGTCTGAAGAACATACAGATAGGCTATACGTTGCCCAAGAAAGTAACCGAGAAATTCCTGTGCAGCCGTTTGCGCTTCTATGTTACGGCAAGCAACCTGTTCACCCTTACCAAGTACTCGGGCTATGACCCCGAAGTGGGCAGCGGTGTGGACTACGGCAACTATCCGCAGAGCCGTACATTCACGTTTGGTCTGAATGCAACGTTCTGATGCAGGAATAAGGATAAAGGAACAAAGAGTAAAGACGGATTACTAATAGATTAAAAGGTATAGGATTATGAAGAAGATACAGATAATAACATTGGCATTGGCTTGCGGTGCGTTGCTGACGGGTTGCAAAGACTGGCTGACTGCTCCCGAACCGGGTGTTACATTGTTAAGCGATTTCTATACATCGAAAGAGGCAGCCATTCAGAACGTAACGGCTTGCTATGTGCCATTGATGTGGGAATATAACGATACCTACTACCCGGAGTGGTTTATCGGTGATGTAGTGTCGGACGATGCCCTGAAAGGCGGTCAGAATACCAACGATATGGCAGACGTATATGATATGGAGAACTGGAAGACCATCTCGTCTAATGGTCTGCTGCGTGATTTCTACCGTGCGCAATACCAAGGTATAGGCCGTTGCAATATGGCGTTGCAATATATCCCGGAGATGCAGACGGATACCGTATTCACGGCATCGCTGAAGGAGCGTCTGTTGGGCGAGGCATACTATCTGCGTGCATACTACTATTTCCGCCTGCTGCGTGTATATGGCGGTGTGCCTGTTACCACTGCGGTAATTGATTCCGAGAAAGACTGGTTGCGTCCGCGTGCCTCGGTGGAGGAAGTGTTCAACCTCATAGTAAGCGATTTGAAGCAAGCGAACACGTATCTGTGGTCGGTCAATACATTTGTGGACGACACCACCCGTACCTCCAAGAAAGGTGACGCTACCCAGTTGGGGCGTGCTACCAAGGGTGCGGCACAGGCTATGCTGCTGAAGACGTATCTGTATATGGCTTCTCCGTATTGGAACAAGCAAATCAGCCAGAATGCTGCCGATTGCTATACCGCAGCGAAGGCATGGGGCGACTCTGTCATCACGAGCGGCGACTATGCGTTGTCGGGTAAGTACAAAGACAACTTTACATTGGCAGGCGAGAACAATATCGAGTCGGTATTTGAGATTCAGTATGCCGAGGTAGCATGGGGCGATTACGGTGAGGGTAACGGTTATACAGCAGGTTCGTTTACTCCTATTCTGATGCGCTCGCGCTCGAGCAAGATAGGCGGAGGCTGGGGCTTCAATCACCCAACGTGGAACCTGTACAACGAGTACGAACAGGGAGACCCGCGCCGTGATGTAACCATACTCAACCCGTCGGAGGCACAGATGGACAACAAGGTGGAAGAGGTATATTTGGGCAGTCCGCTGCTGAACCGCAAATACGCTATGTATGATGAGGACAAGGAAGTAGGTGGGGGGTACGGTCAGTGGGCACTGCATGCCAGCCGCGGTCCTATCAACAACAAGCAGATACGCTATGCCGATGTGCTGCTGATGTATGCGGAGGCTTGTTTGGGTACCGGGGACGAGGGTGCGGCAAAGACATACATCAACAAGGTGCGTGCGCGTGTTGGCTTGGGCGAAGTGGGAACCTACAAGATTAGTCTGAACGGGGCGGATTCGATAATGCCTACCACAGAGCAGGCGTTGCGCCATGAGCGTCGTATGGAGTTGGCTATGGAAGGACACAGGTGGTTTGACCTTGTCCGTTGGGGTGGCACAAAGGCACATATCGAGGCCTATCAGGCTACGGAAAGTGAGGAGGTGCGCGGGCATCTGGCTACGTTTGAGGAGGGCAAACATGAGATATTCCCTATTCCGTATGACGAGATAACCTTGGATCCGGAGTTGGAACAGAACCACGGGTACTAAGCCGTGTACGATTTACGAATTTACGATGTACGATTGCTCCATTAACGAGCCGCTAATGTGGTATTTGAGGGACTCCATTAAAGCCATTAAAGGACCATTAAAACCTCCGTTAATTGCCGTTAATGAACCGTTAATTGTAAAAGAACATGTAATTAACCACGAATTAATCATTAATTTCGTTATATGAAATGAGTGGCATAAGGGTAGCGTATCCCTTGCTTATGGGTTGCTTATCCCTTGCTGTTTGACACGAGGGTAAAACGAAGCGGAAACGACAAAGAAATAGATAAAAATTAACAATTAACTTTTAATGTATCATGTTATGAAAACAAACAAATTATTCGCATTGGCGATTGCCATGTTGTCATTGGTAGCATGTAACCCGGACACCAATGAAGTTACAGTAGAAAAAGTGGTAATAGACCCCGCAGTGGCTACTATCAAAGTCAATGACACCAAGCAACTTACTGCAACGGTTACTCCCGAAGGTGCCGGTACGGTAACATGGGCATCTTCCAATCCCGTCGTTGCTACGGTGGATGACAAAGGTTTGGTTACGGCAGTAGCCAAAGGTGAGGCGTATATCACCGCTACGGCAGGCGGCAAAACGGGTATGTGCTCTGTAACGGTATTCGAGGAGGGGCAGACCGTGGTTACTTTGGATAAACCTTCTTTGAGTCTGGTAAAAGGTAGCAGCGAGACACTGAAGGCTACCGTGGAGCCCGCAGACAAGGCATCGGAATTGGTATGGTCGTCTGACAACGAGGCTGTGGCTACCGTGAAAGACGGTGTGGTTACTGCAGTAGCAAAAGGTTCTGCTAACATCAAGGCCGCTGTCGGCGATGTTGAGGCTGTTTGTGCTGTGAAAGTTACCGACCCGACGGGTGGTGATGAGCAGATTAACCATGTGTCGCTGCAGGGTAGCGATTACTTTGTTATCCAATTGGGCGAGAAAGAGGTGACCCAAATTGGTGGCAAGATGATTGCAAGTTTCTCACAGAATACTGGCGACCAGACAGGTAGCAAGAACTTGTATGTATGGGAAAGTACTTACGCAGCAGGTGCTACACAGGGCAAGAACTTCTACGGTGTAACCGGTGAAGGCTGGGTATCAATGACGGTTACAAGTGTAGGTTGGTCCGGTATGGGTTACTCTTGCGGTTGGGGAGGTACTAATCCAACTCCTGCAGGCAAAGAGGCTGAGCAAACAGAGGCAATGAACGATCTCAACAAGTTGGCGGCTATCATGGACGCTCCGGATGACTACTATTTCCATATTGCTATGAAGTCCACCGACAACGCATCGCATCTGCTTATCCTGAATGGTGCTAATAATACCAAAGGTGCAGTATGTATTGGTACTGCGGCTTTCAATGATAATGGTGCAACGTATCCTGCTTATACCGATTTCACCCGCAATGGTGATTGGGGCGAGATTGAAATCCCGCTGAGTTATTTCACCAAACAAGGTTTGGTATATAGTACAAACAACACCGCTAGTATCAATGTGCTGTCTATCTTGAGTGGTGGCGTGTCGGGTACGCAGTTGCAGTTTGATGCTTGCTTCATCTACAAGAAAGCGAAATAAATCCGCATAGGATTTCCTTGTAGGGGCTTGGTTGTCCCCTACTTGGACTATAAACAAAGAGACATGAAAAGAGTATATTTTGGTATATTGGTGTTGGTGGCACTATTGGTGTCGTGCCGGACGAATGAGGTCAGCATTTCGCTGGAGCCTGCTACATTGACGCTGACCGTGGGGCAGACAGCGATGATAGACCCGATGATACAGGGGACAGACGAGGCTGTGGTGTGGGCATCGACGGACACCACGGTGGCTACGGTGTGGAATGGCATTGTAAAGGCTCGCAGCAAGGGTGCGGCGGTAGTGAGTGCGACCATAGGAAAGGTGTCGGCGGAATGTATGGTGTATGTGGTGAGCAAGCCGCAACTGCCGATGAATGTGAGCAGCCGGCAGATAGAGGTGAAAAAGACACTGCAACTGAGCGTGCAAGGAGAGCATAGTCAGTTGGTATGGGCATCGGCAAACCCCGCAGTGGCGAGTGTGGACCAGAACGGATTGGTAACGGGTGTGAACGACGGGCGCACAACGATAACGGCTACCTGCGACGAGGGTGAAGCGCAGTGCGTGGTTACAGTGATACAGCCGGGCGGCAGTTATCGCGGGGAGTATGTGCTGGTATGGTCGGACGAGTTCGAGGGAACGGCATTGGATACCACGCAGTGGAATATAGAGGTAACCGGCGGCGGTGGCGGCAACGGTGAGAAGCAGTACTATACCGCTCGCTCCGAGAACCTGCGTGTAGAGGATGGAAGCCTCGTGATAGAGGCTCGGAAAGAGAACTATTTGGGCAAGGAATATACATCGGCGCGTATCAATACCAAGGGCAAGAACCAGTTTGCATACTGCAAAGCCGAGGCACGTATATGGCTGCCTTCGGGGCGCGGCACGTGGCCGGCGTTCTGGATGCTGGGTACAAAAAGCGGTTGGCCTTCGTGCGGGGAGATAGATATTATGGAGCATGTGGGGTCGAACCCGACAATGGTGTCGTTTGCCGTTCATACGCAGGCAAAGAACGGGTTGCTTGGGAATAACTGGCATAGTCAGTTGACCGGAGTGGAAGTCGAGGGCTCGTGGCACGTGTATGGCTTGGAGTGGCTGGAGTATTACCAATACGGGCGCGATGTGCTGCGGTTCTATGTGGACGGCAAGGAGTCTGCCACTATTATGGAGCCGACGGATACCCGCGACATAGAGCAGTGGCCGTTCTTCAACCAGTCGGACTATAATAATAAGTTCTACATTATACTGAACCTTGCTTTGGGCGGAAGTATGGGTGGAAGCATTGATAATGATATATTCGCCTCGCCGATACTGATGAAAGTGGACTGGGTGCGGGTGTATGAGAAGCAGTTCGTGAATTAACTATGATGCGCCGTTGGATAATAGGGCTGTGTGCGTTGGCAGTATCGTTTTGCGCCTGTACGCATGAGACAGAGGTGGAGGAACTGCGTGTGTCGCCGCAGGTGGTGCAGTTGCAGGTGGGTGAGCCGTGTATGCTGACGGTGTCGGTCAGTCCTGTCGCCTTGGCAGCAGATGTGATGTGGCTGGCGGAAGATACTGTGGTGGCTACGGTGTTCAATGGTATCGTCACGGGGCGCAGCGAGGGGCAAACCAAGGTTGTGGCAAGGGTAGGCAAGGCGTCGGCAGAGTGCGTGGTGATTGTGCGCGGTGCAGAGACTGTGGATTCCGTGTCGCCCAATATGAGCCTGTCGCGCTCGCTGGTGCGTGTGGGCAAGAGTATGAAACGCGGTGTGGGCTTTGGTTCGCCCTTTATGAAAGAGGATGTGTATCTGTTGGCACCCGCCGTGTCGTGGGGCTACAACTGGGGACCTGCGCTGACGGGAACGGCACTGACATCGTTTGACGAGACGGGTATGGATTTCTGTCCGATGGCGTGGAACAAGGCGTACAACAAAGAGGCGATAACTGCCTACGTGCAGGCGCACCCCGAGTGCAAGTACCTGCTGGCATACAACGAACCCAACCTGACCGACCAGGCGAATATGACCCCGCAAGAGGCGGCGGAAGGCTGGGGCGAGTTGGTGGCTTTTGCCCGCGGACTGGGATTGAATATAGTGTCGCCCGCTATGAACTACGGCACATTGGCAGGGTATTCCGACCCTGTGAAATGGTTGGACGAGTTCTTTGCGCAACCGGGGGTGTCGATAGACGATGTGTGTGCCATCTCTTTGCATTGCTATATGGGCAGTGCGGGGGCGATGAAATCGTTTATAGACCTCTTTGACAAGTATGGCAAGCCTGTATGGATGACGGAGTTTTGCGCATGGGAGCAGTCGGTGTCATCGGCTATGGCACAGATTAACTATATGTCGGAGGCAGTGCTGATGATGGAGAAAGACCCGCGTGTGGAACGGTATGCATGGTTCTTGGTGAGGGGCAATGGGCTGCTCAATAAGATGCCTTTCAACCAGTTGGTTACGGACGAAGAGCCGGTTGGTTTGTCAGAGCAGGGGCTGGTATATACGGGGCTGTCATCGTTCTCCGGAGAGTACATAGAAGCCACCAATCCGGTGTTGGCGAACACGTGTGCAGACATCAGTACATGGGCAGACACAGAGCCTGTGGCTTCGCCGCATTTCTACCCGCGCGGGGATGCTTACGGCTCGCTGTATATGCAGATCATATCGGGGCAGTATGCCGAATATCATATATCTGTACCCAAAGTGTGCAAACAGTTTTCTGTATGCTATCGGGCATATATGAAGACAACTTTGCAGGTGTCGTTGGACGGGCAGGACTATACCATAGAGTTGCCCCGCACGCAAGACGATGAGTGGCATACGATGTCAGTGGCGATGCCTGTGGCGGCGGGGGAACATGTGCTGAGAATAACCAACCAATCGGGCAACGCATTGCTGCATTGGTTTATGTGTAAATAAAGAAATATGAAGATAGAAGATATGAAAAAGGTTTTGTTGATTGGTTTAGTGCTGATGCTTGCGTTGGGTGCCAACGCAAGCACATCAGCCGATAATGCGAGTGCTGCGGGTGACTATCAACTCGTTTGGAATATGGATTTCACGGGCGCATCGCTCAACTCGGATGCGTTCAATATAGAGGTGAACGGCGACGGCGGCGGCAACAACGAGTTGCAGTACTATTGCGAGAAAGGGGTCAGCCTTGGTGTGGAACCCACCACGGGCAAGCACTGCCTCATTCTCACCGCCACCAAAGAGAACTACCTGGGCAAGACCTGCACATCAGGGCGTGTGAACACCCTCGGCAAGGTCTTCTTTACCTATGGCAAGGTGGAGGCGCGTATCCGTTTCCCGCAGACAGCCAACGGCTTGTGGCCGGCGTTTTGGATGATGGGCAACAACTATAGCGAGGTCGGCTGGCCGCGTTGCGGTGAGTTGGATATCATCGAACTCGGGCACCAGGACGGTATCAAGGCAGGCACGCAGGACCGCTATTTCAATGGGGCTATGCACGTGGGTTCCCGTTGGGATGCAGTGTGGAGCGATGCAAAATCCGTTACCTACGACTATTCCGTGGAGGACGGCTTCCATACTGTCTCCTGCGAGTGGACACCCACCTCCGTGGAGATGTTCGTGGACAAGGACATCTATCCCGATGCCAAACCGTATTTCTCCGCCAAGTTGGAACCCGACGAAAACGATGATTACAACCGCCAACTGATATGGAGCCGCCCTAACTTCATCATCTTCAACCTCGCCATCGGCGGTAACTTCCCGGGTATATGGGACATCAACGGCATCACCGCTCTGGCTGGCGGTCCGCGCAAGATGTATGTGGACTATCTGCGTATCTATCAGCGTGGCGATGTCGGCGAGACATTCCAATCAAAGGTTGCTTCCGAACCGATAGAGGATGCCACGGGTATTCAGAATCCTTCTGTAAAAGACCCGGCTCGCAAAGTCCTCCGCAACGGCGAAATCCATATCTTCTACAATGGTTCCGAGTACAACCTCCTCGGTGAGAAAATTAACGAATAATTAACGTCAATTAACGGAGAATTTTAATGGTTCTTTAATGATCTTTAATGGAGAATTATAACGCCCTTAAACGGAGCAAAAAGTAAA
Organism: Bacteroidales bacterium UBA6828; assembly: GCA_002452095.1. Lineage (GTDB taxonomy): Bacteria > Bacteroidota > Bacteroidia > Bacteroidales > Paludibacteraceae > Colicola. The sequence goes on along the minus strand of DKEG01000066.1, from coordinate 1,621 downwards.
TAATATGCAATACACACGCACATATTCGTCCTTGGTTTTTTGTTCTTTGTTCATTGTATTCCTGTCATCGTGTACACCCAAAGACACCCACACCCTCGTCTGGGAGGACAATTTCGATGCCGACACCATCAACACCGCCTACTGGAACATCGAGGACAACGCCCGCGGCGGAGGCAATGCGGAGATGCAGTACTATACCCCCCGCAATGCCACTATCGAGCGGCACCCTGTAACGGGCGAGTCCTGCCTCGTGCTAAACGCCAAGCGTGAGGACTACCGCAATCGTCCTGCCACTTCGGTGCGTATGAATACGCAGGACAAGGTGACAGTTCAATATGGCAAAATCGAAGCCCGCATCGCTTTCCCCCACACCGCCAACGGTATCTGGCCTGCTTTCTGGATGCTCGGCAACGACCTTGCTACCGACCTCGGCAACAATGACGACGTGGACACCCGCGCAGCCGAACTCGCCCGCCAGGGACGCTGTGTTTGGCCTCGCTGCGGAGAAATCGACATTGTCGAGATGGGACACAAAGACGGCATCAGCAAAGGACTCCAAGACCGCTATCTCAATGGCGCAGCCCACTGGGGCGAAGCCTTCAACAACGGCAAGTACTCCAACAAAACGGGTGTCTGCGAAGCCCCATACCCTGTCCAGGGCGATTTCCATCTCTTTACGGTCATCTGGACGGCGGACACCCTCGCTATGTATCTCGACCTCGACCAATACCCCGATGTCGCCCCCTATTTCGCCCTCTCGCTCCGCAACAAAGACATCAACGAGCCCGGACATTACTTCAACAAGCCTTTCTACCTCGTGCTGAACCTCGCAGTCGGCGGCTATTTCACGGGCTTGCCAACTACCCCCAAGTACCCCGAAATCGTTACGGCGGACGACCCCAACTTCCGCCAAATCACCGCCCTTCCCGCCGATGGCACCCCCGTCAAGATGTACGTGGATTACATCCGTGTCTATAAAGAAAACAAATAATCCCCAAAATAAATCCTAGATCCCACTAGTTCTACTAGATTTTCTAGAACCTCTAAAGTCCCCCCCAAAAAAAATGCACCTCTCCGTCAAAGAAAAATTAGGCTACAGCCTTGGCGACACCGCCTCCCACTTTGTGTGGGATATGGTCAATTTCTGGTTGATTTTCTACTACACCGACGTGGCGGGTATCAGTATCGGTTGGGCAACTTCTATCGCTATCCTCGGTACGATTATGGATGCCGTTATGGATCCTATCGTCGGTATCTGGGCGGATCGTACCAATACCCGTTGGGGCAAGTTCCGTCCGTTCATTCTCTTCGGTGCCGTTCCTTTTGCGCTTTGCGCTCTTCTCGCTTTCTGGGGACCGTCGTTCACGGGCAATGCGCAGATAGCCTACGTGTTGGTAACGTTTGTCATGCTCCGTGTCATCTATGCTATCGTCAATATCCCTTATTCGTCTCTCGGTGCGGTGATGACCAACGACTCTATCGAGCGTGCAGGTCTCAACTCCTACCGTTTTGTGGCGGCGAATATCGGGCAACTTATCGTCTCGGGGCTTGCGCTCTATGGCGTCTATTACCTTGGTACATTGTGTGTCTCGGGTATTGACTATTCCACTATGGCAAACGA